>NZ_JBZYWK010000018.1:0-103604 GCF_059115385.1 Occallatibacter sp. FHG110214_02 | reverse complement strand
GCCCAGGCCAGGAAATGGCGACTCGTCAGCTCCGGGCCATTATCGCAGCGAATCGATAGCGGCGCGCCGCGATGCATATCGTATGCTTGGATACGCCCATCTCGCGGGCTACATCCTCGGCCTTCCGGCCCGCCTCCAACTGCTTCAGCGCACCAATCATCCGCGCTTCACTGTGCTTGCTCTTCGACATCTCCCGCTCACCCTCTGAATACGAAAATCATATTCCGGTCTGTGCGGAAATTTGGGAGCAGATCAATTCCACAGACGTTCACGCACAGCAACTTGCAAACACCAGCGTTTTCGCGGTCATCGGCTGTACGCCGCTCATTCCAGAGACGTTCCCGGCGGGGAACTTCAGGTTACTCCACAGCTCCCATTCTGGGGTGACGTGTCACCTTACTTCCCATGCGAAGCATGGCGCTCTTCAGGGATGTCGGCAGGAGAGATAATTTCAGTGCCGCAGGGATGCTGCTGGGGGATGCGGGAGGGTGATCCCTGGCTACCGCCATAGATGCAGGCAGGCCGTCCCTTCGGGGACGGCCTTGCTCGACGATGGCGTCATTGCGAGTCGGCGGGCAGATCGAACCAGCGGCGATCTTCGGCGGTATGGATGAGGTCGCCGATTCGCAACTCCACGCGTTCTTCGGTGCTCTGCGTGTTCTTGCGGCTGAAGGCGTAGAGGATGTGATTTAGTATTCCGCTCCCCTCAGGGCCGATGTACTTGCTCAGATTGATCTTCTCCGTAGGCACTTCGTATCGCCTGCACAGCTCGCCGATCAACTCAACCGCGTCATCGCCGTCGATGCCAAGCTGATAAAAAGTCTTCTCTGGCGTAATGCTACTTTCCGGTCTACCAGTCTTCTTGGCTACCAGAGCGAGCACTTCCTCTGCTACCGACATAGGTGCATTCTCCTGATTTTAGTAGTCAGCATCATCCGGCCAAACGCACGACAGAAAATCAGCGCCACTCTTGATTAGCAACGCCTCTCCGACTACAGGAACCCACCTTCCTACGACCCCACCAAGAACGCTGGATTCTGCAAGGGGATTTATAAGCGTCGGAGCCCATGTTGATGGGATCGTTTGAGGCAAAACGGATCGGAAGAATTGCGATGCTATAGAGGTTCCAGGTGTAAAGTTACCGATCTTGGTTCCAGTAGAGAGAATATTCGAACCAGCAGCTAGTAAACCCGCACCTGCACCGGCGGTACCAGCCGAGCCGGTCGCGCATGAAACGATTGCTTTACCGAACTTCTTCCAAGGATTTTGAGTCGTGTTATTTGGGGCGATACATGTTGAGATCGCTTGATCTCCTCCGCGGCCAAATCCCCGTCATGTCCCGAAGGTAAACGAAAAGCGGGTATTCAATTGCCATGCCTGCAAACCAGATTAGCCTCCACTCTTGGATGTGAATCAGCAGTGTAATGAAGACCGCGAGGTGCGCCGCCAAAAGAAGTATAAGCAATCCCCAGAATCTCCAATTTATAAACGCCTCTCTGCTCCGAGAGATGAAGAAGCCGAAGAGAAATAGCGTATTCGCCGCCAAGCCTCCCCATCGAATTAATTCATCGTGGGTTAAAGAAGTTTGGGCGAGCACTAGCGCTAAACAGACCATGGTCAGTGAAATCAACAAATACAGTGTGAAATCACGCAGTCTGGCGGTGTGGGGACGAGATTTCGCAATAGATTTCATTGGCATCCTCTGGCTTCAGCAATGATTGAGTCAACGGCTGCTATTCCAAAATTCAAGGCCAATAATCCATCTGACACCTTCGCAAACCCCTCAGCTCTAGTAAGCCCTGCTCGTACGATGCTTGAGCGAAGTGGTACAGTAAGACCCCTTGAAACACTCCAGGCAGCAGCGGCTTGATAGGCCGCTTGGGTTTGTGAATCAATGTAGCCCTGTATGACTCCAACAGCTCCATTTGCATCCGGCCCAGGGATAGGATTCAGGTCGGCGAGCAGCGTCGGGATTCCAACATTCCCAACACAATTCTTTACGTCCTTCCACCACTGCTTCAGGTAGTACATTGTCTCACTACTTGGGGCACCACCGCCCCCACTAGGAAGTTGATATGGGATGTTCGAGAATAATTGTTGGTACAGAAGCTGGCACATAGGATCGCTCATATTACAAGTATCCGGTGATCCTCCTCCAGACATTGACGTGCCAAAACAGGGGCCATCAACCCCATCAGGGCATGGGATCTGCACTATAGGGTTACATCCGCTACCATCAGCACCACAAGGACCGCTATCTATGCCACCATCATAGCCGCCGCCATCTCCACCATAACCGCCGCCATCTCCACCATAACCGCCGCCATCTCCACCACCATCACAATCCCCCGGATCGTCATAATCTAAACAATCACCGCTTTCATCCAGTCCCGACGAATCAACATAGTGCAGTGGATTATTCAACACATACACATAGCGGTTGAAGCTCTGCGGATTGGTGGCATCATAGCTCCCAGAATAGGGGTCAGGAGACAACCAGCGCCCCTGCGTGCTGCTGTACTGCCGGAACTGCGCATGGTCGGTTCCCGAATCGCTGTCCGAGTCAAGCCCGGCATAGTGATAAGTATCAGTGTCAGAGCCTGAAACTATCGTCTGCGAATCGCCAAAGGGCAGCGAACTGTACTTGCCTTCCACCGTGCCATTATAGGAGGTACGCACACGTTCCGTACCCTGCCAGTCCTGGTGCTGGAAGTGCACTGCGCCCGCCTTGTGATAGGCAACCGGCTTCGCGCCCCAGTAATACTGTCCTTGAAGCTGAGTCTGCGTCGTCCCGCTCAATGTCCAGATCGAGACACGCTGCCCGTTGGCATTGAAAACATACCCCGTCGTCCCCGCGCTGTTAGTAGTCTCAATACGATGGTTCAGTGCGTCATATACATATGTCGCCGCCGTCGTGTCTACCGCAGTAATGTTTCCTTCTGCATCGTACGTGTAGTGGTGCAGACCGTCGTAGGTCATATTGCCGGCCGCGTCATAAGTGTAACCGCTGATCTGGTTGTTGGACGCCGTGAAGCTGTATTGCGGAGCAGGGCCGCTGCCGCTCGTCACATTCTGGTGCCAGCGGTTTCCGTAACGGTCATAGTCATAGGTAAAGTTCTGCGTCGTACCCGAGGTCACCGTCCGCCCTGTAAGTCGATTGAACTCATCATACGTATAGTTCACACTCTGGCCCTGCACGGAATCCATTGAATTCGTCATTCGGACGCCTTTCCAGCCAGCCGTGAAGCCGTATACCGTTGTCCCTCCCGTGCAGGAAGCTGAAGTGCTATTCGAGCACACCCATCCACCATTGGCACGCCCCAGCGTGTCATAGCTATAGACACCTTTGAGACCGTTACCGAGCGAGAAGCTCAGCGGACCGGCAACTCCGTTGGTAATACCCGAGAGGATTGCTGGCGGATCGTTCGTATCATTGAGGGAACTGGTAAGCGTCATTACCTCATTTGCCACGGAAACCGTATATGTACTCTGCACGCCTGTGCCATCCGTCGAGGTCAGAAGGTTGCCCGCCCAGTCATAGCTATAGTGCAGTTTGTGATTAAGGCTCGCCGTCCCGCAACCCGCAGGCAGGCACTGATCGAGGTCCGTCACTCTGCCCATCTGGTCGTAGCTATAGATGGTCTGCGCATTTGAGACGGCAGCCTTCGATAAGCGGCCCTTCAGGTTCGCCTGCGTTAGATCACTCCAACTGGCGCTCGCGTCGTAGCTGAAGGTCTTGGTCGGAGTCACTCCATCGTTATACGTAATGCTGACGACTCGCCCGAGAAGATCATATTGTGTTGTCGTGGTGGTAGTCGTCGATGCGCTAGTCTGGTTGGCTCTTGGCTTGGTACGAACAACCTGCAAGCCCGTGCTGTTGATCGCGTAGGAATAACTTGCCGTGCCAGTCTCCGGCTCTGTAACAGAAATTGTTCTTCCCAGCCAGTCTGCCTTGAAAGTCCGCGTCTGTGCCCCCTGCGTAACGGTAGTAACGGTCGCCCCGCTCGACACTGAATAGGAGTATGAGGTCAGGTAGCCGTTTGCGCTGATATCCGTTCCACAACTCACTGGGGTTCCACTGCCCTGTAGTGAAGAAGACGATACTTCGCAGATTGATTTAGAACGCCCCAAACCATCGATTTGCAGAATACGCGCTGCACCATTCTCGTCTGTGAGCTTAGTCGCGCGTCCCGAGTACAGATACGATTGAGACTCCGAACTCGAACGCGTCACGGTTAACGGCCTTCCCAGGGCATCGTAGGTCGAGCTTGCCCCTGTACTCGCTCCGGAACAGACTTTCGCAGAACCGCTACCGCTTCCCTGGTATGGATAAGAAACGTACTTCAGGTTGCCATTCGCGTCATAGCAGTAGTCCTGCTGGTACCAGGGATTGGTCCCTTGGCCGTTCTCTACAAGAACCCGGCTCGTCCGGCCATAACCGTCGTAGATTACCTCCGAGGTTCCATGAACGGTGCTGTTTTGGTAGGTCTCAGATGTCGTGCTGTTCGCCGCATACGACACGGTCGTCTTCCCAACGACCGGATAATCTGTTTCGAGCGGCCTCAGCATCGAATCATAAGACGAGAAAGTTGTCGTCTGCCCATTCAGATCCGTGGAACTCGTGGGCAAGCCGGTATGCGAAGTGTCATAACCGGCGGAGGAACTAAGAGCAATTCCACTCGAAGGCGTTGGCAGCGTCGTACTTAGGTTATAGACGTAACTGCTGTCATAGCCATAGCTCGTCGTGCCTGTCCCGGGCCCTGCGTACGTAAGCACAGAACCGGTATCTTTATACGTATACGTCGAAGTGAGATAGGCGCTCGATGTGGAATAGCTCTTAGCGGTCGTCAGATTGCCGCGTGCCCCGCTTACCGACACATGCTGCGGCACCCCTGAACTCGAAGATGGCGTGCTCTCATCGTAGGCGTATTGCAACTTCCCTACCTGGTTACCGCTCCCGTCGTAAGAGTCCACCTCTGTAGGAAGCCCAGCGATGCTGTACCCGTATGTCATCTTCTTCTGGCTCAGAAGTAAACCTCTATTCGTCGCACCCGAGGCGAAATCATAAACGTCCACCTCGGTCTGGTCTCCGTAAGCGTCGTACTTCGTGGTCGCGCCGTGTGTTTGGGCCCCATTCAGCGTTTCATATGTATCGATCTCCGCGAACGCCGCTGTAGGCGCTGCCGTGGTATTTGTGCATGCAGCAGCTGTGCCCGTCCCGTTGTAGCAGGTCGTCCGCGTCAGCAAAAGTGTTCCGCTCGTCGTCCCTTGATAAATCTTCCGCTGTGTCTCGTAATAAGCATTTACCGTCGTACTGCTTGCCTCGACGAAGTCGTACACCTGATTATTCCCAAAACCATCCTGGACCACGGTATGACTCGTCCCCGTACCGCTCGGGGAACTGCGCGTATACGTCCAGGAGGAGGAATCGGAATTAGAGTCTGCGTCGAGCTTTCGCGTCAGCCCCGATGTACTTCCATCTGCGCACTCGATGCCGGTGCCATTGCTTCCTCCGGTGTAGCTATAGTGAATTGTCCCTCCCTGCGGCAGACGTATGCTTGCAACCCGCCCAGTTACACTCGTCGAGGCCCCAGGTGTCGACTCATAGCCAAACTGGTAATAAGTGCCGTCGGGAAAGGTGATCTTATCCACGAGAGGTGTTGATGTCGCCGCATACTCCCCCACGCCACTGCATTGGAAGTTCGTCTGCACCATCCTCGTCACATAGCTTACAGTCACTGCCCGCGAAGTACCGCCCGTGTCGGTATAGGTAAATGTATGCGCACTTGGGGCACTTCCCGCTACCGTAAGTACTACCTGTCCTGTCGTATCCTTGAAATGGCCACTTCCGTCTACGCTGATCTCATTGCCGTTCGCGTCTGTAACGGTTGATGTTCCGGTATTTGTATTGACAGGAACATCAAAAGTGTGTTTAAAGCGATCCGTTATGATTCCGTCTGGGTATCCATATCCTGTTCCGTCGCTCGAGATCTTATACCCAGATCCATCACTGGCATTAATCGGAATGGTATTTGTAGTGACTCCGGTGCAGAGATTCTCCATATATCTGCCTGGAAACGGGTGAGACACACCATATGCGTCGTGATAGACAGTCCCAGTAATAGTCAGCGTTGAAGGATGCGTGTGAGCCCCCGAGCAGTCACCAGAAACCTGTGCCTGAGAGTAGCTAAGATAACCGGAAATAATTTCGGTATCACCCTGCCATCCAAACTCCTGTGCAGGTTGCCACGTCAATGATCCGTTGACACTGACAGGCGTCCAGATCGAACTGTCATAGCCCAGGTTGTAATAAAAAGGAAGCCCGCGGCCAGCTTTGTTCAGAACTGGAATGCTGAGATGAACATTTAGGTTCCCGACGTTAATCGTATCCACACCTTTTGTGTCGAAGGTGCCATTTGCATACGTACCAGTAGCAACCTGGCCATACGTGGGAACAAATGCAAGAACCATAGCAAAAAAGAAAAAAGAGACCTTCCAGAGCATCGTGCGCATAAGGCTCACCTTCGTGAAGTTGTGGTCAATTGATCCGTACCGTGCTCACAACAATGTCAAGCTGAAGCGTACCGTTTACATATCGCTGGATATGAAAAGGCACCTGCACTCCATTCACTTGGCGGTAGTTCGAGAAACGAATATCAATGGCTATCTGAGTAGGCGCGCCATCATCCGGATGAACCGAATAAGACAGGCCAAGAGGGCGCAGCGTAGCCGAGTCAAGCCAGAGATCAGTACTGCTGTCGGAACTGATCTTGCTGCCTAGTGATTCGGGTAAGCCGCTTAGAGACACATTGCTCCGCAAATGACGATAGCTGCCTGTGCCATCAGGATTATCAAAGCCTAAATCGGAAACTCTCAAAGAGTTCTGCATGAAAGAGGATTGCAGAGAAAATGCAGGCAGAAACCACAAGAGAGGCTTCAGGCAGCTATCCGAACTAATCGCATGAGGCGCTCCGTCCGCTCCGGTCCAGCTACATGTCGTGGTCGGTCCTATGCCTGTCTGGGACTCGGTCTTCATACCACTGCTTGCAAGTAGAAGCTGCATCTGCGAAGAGCCATTCGCTGAAGCTGTCATGCTCACAGTGCCCGTATCCTCCAGGCTTCCCATGTGCCACGACGCATTGCCGGATATCTCAACCTGCTGTACAGGTTGCCCTCCGGAAAATCTCGCGCCTATTTGCTCGACTATGTTCTGAGAAGCGGCCGCCTGAGCCGAGATGGCTTGCTCCCCCTGATTGATGAACACGATCCCTGAAAACAAGGCAAGAGTGCATGCTATCTGGATTGATCTCATCTCAAAGGGGCTCCCCAGGCCCCGTAAGTAGCCATACAATTGCACGCATCTGCCAAAATGACAAAGCACGAAGGTCTAATTCCCTTTAGTAATCAAGGGTGTAAATTAAGCGGCACGCCTTCCCGACAGATATCAGGTACCCTCGGCACTTCAAAGGCAAACGAACAGTTATCTTTACCCTGAAACAGCGATGACAGTGCTCTGAGCCTGTCTAAAAAACCAAGTAGAGAAATGCCGGGAGGTGTATGCGAGGTCCAAGAGCGTGTTTAGGTTCATGACATGCCCTCCGAGCTATTTGACCGATGGGCAGTGGGAGAAGCTGGGACCGTTGTTGCGTGATGCCGCCTGAGACATGCAGATCCCGCAAAGACCCACCACGGCGCATGACTGAGGCGGTGCTGTATGGAGTGAAGACAGGTCCCCGATCTAATGGGCATAAGGGGTTATCCACGCCCACATGGACAGATGCAGCACATTGGTCATGCGAGTAGTCTGGCCACATATCTGTTCAGAAAGCAGGAAAGCTGGAAACGCACGAATGACAATCACGCGCAATGCCTTCCAATTCGGAAACAACTTCAAACCGAGCAACCTTGTTGTTTGACAAGACGAGATACGCCAGGTTGAAAACACAATCCGTGACGGTTCACGGCTGTTTCTCATTGGCCCGCGTGGGTATGAAAAACCACAATTTTACGCGCTGAGCAGAGAAATATGATCGGCAAGGGAGCCATTGCGTTGCACGTCAACGCAGAGGCCACGCCGGACGTATGGAAACTGATCGATGAGATTGTGCAGGCTGCCTTAGAGCAAGGACTGAAGATGTGGGCTCCAATCGCTCCTGACAGTTCGGTCAACAGTCATCATCAGATTGCCAGCCTGGCGAAGACATTGGGTTGGCTGGATAGAGCGGCTGGAGAACAAGCGAATGGTCGGCCGGTTGCGCTCATCATCGACGAATTTACAGACTTGATGGCTCGTTTCGGGACAATCGCGGAAGGTCAGATTCGTGCTGTCGTCCAGGAACACCAGAATCTTGGTTACATCTTTTCTGGCTCGGATGTCCAGCTAATGATGGACATGACCGGGAAACACAACCGACCGTTCTATCGCGGCGGAGCTTGCCTCTATCTCCGCCCATAAGACAAGTCGGCAGCGTAGTGACTTAGCATATCGGCCATGCCCGCAGAATGGAATGAGTGTAGCTGAAGCTGGTAAAGTATTTTCATAGACTTCGGTGACCCCATACTCAGGCACCTGACGAGCTCGCTCCCGAAGAGGGTAGGAAGATGAAATGGCCGCCAACAATAGCGGCCATTTCTATTGCAGCCGGCTTTATTCCTAATTTCAGAAAAGGCTCAAAAGCCTTTTATTTTCAATCTGTTTTCATGGCATCAAGACACCAAGCTAAGTTTTCGGCATCTGCGCCATATTAGCGTTTTGTGTTGCTATTATGGCGTTGATACATAAAAAGGCAAAAGCATGACTCAGGGCCTAAAGGCCTCCTTTCATTCAGCTGGGATTTATTGCCGGAACTGAAATCCCGGCCTGTCTTTTTCGTGGCGATTCTCAGGAAAGGCCGAAGGATTTGCTCACTATCTTTCGCCAGGCTGCTGCTGGAAGAAGGCGGATTAGTGTGGACGCTCCTTGTGTTTCGATGGGGTAGCGGAGTTTGTCGGAGTTATCTGTGGCGGCCTTGAAGATTGCCTCCGCAACGCTGGCCGGGCCGGGGAGCCTGGAGTCTGCCGCAGACGATTGCTCCATGCGCTTGCTTACGGCGCTCAAGCCGGGTTCATAACTGCCGTGCTGCGCGAACACCTGTTTGAACTTAGTCTTGATTCCACCGGGTTCTATGAGCTTGATTCGTATATGAAGAGGCTGCAGTTCGTAGTAGAGGGATTCGCTCAGGCCTTCCATGGCGAATTTTCCTGCGCAATATGGGGAGAGGAACGGCACTCCGAACCGCCCCACAATTGATGAGACATTGACGATTACGCCATGCCCTTGTTTGCGAAAGGCTGGCAGGGTTTCCTGAATCATTCTTACGGCACCGAAGAAGTTTGTCTGAAAGTGCTGCTCTACTTCCGACAGGGGAATGGCTTCCAGAGGACCAGCCAGTCCGATGCCTGCGTTGTTGATGAGTACGTCGATGGAGCCAAAGCGCTGAAGCACCGCGGCGATTGCTGATGAGACGGATTGGGGACTGGTTACATCCAGAGGCAGCGTGAAGGCGTTTGGGGAATGGCTCCACGCTCCCAGCGTCTCCGGTTTGCGGGCAGTGGCAGCGACTTGCCATCCGCGCTTGAGGAAATATTGTGCTGCTGCTTCTCCGATGCCGCTGGATGCGCCTGTGATGAGAACTGTTTTCATAGGTGGATGTTTGCCGTCCTTTTATTTTGGATTATATTATCCAAAATGAAATTTCGAGGCTGCGCGATGCAATAAATTTGGCGTGGAGGATGCTTGCCGCGAAGCTTTCTGAAGGGGATGCAGGCCGTGGTTGTGAGAGATAATCCGGTATGGCACGCCCGAAGGAGTTTGACCGAGATAAAGCGTTGCGCCGTGCAATTGCTACGTTTTCACAGAAGGGATTTGCAGGCACTTCAACGGATGATCTGATGCAGTCGATGGGGATTGGGCGCCAGAGCATGTACGACACGTTTGGCGACAAGCGCGCGTTGTTTCTGGAAGCGCTTCAGACGTATTCCCGTGAAAGCACAACGCCGATTGTGGAGGAGCTTAGAAAGACAGGTTCGCCGCTGGGGAATGTTCATGATGCTCTCATGCTGTTTGCCAGTCGGAAGGACATTGCCAGCACGGATGGGTGCATGGGGATCAACTCAATCTGTGAGTTTGGCTCGCAGGATGTTGAGGTTCTGCAGTCAATGCGCGGCGGTGGAGCGGATTTGCGGCAGGCCTTGATTGCCACGCTGAAACGGGCTTTGAAGGAAGGCGAGTTATCTGCGGATGTTGAGATCGATGCGCTTGCGGATTTTTTTCAAGCTACGCTGGCCGGTATACGCGTGGGTGCAAAGGCGGGAATGAGCCGTGCATCCCTGGTGCGGCTTGCGAAGACGGCATCGCAGCTTTTCCGCCCGCAGTAATTGCGCAGGCGCGAATGGAAGCAGGAAGAGACGGCGATGAAACAGAAACGATTGCTCTCGGCTCTATTCATGGTGGCGGTTGCCACTGGCATGTTTACGATGACCTCTGAGGCGTAGACTGCGAAAAGTGCAATGCAATGGGAAAACCAACCGAAGACGTGGAAGCAGGAAGGTGGTTCACTGCTGGAAACGGTGCCTGCCGGCACGGACTACTGGCGGGTTACTCACTATGGATTTGTTCGCGATAGCGGGCCGTTTCGCTATGAGACGCGCAGCGGAAACTTTGAAGCGAAGGTGAAGATTTCGGGCAAGTACCATGAGCTGTATCATCAGGCCGGTTTGATGATTCGCATTGACGACAAGAACTGGATCAAGACGGGCATCGAGTTTGTGAATGGTCATTAGAACGTGAGTGCCGTGCTGACAAGGGAGTTTTCGGACTGGTCGGTATTGCCGCGCACGGATAATCCCGCCTCCATCTGGATGCGGCTGCAGCGCTTTCACGATACGGTGCAGATTTCCTACTCGCTGGATGGGACGAAGTGGTCCATGATCCGGCTGGCTTACTTTCCGCCGAACGTGCCGGTGAAGATTGGCATGGTTACGGCTGCTCCCGGCAAGGAATCTTTTGAGGCTCGCTTTGACGAGTTCAGCGTTACTGATTTGACCACTGCTCCCAAGGAGGACTGAGAGTTTCTCAGTCCTCTTTTGCCGGGTTGTGCTGGGCGGCTGCGAGGTTGATGGTGGTGTTGTGGGCGGCGCGGATGAGCCAGTTTCCGTTGGGCTGCTTGAGGAAGATGTAGGACATGCGGTCGTGCATGTTTTGTTCGAGGCGGCCTTCGGGAGTGGTGAAGTCGCCCATTTTTAGTGTCATGATGGCCAGCGCTACGCCTGGCGCGATTCCTGCAATGTTGGTTTCGAGGATTTCCTGCTTGACTCCGCGGAAGATGGTGGAGAGGAAGGCGGTGTGCGCCTTCATGACGGCGGGCTTGCCGCGCCAGTGCATGCCTACGATGTTGATCCAGTCACAGTCTTCGGTGAGGCAGGAGGCGTAGGCGGGCATGTCGTTGGTGTTCCATGCGTTGGAGAGTGTGTCTATTGTGTTCTGGATGGCCTGGGTGTCTTCGGCAGAGAGCATGTTTTCTCCTTGGTTCCTTGATATGGGCCCGATTTTGTTGGCGGGGTGGGCTCTGCGTTCATGAATATCGCGGATTTGTGCTAGCCCGATTGAAAATTTCGGACATTTTTGACGTTTGGGGAGTTATGTCGGAAATGTTCAATTCTGCTGAGGAGGGTTGCGCTAGATTCTCACTATCAATTCAGCGGGGCGTGGGCTGGAGGGGGCTATGGCGACGATTGCGGTGTCGGGAACAAAGGGGATTGCTACCGAGCGGAGCTTCTTTTTCTGGATGGCGGTTGTGATTGCGGTGACGGCGTATACCGGGTTTGGCCTGAATGCGGCGTTGGGGCGCGTGAGGGGGCCGTTGCCGGTGCAGGTGTATCTGCATGCGCTGGCTTTTGGCGGCTGGGTGCTGCTTTATGTTGTGCAGTGCTGGCTGGTGAACAGGGGCTCGGTTGCGCTGCATCGCACGCTGGGGTGGTTTGGAACGGTATTGTCGGCGGTGATGGTTCCGCTGGGAATTGCTGTGACGGTGATGGCGATGCAGCGTGGCGCTGTGCCTCATTTCTTTCCGTCGAATATTTTTCTTGTGGTGAATGTGGAGGGGATAGTTGTTTTTGGTGTGCTGGTGGCTGCGGCGGTTGCGTTGCGGAAGCAGAAGGACTGGCATCGGAGGCTGATGTGTTCTGCGGCGCTGGTGCTGGCTGCGCCGGCGTTTGCGCGGCTGTTGCCGATGCCGCTGCTTGGGCCGTTTGGCCCCTGGGCGATTACCGGAAGCATTCTTACATTTGCGTGGGTGGGGGTGTTTTTTGATCTGGCGCAGAGGAGGAGAGTGCATCCGGCGTGGTGGTGGGGGATGGGCTCGATGCTTCTAATCAACCTGGCGCTGGGGCCGATTGCCTTTCATCCGGCGGTGCAGGCGCTGGCTACGCGGCTTATGGGGCGGTAGCACTCAGGTTGAGGGAATGCGCGCCCAGTTGGTGAAGAAGGTTGAAGGTGGCAGGCCGGTGAGGTTGCGGCACTCGCGGACGAAATGTGCCTGGTCGGCGTAGCCGGCGGCGTGGGCTAGCTCGGTCCACAGCACTTCCGGTTGTTTTTGCCGGGCGGTGAAGACGGAGTTCAGGCGGATGGTGCGGGCGTAGAGTTTGGGATTGAGGCCGATTTGTGCAGAGAAGCGGCGGGCGAACTGGCGCTCGCTGAGGCCGGTCCATTGCGCGAGTGCTTCGATGCGCGTTTGGCCGCCGGAGCGCAGGAGCATGCGGGCGGCCATGTCTACCTGGTCGATGGGGCGGACGTTCTGCACGAGTTTTCCGAGCCATGCTTCGGAGGCAGCGATACGGCTGGGGAAGTCTGGCGCGCGGAGTACGACATCGCGCAGGCCGGTGGTCATCTTTCCGAATACGTCGGCCATGGCTACGCCACGGTTGGCGATTGCGTTCATGTCGAAGCGGAGGAGGCGGTGGATGGCGCCGGGCTGGAGGCGGATGGAGAAGGCGCGGATTTCTCCAGCCATGAAGAGGCGCGTGGTTCCTACGCCGTGCGGGCCGACGAGGGAGACTTCGGGGGAGAGGTCGAAGTCTTCGTGCGCGTGGGAGACGCGGTAGCGCTCGGCCAGGTAAATCTCGATGAAGAGGTCGGGGCGGGCCGGGAGGGGGTGCGTGAGGCTCGCTTTGCCGAAGTGCGCGCTTCGCTCCTCAAAGGCGGCGACGAGCGTGCACAGTTCGGGCGAGGACGGAAGGTGTTCGAGGAGCATCGGCAGTGGTCCCCTGGGTGGAGTAGGCTTACCGGCTGATGGGCGTGGCTTGATGGCGCGCCAGTTGCCACCTGTTATCTCGAAAGACGAAGACGTTGGCGAAGCGCAGGTCAAATTGTCCGGAATGGCCTTTGTAGGTTCCTTCCAGATGTTCGACGCCTGTGACCAGGGCAGCCTGACCGTAGATGTTTACCTTCAACTGTGAGTCTGTAATAACGGCAGGCTTGAGGTCGCCGGAGGAGAATTTGGCGATGTCCTCCTCGCGAGAGGACTCCGCGCCATTCATAAGGCCGACGGTGAACTCTTTGGCGTAGAAGTTCTCAAGAAAAGGGATGTTGCCCTTGACTCTTGCTTCGGCCCAGTCGTGCTGGAGCTGAAGCAAGGTGTCTTCGTTTGCTGATTGTGCCCGCAGATGTGGCGGTTGCAGGAGCAGAACAAGCAGGATGATTCCTAAACTACTGATAGGGTTGGAGTGTTTCTTCATGACTCCTCCGTCCGAGTAGTGGCTTAATTTTGAATGGATAATTGCCCTAAAGAAATCCCGATAGGAGAAGGATACCTTGTTCCTGGGGGAAGCGCAGTCCGAATCGCGGTGGCAGTGGGGGAGTGCTTGTCACAGGCTGCTTTGCCGCGGGCCGGAGATGGAATGTGACGCGGAGCACACCAGTTGAGGCTCGCGTGCTCGAACTTAGCGTTTGCCCGGTAGAATCAAGGGTAGAGATACGACTTGAGAATGAGCACAACTGAGAATCTTCCCGACGCTGAGATGCAATCTGATTCGTTACTTTCCGGTACCCGCTTTGTGCGGGCCTGCCTGCGCAAGCCTGTTGACCGTACGCCTGTTTGGTTTTTGCGGCAGGCGGGGCGCTATATGGCGGAGTATCGCGAGGTTCGCAAGCACCATACGCTGGTGGAAATCTGCAAGCAGCCAGAGCTTGCTGCGGAAGTGACGATTACTGCCGCGGAAAAGCTGGGCGTAGATGCGGCGATTATCTTTGCCGACCTGCTGTTGCCGCTGGAGCCGATGGGGCTCGATTTTGAGTTTCAGGCGGGCGAGGGGCCGGTGGTACATAAGCCTGTGCGGACGGCGGAGGATGTTCGTGCGCTGCGGACGGATCGCGCGGGTGATTTGGATTATGTGGCGCGGGCGATTCAGAAGGTGGCGGCGCATTTTCGCGACCGGCTGGGGATTATAGGCTTTTGCGGCGCGCCGTTTACGCTGGCCAGCTACATGATTGAGGGCGGCAGCTCGCGGAATTACATTGAGACGAAAAAGCTGATGTATGGCGAACCGGCGGCGTGGTCGCTGCTGCTGGACAAGATTATTACGGTGCTGGTGGAGTATTGCCGTCAGCAGGTGCAGGCCGGGGCGGACGTTATCCAGATTTTCGATAGCTGGGTGGGGTCGCTTTCTCTGACTGATTACCGCGACTATGCATTTGAGGCGACGAAGCGGCTTGTGCGCGCTGTGCAGGATCTGGGTGTGCCGGTTATCTACTTTGGCGTGGAGACGGCGGGGCTGCTGGGGCAGATGGCGGAGACCGGGGCGGATGTTCTGGGGCTCGACTGGCGGCAGCCGCTTGCGGATGGCTGGGCTGCGGTGGGGCATACGCGGGCGGTGCAGGGGAATCTTGATCCGATTACGCTGTTTGCGCCGCAGGAGATTCTGGAGGCGCGGGTGCGGGAGATTTTGCGCTCGGCGAACGGAAGGCCGGGGCATATTTTCAACCTTGGGCACGGGATTGTTCCGGGGACGCCGGTGGAGAATGTGCAGGCGGTGGTGAAGATGGTTCGCGAATTCAAGTTGCAGGAGGGTGCGAATGTCTAAGTTGGCTGTTCTTCTGCTGGCTCACGGTACGCCGGAGACTATCGACCAGATTCCTGAATACCTGCGCAATGTTGTGAGCGGCAGGCCGATGCCGCAGCATGTGGTCGAGGAGATTCAGCATCGCTACTCGTTGATTGGCAAGAGCCCGCTTACGGAAATCACGATGGAGCACGGGAAGCTGGTGGAGGCCGAGCTGGCGAAGCTGGGACGCGGGGTTCCGGTGTATGTGGGGATGCGCAACTGGCGGCCTTATATTCCGGATGTGGTGAAGCAGATGGTGGCGGATGGTGTTGAGGAAGTGGCGGTTATCTGCCTTGCGCCGCATAACTCGAGGACCAGTGTGGGACTGTATCACCGGGCGGTGCTGGCGGAGGCGGGGAAGATCCGGTTTGACTTTACGGATAGCTGGGCGGACTCGCCGCTGTTGGCGGAGGCCTTTGCGGAGCGGCTTCGCGCTGCGCAGGAGCGCATCAAGGCGGAAACTGGCGAGTACGCTCCGGTGCTGTTTACGGCGCACTCGGTTCCGACGCGAACCATTCAGCCGCCTGCGCCGGATGAGAATCATCCGCGGCATTGGCCGGGAGAGGGCGCGGACCCCTACGCGGAAGATGCGCGGAAGACCGCGGAGCTGGTGGCTGCGCTGGTTCCTGAGATTCCGGCGTGGCACTTTGCTTTCCAGAGCCAGGGAGCCAGCGGGGGGCCGTGGATTGGCCCGACGGTCGAGGAGACGATTGACCAGTTGGCCAACCAATCGGTGCGGAACCTCATCCTACAACCTATAGGGTTTCTCTGCGATCACGTCGAAATTCTCTATGACGTGGATATCGCGTTTAAAAAATATGCAGCAGAGAAGTGTATACATCTGGAGCGTCCTGAGTCGCTGAATACTTCCCAGACCTTGGCCCGGGCCGTAACCGAATTGGCGGTATATGCAATGGATTGTTTACGTTCCTGATTTGGGACGTAAACACTTGCGTTGCCAGTTTGGAAGTGCTGGTACTTAAAAGAGTGCTATCGCTGTATATCCCTTGGGGGCTCATACGTCAAAGTGGTATAAAGGAAACCAATTGATGCGTTTGCGGTTGAACGTTGCACGAGCTGCGCTGTATCAGGGGGGCCTTACATTTCAGTTCATTCCAGGCGCTTCCGATCCTGGAAGTGTAGAAGGTACAAGATGGGGGCAAAAGAAGTAGCAAATGTCTCGGCGGAACCCGTCCGCGGCATTATCTGTCCGAAATGCGGAAGCAAGCAACTGCAGCGTGTTTCGCGGGACGGATTTATGCAGGAACGGATTCTTCCTTCGTTTGGTCTTTACCCATGGGAGTGCACGGATTGCAGAGTCGTTACGCTGCATCGTTCCCGTGGTGGCCGCAGATACTCCCGCAAGAAGAGAGAGCATCGAGCCGAGGCCGGTGAATAAATACGATCCTTTCAGTTGCCGAACCTGTACTCCGGCACATTTCTAACAACTCCAACTTCAAGCAGCACAATTGATTCGAACAAAAGAAGCAACACCTGCCGGCATCCGGCATGGTATACGTTTGCTCATGCCCTTGAAACGCGCTTTCTGCTGTGTTCTGCTTTCTGCCTTTCTCTGTCTTGCGGCGACGAGCCATGCGGCACCCAACGCCCGCAGGCTCGCACCCGCTCCGCCTATGGGCTGGAACAGTTGGGACGCCTACGGACTCACCATTACAGAAGAGGATTTCAGGGCAAACGTCCAGGTGCTGGCAGGAATGCGGCAGCTTGGATGGCGATATGCCGTGATTGACGAAGGCTGGTACATGCGTAACCCCTTCGGCAGCAACCTGGCGGAGCGCAATTACCTTTATGACGCGAATGGTTTGCTGCTGCCAACGGTGGAGCGCTTTCCTTCTTCGGCCAATAATGCTGGTTTCAAGCCGCTGGCGGACTGGGTTCACGGCCAGGGGTTGAAATTTGGCATTCACATTATTCGGGGAATTCCGAAGCAGGTGGTGAAGGAGAATCTGCCGATTGCGGGCTCCTCTTTGCATGCCGCCGATGCCGCGGATACTACCGAGACTTGTCCCTGGGATGACGCCAACTTTGGCGTGAAGGATAATGCTGCCGGGCAGGCTTATTACGACTCCATGCTGGCGCGTTATGCGGCATGGGGCATCGACTTTATCAAGGTGGATTGCATCTCCGACCATCCTTACCGACCTACGGAGATTCGCCAGATTGCGGAGGCGATTCGCAAGACGGGGCGGCGTATTGTTCTTAGCCTTTCGCCGGGGCCAAGCAAGATTTCTCTCGCCGCCGATATTGCGAAGTATGCGCAGATGACGCGCATTACGGACGATCACTGGGATACGTGGCACAATCCGCACAAGGACACTTCATCAGAATTTAACTTTGGGCTGGTGGATGAGTTTGAGCGCATTGCAGAATGGAATCGCTATGCGCGGCCCGGCTTCTGGCCGGATGCGGACATGCTCCCGGAAGGTTCGCTGACGCCGCATCCCGGATGGGGCGAGCCAAGGCAGTCGCGCTATACGCAGGACGAGCAGCGCACGGAGATTACGCTGTGGGCTATTTCGCGCTCGCCGCTTATCTTTGGCGGCAATCTTACGAAACTCGACGACTTTACGCGTTCCCTGCTGATGAACAGGGAAGTGTTTGAGATGAACCAGAAGGCCACGGAGAGCGGGCCTGCGATTATGCCGGTTGACAACAAGCCGGAGCCGCCGCAGCGTGCGTGGTATGCCCGCGTGGGCGGCAGGACGTATGCCGCTGTTTTCAATACGGGCGATGCGCCGCAGACCATCGATATTCCCTGGACAAGCTTTCATCTTGCGAACAAGCCATATGCGGCTTATGACGTTTGGGCCGGCAAGTACCTTCTTAAGGCGGAGGCGCTGCATGTGGATCTTGCGCCGCATGCATGCGCGCTGTTTCGTGTGAAATAAAAATGCTGGTGTACGGCAGAGGCATATGGGGTGCGTCTATACCTGTGTGCCGCTATGCGAAAATGAGTGTATTGATATGTCAGTTCTACGGTCCACTTTTATTGCCCTTTCTCAGAATCGCAGCCTGCGCCGTTTTGGCGAGCGATCGCGTATTGGAACCAAGCTTAGTTCCCGTTTTGTTGCAGGGCTGGATATCGATGATGCCCTTCGCGTTGCCGAAGCGGTGAACCGGCAGGGCATTGCCGTGACGCTGGATGCGCTGGGCGAAAGCGTGACTAATGACGCCGAGGCGCATGCCGCGGCGGACACGTATCACAAGCTGCTGGATGAGATTGCTGCGCGCAAGTTGAACTCCAATGTCAGCGTGAAGCTTACGCAGATGGGACTTGCGCTTTCGCCGAAGCTTGCGGAGAACATTGCTCGCGAGCTTGCGCAGCATGCGCGTTCGATTGGCTCCTTTGTGCGCATTGACATGGAGGACTCGACGCTTACGCAGGTTACGGTGGACATTGTGCGGCGCATTCATGCCGAGCCGGGGATGCGGGGCGCGATTGGCGTTGTGATCCAGGCGTATCTGTACCGCTCACAGGCTGACATTGACCAGCTTATTGCGGAAGGAATTCGCGTGCGGCTGTGCAAGGGCGCTTACAAGGAGTCGGCGAACGTTGCCTTCCCGGCGAAGAACGATGTGGACGCGAACTACATTCGCCTGTCGTGTAAGCTGTTGGAAAGCCCGATCTATCACGGCCTTGCTACGCATGACCAGGCGATGATTGAGGCCGCGAAGAACTACGCCGCGCAGCATGGCATTGAGCCGAGCCGCTTTGAGTTCCAGATGCTGTTTGGCGTACGGCGCGATTTGCAGCGGCAGCTTGTGCATGATGGATACAACGTGCGCGTTTATATTCCGTTTGGGCGCGAATGGTATCCGTACTTCATGCGGCGGTTGGCGGAGCGGCCTGCGAACGTGCTCTTCCTGGCTAAGAATCTGCTGAAGTAGGGACGAGATGGAGTGCTGCGAGACTGTGGCTGCATTCCTACTGGATTGATTGGAAAACGAAAAAGCCTGCTGAAATTCATCAGCAGGCTTTTTCGTCCTTCGTCACTCGTCCTTTGTTACTAGTTGACCGGCTTTGCCTGGCCGTTCTTCAGGCTTTCGTTGATGATGGAGCGGATTTGCTGGTCGGCGTCGTGGGCTGCGCGGCCCAGTTCGCCGCCCAGCTTGCCTTGCTGCTGGCCTATCTTTGCCATCTGGTCTGACATGTCTTTGTAGGCTTCGGCTCTGGCTTTATACGCTTCGTTATTGATGACTATTTTCGTCTGGTCGCTGGCGTAGTTTTTGGTCAGGGCCTTCATCTTTGCATTAATTTCCGCCATCTTCTTTTCGTCGATGGGGTCAATCTTCGGCGCTTCAAGCTGGGCCATCTGGTTGATTAACTGGTTCAGCTTGACGTTAAAGTCGGGCTCTGTGGCCTGTAACTGCGCCATCTGGTGCTTGATGTCATCGAGTTGCTTCTGGTCTATGACAACTTTCTGGGGCACAGAGATGGTTGCCATTTCCTGACGCAGTTCGGCCATTTGCCGATTGAACTCTGGCTGCCGTGCGCGGAACTCGGCCATCTGCCTGTCGAACTCCTGTTGGTTAAAGCCCGATGCCGCCAGCTTTTCGCTCAACTCCGCTCGCAGGCGGTCGGTTTCGTCTCTCTGCTGTTTGCTTGCGGCTTTCATCTGCTGGCTCAGGGCTTCCATTGGCTGGTAGAGCTCGTGGATGTGCGCCATTACCTGCGGGTCGTCCACGATGTACTGCTTGCCGTCGCGGGTGAACCAGAGGAACTCGCTGCCGTGGGCCTGTGCGCGGGCTTTGTCGAGAGCGCCGGTGTGGTAGTCGCCGGAGAAGCGGACGTGCTGGCCGTCTTTCGAGATGACTGCGTAGGAGTCGCGGTCCTGTGCGGTTGAGTACGAGTAGTCGTACGCATGCGGGTATGCGGAGAAGTATGTGGACGCAATCGACGGCCCTGCACCGACACTCACGTTGACATCCGGATTGGTTTGGATGGTCATGCTTGTTGGCATGTTCGCACTTACTTTTGGGATTGCGAGGACAAATGTGTCCGGTGCCGGAGGAGTGGGTGGGGCTGCCGGAGCAGGCTCGGGGGCCGGTGCCGGGTTGGGTTCAGGGGCTGTTTCAATTGGTGCGGAATCCGGGTGTGAGACGCCTGTTGCCGGTGCTTGCGTTGGCGCGCTTTGAGGTGCGCTGACTGCGGGAGCCTGCGTGGTGGGTGGTGCTGGCTGCTGTGTGGCCTGCGCTTTTGCTTCTACGCGTGCCAGCGTTGTGGCGGCAAAGACTGCCAGCGGAGCCAGTACGGCAGCCGTCAGCACGCGTGCGCGTCCGCCTGCAAAGGCTTGTTGGAAGCGTGTCTCATTTAGAAGGCGTTCCATTCGTTCTGTCATCTTTCCGCCGCGTGCCATGGCTACTCCCATTTGTGTTGCATGAGGTTGCATTGCAAATTCCAGGAGGATTTGCGCGTAGGATGTGCGGCTTTCAGCCTGCTGTACGGCGGCGTGGTCACTGATGGCTTCACCAAGGTCGGAGAGCTTGCGCTTCAGCCACCATCCCAGCGGGCTGAACCAGAAGATGGCCGCGTAGATGCCCGCTGCGAGCTGCAGGTAGAAGTCGAACTGGCGTACGTGCTCGCTTTCATGTGCGAGTACGATGCGTAGCTTTTCGCTGTCCCACTCGGTGAACTCGGCGGGGAGAAGGATGCCCGAGCCGATTGTTATCGGGGAGGTGATTTCGTTGTGCACGCGCACGCGGCCATACGGCAGTTCCATTTCGAGGGGATAGCTTTCTGCCCATAGCTGGATTGCCGATGCCAGTCCATAGAGAAGCCGGAGCAGCAGCGCTGCCGCTATGCCGAGATAGAGTGCGAGAGCTATATCGATGGCTGCGGAACGCGTGGCCTGTGGACGTTGCTGCATCTCCGGGGCAGGGTACTGCGGGCCCAGTGCTCGCTCCATTTCGTGCGGCGCGGAGGAGGCTTCCGGCGCTGCGCTTGTTTGGGCTGTGTCGAGGAGAAGCGGAGTTACGTCTTCCAGCACAGGAGCAGCGCCAGCCGGAGTCTGCGCTGCAGCCGCTTCCGCGAGGCGTGTGCGTATTGCCGTAATTCGTGTATTGGCTGCGTCGGTAATCGTGGCTGCGTCGGGAATCCATGCAGGCATCCACGGCAGGCGCGCTGCCAGCGGCGTTAGCAAGGGCATGGCAGTTGCGCCGGCCAGCACCAGTGTCCATGCGGCTTTTTGTGCGGCAACGCCGCGCACGCGCAGGGCCCACAGGCCTGCCGCGACGACGGCTGCGGCTGCCGCGCCGCGCAATGCCGCATCGCCCATGACAACTACGGAATCCCAGCCAATCGCTATCATCGCCTTGCCTCCTTCTTGTTCGCCGCTTCTTTCTGTGCCTCTGCAATGCGCTTTGCCAGCCGATCGAGCTCGTCGCGGTCCAGCACCTTCTGGTCCACCATGCCGACGAGCAGCGCCTCGACGCTGCCTTCGCAGAACCAGTCCACGATGCGCCTGGCTGCGCGAGCTGCTACGTGCTGGCGCGTCTCTGCGGGGCGGTAGAGAAAGGTTCGGTTCTCCACCGCGTGCGTCACATAGCCTTTTTCCTCAAGCCGACGCAGCACGGTGCGTACGGTTGAGTCCTTGAGTGGCCGCGCAAGCTCTTCGCGGGCCTGCTCTGCTGTTACGGTTCCCAACCGCCAGACGATGGAAAGCAGCTCTCGCTCAAGCTCACCCAGTTCGCTGGGGTCGTGGGCTGCATCGGGTACAGGTGGAGTGTTACGCGCCATAGTGTTACTGACTGTAACACATGAAAAGAGTGAGCGCGCAAGGATTTTTTTGGAAAATATTCGGGCGGGAAGGGAGGCGCCGGGTCTGAAGTTGTGGCCGGCTTCTGTCGAGTTGCTGGAGCCTGCTTGCATAGTGGGACTATGGGGCTTGTCTTTGCTTTTTGAGGCGACCGTGATGCCTTTGTAACCTTCGCGCCGGTTTATCGTTGGAGTAGTAGAAGTTTCAGTTTTGCGGCGCCGTTTTTTGGCTTCTCGTCTTGTGCGCTAATCTGAAGTGTTTGGAATTACTGTTCTTACGGAGCTCTCAGCATGTCCAGTCCAGCAGTTGTGCTTGGGATAGATGGCGGAGGTACGCGTACTCGCGCCTCCATAGCGCAGGATGGGCATGTTCTGGCCTTTGCGGAAGCTGGTTCCATCAAGCGGTTGCGTGTAGGGGCCGCGGCTGCGGAGGAAAATCTTCGCGCCCTGCTGGCAGAAATCTACAAGCAGGCCGGCGTGACGAGTCTGTCCGCTGCCTGTGCCGGGGTTGCCAGTCCGACCATGCCCGGCGTGCAGGAGTGGATTCACGCCGTCTTCAACGACTTCAAGGTTTCGCGCTGCGAGGTGGTGGGGGATGAGGTGATTGCCCTCGACGCCGCAGTGAAGGGTGGGCCGGGGATTCTGCAGATTGCCGGGACGGGCTCGAACTGTATTGGGCGCACGCCGACGGGGGAGCGCGAGAGCGCAGGAGGCTGGAGTTCGCGGCTGGGAGATGAAGGCTCCGGATACTGGATTGGGTTGCATGCGATTCGCCGGGCGCTGAATGCCCGGGACCGCGAGGAGCCGACGCGTGTTCTCGATGTTGTTGGCCAGTTGTGGGAGACCAAGACGCTCGACGAGCTAGTGGACCTGGGCAACTCTACGCCCGGGCCAGATTTTGCCGCGCTTTCTCCGGCGATCAGCCAACTTGCCGAAGAAGGCGACCCCGTGGCGCTGGGGGTTTTGCACCAGGCCGCTGCGGATTTGGCCAGCTCCGTTCTGCTGGTTCGCGACAAGCTTTTCCGCAAGCACAATCTCAGGGAAGAGGTTCCGGTTGCCTATATCGGCAGCATCCTTGGCAAGGTGCGCATTGTGCGGGAGGGCTTTGTGGCTCGCCTTCATGAGGCCGCCCCGAAGATGCCGATTCTGGAAGGCGAAGTGAACGGGATTGATGGCGCGTTGTGGCGCGCGGCCCGCCTCTCCCGGCAGTCTTAAATCTTCCTCTCATCTTCCTTACGCCTGCTTCCGTCTATTAACCAGACAGAGGGAGCGTGCCTTGATGCTCGTCTTCAGGTTTTCCGCGAAAGTTATTCTTGTGCTTGGAGTTGCCGTAGCGGCTTGCGCCGCGCAGGACCCGGCTACCAGCCTGCAGGCTCTCACGCCTACGCTTACTGTCACCAGCCGGGAGGTACTGCTGGATATTGTGGTGACGGACGAACATCGCCACCCGGTCACCGGCCTTACCGCTGCCGATTTCACCGTTACGGAGGAGGGGCAGGCACAGACTATCCGGCACCTGGAGGAGCATTCTTCACTCAATGCCGCTGACGTGGCCAAGCTGAAATCTGCGCCGCCGCTGCCGCCGAATACTTTTACCAACTTCACGCCGGTTGCGAACAGCAATGCTTATACGGTGATTTTGCTGGACGCGCTCAATACGCCCGTTCCGGCGCAGATGTATCTCCGCCAGCAGATCATCGCGTACCTGAAGCACATGCAGCCGGGGACGCCGATTGCGATCTTCCAGCTTGATACGGAGATGCGGTTGATCCAGGGGTTTTCGACGGACCCGCAGGTTCTGCTGGCCGCAGCGGACTCCAAGCGCAATCAGATTTCGATGCGGCGGCCTATTTACGGCACGCCGGACTACTACCTGCGGATGAAGAACCAGATTCTTGGCGCGGGGCTGCAGGAGATGGGGCGGTATCTTGCCGGTTTTCCGGGGCGGAAGAACCTTGTCTGGTTTACGGGCAACGTGCCTACATGGGCTACTGGCGCGCCGTCTGTGGAAGAGGTGGAGCGCCGCGCGGGCAATCCTTTTCGCGATAGCTTCAGCGTGTATGACGACGCTCTAGCCGGAATGACGGACGCGCTGAGCTTGAGCCGCGTGGCTGTTTATCCCATTGACGCACGTGGATTGCAGACGCTGCCTGGCTTTGATGCTGCCTCGCGTAGTGGCCCGATGCCGGGTATCAGGGGATTCAGCGCCCGACAGGCTTATAACCACATGAACCTTGACCAGATGGCGGAAGCCACCGGCGGCAAGGCCTACTACAACACCAATGGGCTGAAGGAAACGCTGGCGGAGATTGTGGCCAATGGCTCGAACTACTACACGCTTGCTTACGCTACCGGCAATCAGAAGTGGCAGGGGGAGTTTCGGCACATTAAGCTCACGGTGAGCCGCCCCGGAGCAACGCTGCAGTACCGTCCCGGCTACTATGCCGTGGACCGTACGCTGCTTGAGCAGCGGCAGCTTGCCAATATTGAGGCACGCAAGCGTGCGAAGATGACGACGCAGACGGCTCCGCCGGATGCTGTTTCCGCTGCTCCCAATGTGGATGAGAAAGGGGCGCTTATCCAGCGGCCCAAGGAAGGGTTTGACGCGGCCATGCAGCTTGGCGCGGTGCCGCCTACGGAGATTGTTTTTACCGCCGCGCTCAGCATTAACAATAGCGTGACGAAGCTAGGCAAGAATGATCCGCTGCCGAAGGATAACTTTCTCAAGGACGATTACAAAACGAAGCCGTTCCGCAACTTTGATGTTGCGATTCACACCGATGCGCACTCGCTCAACATTACGCAGTCGCAGGACGGCAAGCGCCACGGCTCGCTGATGTTTGTTACCGCGCTGTTTACTCCCGAGGGCGAGATGATTAACTCCATTGAGAGCACGATCACCTTTAACCTCGGCAATGACAGCTACCGCAAGCTGCTGCAAACGGGGTTACCCGTGAAAGAGCAGATTGCGGTGCCGGTGAAGGGGAATTACTTTTTGCGCGTGGGCATTCACGACCTTAGCAATGACCGGGTGGGCGCGCTGGAGATTCCGGTGGACCAGGTGCGCGCTGACGTTACGCCGCCGGTGTCTGCTTCGCGCTAGAGCAGTACGCCGGCGTGAATGGAATGCACGAGTTTGCCTGCGGCGTCCACGGCGACAAGGTTGGCGGTTTGTCCTGCGGCTACGGAGCCTGCGAGGTCGGAATAGCCTGTCATGGCGGCGGGATTTGCGCTTAGCAGTTTGAGGCCGTTTTCTACCGGAGCGCCGGTGAACTCGACGAAGTTTTTGAGGGCACGCTCCAGCGTGAGCACGCTTCCGGCGAGCACTCCATTCGCCATGGCGCGGCCATTGGCCACCTGTACGGGGAAACCGCCGAGAGTGTATTCGCCATCGGGCATGCCTGCGGCGGCCATGCCGTCGGTAATCAGGATGGCGCGGTCGAGGCCCTTGGATTTCCACCAGATTCGCACCAGCTCCGGGGCGGTGTGGATGCCGTCGCAGATGAGTTCGGCGAAGAGGTTGTCGTCTGCCAGCACTACGCCGAGGATGCCGGGCTCGCGGTGGTCGAGCGGGCGCATGGCGTTGAAGGTGTGCGTAGCGCTGGTTGCGCCGGCGTGGATGACCGCTTTGGTCTCCGCAGCCGTGGCGTTGGAGTGGCCCATGGAGATGCGTACGCCCTTCTTGACGGCGTGCGCTGCCAACTCGACTGCTCCGGGCAGTTCGGGAGCCAGCGTCATCAGGCGGACGTGGCCTTCGGCGGCCTCGTACATTTTGTCGAAGGTGTCGATTTGCGGCGGCAGCAGCAGGTCGGGTGGGTGGACTCCGCGCTTGGCGTGCGAGAGGAATGGGCCTTCAAAGTGGATTCCGATGGGCCAGGTTGTCTGGTCATCGGGTGCGCCTTTTTCGATGAGCTTGGCGATGCCGTTCAGCGCTTTGAGCGTGGCGTCGATGGGGGCTGTGACCGTGGTCGCGAGGTATGCGCCCACGCCCTTTTGCGCAAGGAAGCCGCCGATGGTATTCAGGGCCTCGGGTGTGCCTTCCATTACGTCGTACCCGGCGGAGCCGTGGATGTGCACGTCGAAAAATGCCGGTCCGAGCGTCAGGCCCGGAAAGTCGTGGCGCTCTCCGGCGGGAATCTCCGCTTCCTTTGCGCTTGCGACTGAAGCGATCTGTCCGTCTTCCACCACCACCACAGGGGACTCAACCAGCCGAGCCCCATCCCAAAGCCGATCTGCCGTAAATACCGTGCGCATATTGCCCATTATCGCAGCCCTGCGGGTATACGCGGTACGAGTAACAGCAAATTGAAACAAGGCTGCACCTTCTCGTGAAATGATGTTTTTATCCCTTCATCGAAGAGAGCGCTATGAGTACCAGCCGCCGCAATTTTCTTAAACTCCTCAGCACCGGCGCACTGTCGGCCACCTTTCCTGCAAGCATCCGCCGCGCGCTGGCGATTCCGGCCAATCATCGCACGGGCTCCATCGCGGACATTGAGCATATCGTCATCCTGATGCAGGAGAACCGCTCCTTCGACCACTACTTTGGCACTTTGCGCGGTGTTCGCGGCTTTGGGGATCCGCGTGCAGTGACGCTTCCCAATGGGCAGCCGGTGTGGTGGCAGCCGCATGGAGACAGCCACCTGATGCCGTTCCATCCGGGTGGCGCGGATGGGCCGAGCCTGGGGTTGCAGTTTCTGGACGGGACGCCGCACGACTGGGCCAGCACGCAGAAGGCCTTCAACCAAGGGCATCATGACCAGTGGGTTCCCGCGAAGGGCCTGCAGACGATGGCGCATCTTGTACGCAGCGATATTCCTTACCACTTTGCGCTTGCCGATGCCTTTACGCTTTGCGATGCGTACCACTGCTCGCTGCTTGGACCGACCGACCCTAACCGCTACTACATGTGGTCCGGCTGGGTGGGCAATGACGGGCAGGGCGGCGGTCCGGTTGTGGACAATGCTGAGGCTGGATATAGCTGGACGACGTATCCTGAGCGGCTTGAGTCCGCGGGCATTCACTGGAAGATTTATCAGGACATTGGCGCCGGGCTGAACCAGAAGGCCGGATGGGGAGAGACAGAGGACGCCTATATTGGCACCTACGGCGACAACTCACTGCTCTTCTTCAAGCAGTTTCAGAATGCCGAGCCGGGCAGCGTGTTGCATCAGCGTGCCAAGGCCGGGACCAACATTGCGGAGGGCGGCACGCTCTTTGACCACTTCCGGCAGGATGTTCTCTCTGGAAATTTGCCGCAGGTTTCGTGGGTGGTTGCTCCGGAGGCCTACTCGGAGCACCCCAACTGGGCGGCGAATTTTGGCGCGTGGTATATTTCGCAGATTCTCGACGCGCTGACGGCGAGTCCAGAGGTGTGGAGCAAGACGGCGCTGTTGCTTACTTACGACGAAAACGATGGGTTCTTCGACCACATGCCGCCGCCGGTTGCTGCGGCTACTCGCGAGCAGGGGCTTTCGACTGTTCCGACGGAGCATGAGTTCTTTCCCGGCCACGAGAAAGAGCCCGCTGGGCCGTACGGGCTGGGATTGCGCGTGCCGATGTTTGTAATTTCGCCGTGGAGCAAGGGCGGCTGGGTGAACTCGCAGCTCTTTGACCATACCTCGATGATTCGCTTTATCGAGCAGCGCTTTGGTGTGCATGAGCCGAACATTACTCCGTGGCGGCGTGCTGTTTGCGGAGACCTGACTTCGGCCTTTGATTTCTCCGTGCCGGATACCAGGATGGTCTCGCTGCCGCATACGATTGCTTATGTTCCCAAGGACAACAAGCGCAACCCCGGCTTTTACCGGGAGCCGCCGAAGGAGCAGTCCATGCCTGTGCAGGAGCAGGGAACTCGGCCTGCACGCGCTCTGCCGTATGAGCTGCACGTTGTGGGTGAAGCGGAGGCTGCGGCCTTCCGGCTCCACTTCCGCAATACGGGTAAACAGGCGGCGGTCTTTCAGGTGCGCTCTGCCTGTGGGGCGGCTCCGCGCACTTATACCGTTAGCGCTGGTGCGGAGTTGTCGGATACGTGGGATTCGGCGGGTGGATACGATTTGTCTGTCTATGGGCCGAATGGGTTTCTGCGGGTATTTAAGGGTAGCTCCGGCCACGCGGTAGAGACTGCGCTGGATTATGACCGGGCTACTGGCAGCGTGCGTTTGCACATTCACAATCATGGTGCGGCGGCTTTTCAGGCGCGAATCCATGATGGCTACAGCGGTAAGACGCTTCGGCAGTCTGTGGAGGCGGGTAGGGCGTGGCAGCAGACATGGGCGCTGACGGACTCTTCCGGCTGGTATGACTTGCTTGTTGAAGAAGAAAGCAAGCAGGGGTTCCGCCGTCATCTGGCGGGGCATCTGGAAACCGGCAAGCCCAGCACCAGCGATCCGGCTATCGGAGGGCAGGCTCGCGCTGTTTAAGGGACTAAACTTGCTTTATGAGCAAGCAGTCGGAAAAGCGCATCGGCATCCACCTCGGCACTGCCGGCGGTGCTTTTAACGCCGTCCTGCGCGCCACGGAAATTGGCGCGAACACCTTTCAGTTTTTCTCGTCGAGCCCGCGCATGTGGAAGGCTCCGAAGGTTAACCCGGCGCATGCCGAAAAAATGCGCGAGCTGCGTGCCGCGCATGACGTGAATCCGGCGGTGATTCACACCAGCTACCTGGTGAATCTCGCAAGCCAGAACATCGAAACCCGTAAAAAGAGTGTCGATGCCTTTCGCGGGGAAATTGAGCGGGCGCTGGACTGGGGAGCGGAGTATCTGGTGCTGCATCCCGGCTCCTGGAAGGGGCTTACGCGTGAAGAAGGGCTTACCGCTGCTGCGGAATCCATTGAGCAAGCTATTGACGGCTTGCCGTGGCAAGGAACGCCTTTCCACATCCTCATCGAAAACACCGCCGGAGCCGAGTTCTCGCTGGGCGGCAGCTTCGAGCAGGTTGCCGAGTTAGTGCATCGTCTGCGCGCCCACGCGCCGGTTGGCGTTTGTCTTGATACCTGCCATACCCATGTTGCCGGTTACGACCTTGTTAGCGACGAAGGCTACGAAGAGACGATGAAGCAGATTGCCGCGACGGTCACGTTTGAATCTGTCCGCGTGTGGCATGTGAACGACGCCAAGGCCGCCATGGGCAGCAAGCTCGATCGCCATGAAAACATCGGGCAGGGAACGATTGGGATTGAGCCTTTTCGCAGGCTGCTGAATGACAAGCGGTTTGCGCATGCTGCGTTTATCGCGGAAACGCCGGTAGACGAGCCCGGCGACGACGAGCGGAATGTGAAAACGCTTCTGAGCCTGGTCGGCTAACCGCGTGTGAAAATCCGGCAGCAGGTTTGCGCATGATGAATGACGTCAAGGTAAGATGGTCGCGTAAGCCTGTCAATCGGAGGTCCGCGATGTTTCTGTTCTCCCTTCGGTTTCCTGTGGTCTTGGCGTTAGGCACATTTGCGCTTCCCGCTGCCGCACAGAGCGCGGCGGTGCAGGCCAAGCTGCATAAGCCCGAACCGCCCAAGCCCTACACGGCAGAGTACAAAATCACCACCGTGCAGACGCTTCCCAACAACATCACCATCACCCGTGAGTCCTCGGAAACCGATGCGCTGGATTCGACGGGACGTCGTTTGACATCTACAACAGAGTTGACGCCTCAATTATGGGCAGTGCCTCACACCTCCGGCAGGGTTTTTAGCCGAGAAACACAGGCAAATTGGGATTCGCACTCAAAAAAAGCCTTTATTACCCAACAACCACCCAAAGATCAACAGCACGGATGCTGGGCAGATGAGATGGGAAGAACCCGCATGGAATGGCCGGACCCCGCAAACCCGCGGCCTCATGCTGCCGTTCAACCTCCGGGAGTACAGCCCAAACACACTTCCGAAGATCTCGGCAAAACCACTATCCAGGGCATAGAAGCCGTAGGCGTCCGCAATATTCAGACAATTGCTGCCGGTGAGATCGGCAACGACCAGCCAATCCTGACGACTTTCGAAACCTGGCAAGCAACGAGTGGGACACACGTCCTCCTGCGCTCCATACAGGTTGAGCCGATGATTTCAACCACAACTACGCGCGAAATCGTCACTTTCACCGAAGGCGAACCTGATCCTGCGCTATTTCAGCCGCCTGACGGCTATGAAGTGAAAAACATAGAGTTACACCAGGTTCCCTGCGCGTAGTAATTCTTCTGCAATCGCCGCGCCATTTACACTAGAAAGAGCTATGGCGGAAGAGAAAGAACTGAGATACGACCCGGCAGCCATCGAGCCGAAATGGCAGGAGCGCTGGGCGAGCGACCCCAATTTGTACGCGGCGGACGCGGTAGACAGCGGCAAGCCCAAGTACTACGTGCTGGAGATGTTGCCTTACCCGAGCGGCCAGCTCCACATGGGCCACGTGCGCAACTACTCCATTGGCGATGCCCTTGCGCGCCACCAGTGGATGCGCGGCTACAACGTTTTGCATCCGATGGGCTGGGACGCCTTCGGCCTGCCCGCGGAAAACGCAGCGCTCAAAAACAATACGCCCCCGCGTGAGTGGACACTTTCGAACATCGCTGCGATGAAGCGGCAGATGCAGCGCCTCGGCCTGGGCTACGACTGGGCGACAGAAGTTACCACCTGCCTGCCCGACTACTACCGCTGGAACCAGTGGTTCTTCCTGCGCATGTACGAAAAGAACCTCGTTTATCGCAAGAAGAGCAAGGTGAACTGGTGTCCCGATTGCGCTACGGTGCTGGCCAACGAGCAGGTCATCAATGGCCGCTGCTGGCGGCATGAAAACACCATCGTGGAGCTGCGTGATCTGGAGCAGTGGTTCTTCCGCATTACCGCGTATGCGCAGGAACTGCTCGACGGCCTGGACAAGCTCGAAGGCTGGCCGGAAAAAGTGCGCACCATGCAGCGCAACTGGATCGGCCGCAGCGAGGGCACCGAGGTTGATTTCACCGAGGAAGCAAGCGGCGAGAAGATTCGCGTTTTTACTACGCGCGTCGATACCATCTTCGGCGCGACCAGCGTGCAGCTCGCGCCCGAACACGCGATCGTAGCGCAGTTCACGGCTACCGACGCTGACCTGAAGGCCAAGGTCACCGAGCTGATTGACGAGCAGAAGAAGGCTCGCGAGGCTGGCGACATTGGTGCGATTGAAAAACACGGCGTGCCGACGGGACATTTCGCTATCAATCCGTATAACGGCGAAAAGGTGCCCATCTGGGTGGCTAACTACATCCTTGCCGACTACGGCACCGGCGCCATTATGAGCGTTCCCGGCCACGACGAGCGCGATTTTGAATTCGCTGAGAAGTACGGTATTCCCGTGCATCGCGTGATTGCGCCCGCGGACCCGAACGCCGAAGAACCAGCGCTGCCATTCATCTCTGAGGATGGCGTGCTCATCAACTCCGGCGACTTCAACGGGCTGACGTGTGAACAGGCTCAGAAGAAGCTGCAGCAGATTGCGGCAGAGAAGGGCATTGGCGAAGCGACGATAACCTTCCGTCTGAAAGACTGGGGCGTAAGCCGCCAGCGCTACTGGGGCACGCCGATTCCGTTCATCCACTGCGAGCGCGATGGCATTGTTCCTGTGCCTGACGATCAGCTCCCCGTGCTGCTCCCTGAGAGTGTGGAGATTACGCAGACTGGTGGCTCGCCGCTGAGCCGTGTGCCGGAGTTTGTCAACGTTACGTGCCCCAAGTGCGGCGGTCCCGCACGGCGCGAAACCGACACGATGGACACCTTTGTCGATTCAAGCTGGTACTTCTATCGCTACACCGATGCGAAGAATGACAAGGGGCCCTTCGAGCCTGCGAAGGCGCAGCACTGGTTCCCTATCGACCAGTACATCGGCGGTGTGGAACACGCCATTCTGCACCTCATCTACTCGCGCTTCTGGACGAAGGTGATGCGCGATCTCGGCCTCATCAAGAACGATGAACCAGCGCGGCGGCTCTTTACGCAGGGCATGGTCATCAAAGACGGCGCCAAGATGTCGAAGTCGAAAGGCAATGTGGTTTCGCCGGACGACATGATTAAGAAATATGGTGCGGATGCTACGCGCATGTATGCGCTCTTTGCCGCGCCGCCGGATCGCGATCTCGATTGGCAGGAAGATGGTGTGGCAGGAGTCAGCCGTTTCCTTGGCCGCGTCTACCGCCTGGTGATGAAGTATGCGGAAACGGCTCGCGAAGCCAACGGCCAGTCTGTTGCTGAGCCCAGCGGCGTTTCGCTTAAGCTGTTGCGCAAGCTGCATCAGACCATCGCCAAAATTACGCAGGACTTTGAAGGCCGCTGGCACTTCAACACCTGCGTCGCGGCCATTATGGAACTGGTCAACGAAATCACCGCTGCCGACGCGCAACTTGCATCGGGAGAAGTTCCTGCGCCGGTCATTCGCGAACTGCTCACATCTCTTATCCTGCTGCTTGCGCCCTTCGCGCCATTCATCGCTGCCGAACTATGGGCGGAGCTTGGTGAGGAGTCCGCAGTGCTGCGCGCCGCATGGCCCGTAAGCAACGCTGACCTTGCGAAGGAGGATGAAATTGAAATCTCCGTGCAGGCCAATGGAAAGCTCATTACGGTCATTCGCATTCCCGCAGATGCCGACGCTAAGGCAATCGAAGCAGCAGCGCTTGCGGATGAAAAAGTGCAGGCCCGCATCGCTGGAAAGAACGTTGTGAAAATTATCGTGATTCCCGGCAAAACGGTGAACCTTGTCGTCAAGTAGCACGCCGGTTCGCGGAACCCAGTCCCTTGTGGAACAGATGGGCTGGGTTTTCGTGCGGCCGCTGCTTACAGTGCTGGAAGTTGCATGGCGCTGGCTTATCGGCGCGCCGGTTCTGTGGATATGCTGGCAGCAGTTGCAGAAAATCCTCGCTGCGGTTCCCCCGGAATCCACGGGTCTCACCACCATCAATTGGCAAAATCCCTGGGTGGCCGCGCTCAAGCTCGCCGCAGCCTGGGAAGCCTATCGTCCGCACGTCGTTAGTGTGGTTACGTGGCTTGCTCCCGTTGCTGCCGTTGCATGGGTCGTCCTCTCCGCCATCGGGCGTAATGTCGTTCTCAAGCGAATGGAACCCAGGCTCCCATTCCGCCCGTTTTCCATGATCGCTCTGCAAGCCGCATGGCTGGCGCTGCTCGCATTCACCGGATGGGCATGGTGGCAGTCCATCCGTTGGACCGCCAGCACACACATCAGCGCTACCGGCGAGCCTGATCTTGTTGGCTACACAATATGGGCTGTTTTCCTCTCGCTGGGATTCTTCACTCTCTGGGCATTCATCAGTTGGGCTGTAGCCATCGCGCCCATGCTGGTGTTGCTCGAAAAGTGTTCCAGCCTCTCCGCGCTTGGATCAAGTCTCACCCTTGGGAGAGCATTCACCGGCAAGCTGGTCGAAGTCAATTTAGTCATGGGCATCGTCAAACTCATGCTGATTGTGCTGGCAATGGTCTTCTCCGCGGTGCTTATCCCGTTCAGCGATGAAGTGGGCGTGAGCGCGCTGCATACCGAATGGCTGATTGTTTCGCTCTTCTACTTCATCGCCAGCGACTACTTCCAGGTCGTCCGCCTTAAGAGCTTTATTGAATTCTGGCGCGTTTTTCGAGCCGATTCTAAGGATTAGCTGAGCTCCTTACTTTGCAGGATCCGCAGACAGCGCTTCCTCTTTCAAAAAATCAGCGCTTAGTGTGTGCTTCTCTTTTGCCACCGGCAGCAGTGTTGGATAAAACTGCACAAACGTAGTGTCCACCGCCGCATGGGCACTATGGCATGTATAGCAAGCAGCGCCTTGTGGAATCAGCGTGCCCTTGCTCGTGGGCTTTTCAAAGTCGAAAAACGCCCACTTGCCGGGAAAACGCGACTCATCCTTTACGTGCACTTCCATGCCCATGACATCCGCGCCCTGAAAATGCCCATGCTTGTTGATGGAACCATTTCCACGCGCCTCGCGAGTCTCCAGCACCATTACTGTTTTATCCGGCCATGTGCCCGTTGCCAGAAAACTGCGGTACGCTTCCGGGGTGACGAACACGTTGTCGAACATGGTCATGTCCGCAGGCTTCGCGTTGTAGCTCATATCGATTCCAGAGCTCAGATAAATCCACTCGCGATAATTGGTTGGCGGCAGCATCTCGCCAGCTGGCGTGTACGCAGGTGCATTGGCAGAAGCGGCCTGTGCCACTTTTAGAGGGCGCAAGCCAAAAATGAGTAAAGCTGCGGTGAGACAGACTGCGCCTGACGACAGGGCAAAAAGATTCCAACGCACGGTGGCCTCCGATGCTGGAAGAAACGCATCCAGCATACCGAAAGTTCCACCTGCCAACGTTATTTTTGTTGTTTGCAGTTAGAAAAGCTTGAGGTGAATCACGAAATACTTCTTTGGATTCTCACGAATGGCCTGAATCAACTGTTTCGACTGGTCCAGTGTCGCGTTCAGGTTGTCATAGGCGGAACGATTGACGGCCAGTTGTCCAAGCGTTCCCTTGCCGTCGTTGATGCCGGAGAGCAGGGAGTTGAGATTCGTCACTGCGCCATTCAGTTGCGTCGCAAACTTCGGGTCCTTGGCAATTTTGCCCAGCGCGCCTTCGCCGTTATTCACGCCTGCGAGCAGTTTGTTCAGGCTTGCTGCGGATGAGTTCAGATTGTTGTACAGCGAGTCGTCCTTGAGCAGCTTGCCTGCTGTGCCTTTGCCTTCGTTCAGGCCGGCAGTCAAATCGTGCAACTGGTCTACCGTCGAATTCAGCTTGGTGTAAAGGGTGTCATCCTTTAGCAGCTTGCCCAGCGTGCCGTTGCCCTTGTTGATGGACGCTGTTACTCCTTCGAGATTGGTAGTGAGCTGCGTGAGATGGTTATACAGCGCCGGATCGTGAATCAGCTTGCCTGCCGAGCCCTCGGATGAGTTCAGCGAATCCATCAGCGTATTGAGTTTCTTCATCACCAGCGTGGCTTGCTGCAGTGCATCCTGGCTGGTGTCCACCACTTGCTGAATGGTAGAAACCGTGCGTGCCGGAAGCTCCGCATTGTTCGCAGGTTCCGGCCCTGTTGCATGCGAGGAAGTGATGTTGACGTAGCTATCGCCCAGCACGCCGGCTTGCGCAATCGACGCAATGGAATCCGTATGCACCATCTTGGCCGCGTCGCCACCAATCTGCATGGTGATTTCCACGGGAGTGGGATTGTGGGAAGGCACAAGGGTAATGGCCGTGATATTGCCCACGGTTACGTCTTCAATCGTGACGGGTGCACCCTTTTTCAAGCCTGATGCGCCAGTGAAGTAGGTACGCAGCTTCAGCTTCTTTGAGAACAGGCCGCCCGTGGAGCCCGACATCAGAAAGATAAGAAAGATAAGGATGGCCGCGCTTACGACGACCAACGCACCGACTTTAAGTTGCGACCACTGTATCTCTTTGCGGCTTGGCACGATGCTCCTCGGGTGGAACGCTCAACCTACAGTAATCTCTTTGAGGATACCAGAATGGGCCATCCCGGCAGGCCGATTGGCTCTGAACTCAGGGTTCATTCTCCAGCACAACGCTGGCCATGGCGGTAGTCCTTGAATGCGTGAGAGATAGCGCGGAGTGCCGCACGCCCATCTGCGTGGCCCGCTCCGCGGCGCGGCCATGAAAGAGGACCGCCGGCCTGCCGCCGGGTTCGCGAACTACTTCAATTTCAAGCCAGTTAACGCCGTGGCTGATGCCCGTACCCAGCGCTTTTGCCCCGGCTTCTTTTGCGGCAAAACGCGCGGCCAGACTCTCGGCGGCATTCTTCTTCCGCATGCAATAGGCCTGCTCCGCGGGCGTGTAGATACGGTTGAGAAAGCGTGCCCCGTAGCGGTCAAGCGACTCCTGAATTCGCTCAATCTCAATCAGGTCAATTCCCGAGCCGACAATCATAGATATGAAGCTACATGATTTCGGCTGCTGCCGAAACCCCACGCGGCAAATCCCGCTGCCCGGATGCAGATGAGAATTTGCTAATGACCCTGCGTGGCGCGTCGGTTACCGGCATCCAGTCGCGCTTCGGTACATCCGTTAACCGGATCGTATGCTTTTTCTTATCCTTGTACCAAAGGCGGTCAAAGCATGCCGGGCGAGCGTTCAACTCCCGAACAGGAATCATGTTGTGCACGTGTGCCCCGATAAACCGAGTGTGCGATTTAATCTTCCACAACGCGAGTTGGTGCAGCCGGTCAGCGTGCCATGGGCCTTGGAGATGCAAGCCATCTCTCGAGTTGACCCGTTGCACCTGGTGCGCACGCTCAGCGGAGCCATTCTTGGCTGTGGCGGATGGGTGCTGAGCCGCAGCGCCAGTGACACGGGCCGCGTCAGTATGCTGTTCGAGTTTGAACGGCAATCGTGCCTGGAGATTTACAGCGTAATGGTTGCTGCTGGAGTTGAGCTGAGCCAGAGCGGCCACATCCGCATGACCGAACTTTGCCACTGCACCCGCAACCATGTGGAGGATTGCGGAATGGAAATTGCCAGCATTGATTTGCAGGTGCAAACCATGCCGAACAAGGCTGCGCAGAACTCCTCCGCGAGCGGAGCCCCGTCCAAGGGGGTTGCCTGAGCCTCAGCCTGCTTCTACCAGGCCATACTTGCGCTGCCATGCTTCCTTGAGTCTTGCCCACACGCGCGCCCGCTCCGCTTCTGTTCCTTCGGAATTTTTCGGGTCGGGTTTTGCAAAACGTGCCGCTTCCATCTTGGCAATCTCCAGCAGTTTGCGATCGCGTACAAGATTAGCAACGCGGAAATCAGGGAGCCCCGCCTGCCGCGTGCCGAAGAACTCTCCGGGCCCGCGCATGGAAAGGTCCAGCTCGGCTAGTTCAAAGCCATCCTGAGTGCGAACCATCGCGTTCAATCGCTCTTCCGCTTCTTCGCTCACGCGAGCGCCGGTCATCAGGATGCAATAGCTCTTCGCCGCTCCACGTCCTACGCGTCCGCGCAACTGGTGCAACTGGGCCAGCCCGAATCGCTCCGCATGCTCAATCACCATTACGCTTGCATTTGGCACGTCCACGCCAACTTCAATCACGGTTGTTGAGATGAGCACGTCAATCTCGCCGCGTTGAAAGCGCCGCATGATGACTTCCTTGTCGTCTGCGCTGAGCCGCCCATGCAGCAAGGCAATGCGCAAGTCATTCAGCGGCCCGCTGCGCAGCTTGTCATACATATCCGTGGCGGACTTCAGGTTCGACTTTGTTTTCGAGCGAGTTCCTTTCGCTGCGGAAGGGAACAGGTCCGCGGTTTTGCCCTTCTTCGCAACCTTGCGCGGTTTTGCGGCTTCGACTGCTACTGCCGCCTGTGCTGTGTCTTGCGAGAAATCCAGCTCCGGCTGGTCATCCCGCGAGCCTTCAATCACGGGATAGACAACGTAAGCCTGCCGTCCCTGCTTCACCTGCTTGCGCACAAAATTCCACACATCCTCGGCGCGCTCATCGGTTACGCGACGCGTCACAATCGGAGTGCGCCCCGGCGGAAGCTCATCCAGCACGCTTAAATCCAAATCGCCATAGAGTGAAAGCGCCAGCGTGCGCGGAATCGGCGTTGCGGTCATCACCAGCACATCGGGTTCGGCCTGGTTCGGCTTTTTCATCAGCCGGAAGCGCTGCAGAACACCAAAGCGATGCTGTTCATCGACAACGACGAGGCCAAGCTTGTCGAACTCTACCTTTTCTTCAATCAGCGCATGTGTGCCAATTACCAGATTCGCCTCGCCGCGATTGATAAGCCCGCGATTCGATCGCTTGCGGTCCTCATCCTGCGAGCCGGTCAGCAGAACGATCCGGTACTTGCGCGAGGATTTTTCCAGCAGCTTGCGCGCCGCAAGAAAATGCTGCGTGGCCAGAATCTCCGTGGGAGCCATCAGCGCGGCTTGATAGCCGTTCTCCATTGCCACCAGCATTGCCTGCAGAGCCACAATCGTTTTGCCGCTGCCTACATCGCCCTGCAGCAGACGCCGCATCGGCGAAGGATGCTTCATGTCGGCAACAATCTCGCCGAGCGCGCGCTTCTGCGCCGTTGTGGGATGAAACGGCAGCACCTCGCGAATGGCTTCGCGCACCTTGTCATTGGTCTCAAAGCCAATACCGGCGCGCTCGCGCAGCCTGCGCCGCTTCAGCTCCAACCCAAGCTCCAGGAAAAACAGCTCCTCAAAAATCAGCCGCTTGTGCGCAGGCGTTGCCCACGCCTGCAGGTCCGCCATCGAAGTGCCTTCCAGCGGATAATGCACCTCGCGCAGCGAAGTCTCGCGGTCCGGAAGACCAAGCCGCTCCACCATTGCGGCGGGCAGGCACTCCGGCATCGCGCCACGCATGGCTTCCAGCAGGTTGAAGATAACTTTGCGCTGCCACCGCGAAGCCAGCCGCGTTCCCAGCGATTCATACACGGGAGTAATCCGCCCAACTTCCAGCAGATGCGTCTCCGCGTCGTCCGTTGCGTCAGGCAGCAACTCCCACTGCGGGTTAATCATCTTCATGTTGGAAGTGGAACGCGAAGGCTCTACCTTGCCAAAGACGGCCACCGTCTGCCCCGGCTCAAACTTGCCCTGCAGATAAGTTCCGTTGAACCACATGCACTTCATGGCGAACCGGCCCTGGCCTAAAGTCAGTTCGAAGATGGGCGCTTTGCGCGTGCGCAACAGGGCCGTCCCGCGCACCTCCGCAATCACGCTGGCCATCTCGCCCGGCTTCAGCTCGTCCAAGCTGCGGGGATTCTGCCGGTCTTCATAGCGAAAGGGCAGGTGATAGAGCAGGTCCTCGGCAGTCACAATGCCCTTGGCCGCCAGCATCTCTGCCACGCGCGGCCCCACGCCGCGTGCATACATTACCTCTGTCTTAAGCTCCATCACGTCAGTTATCTCATCATGGATGCTAAAGCATTGCGCTTTGCTGAAGTGTGGGAATAACTCAAGCCGCGCCTCATGCGTTATCGTGGAGTACGGCAAAACAAATCGAACTGTTGGAGCCTGTTCATGGTCATCTGGAACCGCCGTAACTTTCTTCGCGCTGCCGGAGTTGTCTCCGTAGCCTCATCCCTCCCCGGTATTCCCTTGCTGTCCGCGCAGGAAACAGACACAAAACCCGTTGCCGCTAACGACCACATCCAGATTGCCCTCATTGGCGCGGGAGGTCAGGGGCAGGGCGACACCGGCGTGGCCGTCTCCATTCCCGGCGTCAAGCTTGTTGCCGTTGCCGACTGCTATGGTGGCCGTCTTGCGCGCTCGAAAGAGAAGTGGGGCAATGACGTCTTCACCACGCGCGACTACCGCGAAGTTCTTGCCCGCAAAGATATCGATGCTGTCATCGTCGGAACGCCCGATCACTGGCATAAGCAGGTCTCCATTGATGCCATGAAGGCCGGCAAAGACGTTTACTGCGAAAAGCCCATGATTCACGAGTACGCTGACGGACCGGAGATGATTAAGGCCGCCAGCGAGACCAAGCGCATTCTGCAGATTGGCAGCCAGCGCGTCAGCGCGCCCACGTACATCAAGGCAAAGGAACTGCTGGCGTCCGGAGCCATCGGCCAGCTCAATATGGTTACCGCCTACTGGGACCGCAATACATCTATCGGCGCGTGGAACTACACAGTTCCGCTCGACGCCAGCCCGGAAACCTGCGACTGGACGCGCTTTCTCGGCACCGCGCCGAAAATTCCCTTCAACGCCGAGCACTTCTTCCAGTGGCGCAAGTGGAAGGCTTACGGCTCCGGCGTTGCCGGCGACCTCTTCGTGCATCTCTTCAGCGGCACGCACTTCATTACTGGCTCGCACGGCCCCACGCGTGCCATGGCCACCGGCGCTATCCGTTTCTGGAAGGACGGTCGCGATGCGAATGATGTTGTTCTCGGTCTCTTCGACTACTCCGAAGGCTTCAATCTCAGCTTGCGCGTCAACTTTGTAGACGGCGGCAGCGAGGGCGAAGGCCTCACCTTCACCGGCTCCGAAGGCACCATGGAAGTCAGCAGCGGCAGTGTTCGCGTCCGTCGCGTTCCGCGCCAGAAAGCGCCGGGCTACACCGTTGATACCTTCCCGGAAGCCATGCAGGAAAAAATCCTCGCTGCTTATAAAGCCAAGTATCCCGAGAGCGGCTTTGACACCGCTCCCGATGGCGGCGTGGAGCGCTACAACGCGCCGGAAGGCTCGGATGACAGCCACGAGCACTTCAAAAACTTCTTCAACTCCGTCCGTACGCGCCAGCAGCCAGTAGAAGATGCGACCTTCGGCTATCGCGCAGCCGGAGCAGCTCTGCTTGCCAACCTCAGTGTTGACCGCGGCCAGGTTGTCCGCTGGGACCCCGAGGCCATGAAACTGCTATAAGCCGACGGAACTATTTGAAGCCCATTGCGTATTACGTGCGGGGGTAATTTGGGAGTTTTGCTAAACTGCTCGCAGTTCGCAAACCCAGTCTGCCCCACGCACGTATTTTTTTAGCAACGCAGCAGATCCTTCGGGAGAATCCATGCCAGTTGTCGAACTCGCGGGAGTGACCAAGGCCTACGAAAACAAGGTCGCCGTCAACAACCTCAGCCTGTCTATTGAAGCCGGCCAGATGTTTGGCCTGCTCGGCCCCAACGGAGCCGGAAAAACCAGCTCCATCCGTATGATGATGGGCATCACCATGCCTGACTCCGGCCAGGTCAACCTCTTCGGCAAGCCCTTTGAACGCAAAAGCCTGGAGCGTGTCGGCTATCTGCCGGAAGAACGCGGCCTCTATAAGAAGATGAAGGTCATTGACCAGCTTGTCTTTTTTGGCGAGCTTCATGGAGTTGCGCCAGCCGATGCGCAGACCCGCGCTGTAGCGTGGTCCAAGCGATTAGAAATCGCCGACGCCCTGCAAAAGAAAACAGAAGAGCTGTCGAAGGGCATGCAGCAGAAGATTCAGTTCATCTCCTCTCTGCTTCACGACCCCGGCCTCATCATCATGGACGAGCCATTCTCTGGCCTCGACCCCGTCAACGCCACGCTGCTGGAGCGCACCTTGCTTGAGCTGAAGGACCAGGGCAAAGCTATCCTCTTCTCCACGCATCGCATGGACCAGGTGGAAAAACTCTGCGACTCCATCTGCCTTGTGAACAGAGGGGAAGCGGTGCTTGCAGGCCGCGTTCGCGAGATTAAATCCCGCTACAACCGCGACCGCGTGCTCATCGAGTTTGAAGGCGACTCGTCCTTCCTGCAGAGCCCGGAAATTGCCGAAGCGAACAACTTTTCCGGTCACGCAGAAATCAAGCTCAAGCCCGAGGGCGATGCGCAAAAGCTGCTTCATGAAGCGGCGTCCAAAGCTACCATCTACCGCTTTGAGCTGGTTGAGCCGTCACTTGAAGAAATCTTTATCCAAACTGTGGGAGGCAAGGCCGATGCGTAATATCTTTCTGGTCGCAAAGCGCGAGTATCTTGAGCAGGTTCGCGGACGCGCCTTCCGCTTTTCCACCATTCTTGTGCCGGTTATCTTCGCTGCCGTCATCGGCGTAAGCGTTCTGGCGGGCAAAAACTCAGGCGTCGGCAAACATATCCTTATCGCCACCACAGATACCAGGCTTGCCGGCGACATCGAGACGCAGCTTACATCGGATAAAGAATCTCAAACCACCGTAGATGTGATTCTCCCGTCCTCGGCAGCCGAGCGCGACAGCCTTGTAAACAAGGTGCGGAGCAAAGAGGTGGATGGCCTGCTCTGGCTCGACGTGGACCCATCCGGAAAAATCGCCGCTAGCTATACTTCGCAGTCCTCCGGCGACTTCCTGATTGCTGACCGCGTGGAATCCGCGCTTAACCACGCGCTTTCTGCAGAGCGGCTCAACGCACGAGGCATGAGCAAGGCCGATGTCGATGCCATCATGAAGACCGTTTCCGTGGATACGTTGCAAGTAGACAAAGCTGGCAAGGAAGTGAAAAGCAGCGGCGTGGGTTCTTATCTGAAGGGATACGTCATGGCGTTACTGCTGATGATGACCAGTCTGCTCTACGGCATGAATGTGGGCCGCTCCATCATTCAGGAAAAGACCTCGCGCATCTTCGAGGTCATGCTTTCCTCGGTCAAAGCCAGTGACCTGCTTGCAGGAAAACTCATTGGAATTGGCGCCGTTGGCATCACGCAGCTTGCCATCTGGGGCGTTGCCGGCGCGGCCATTGCTACTTATCCCACCGCTGCGGCCGTGCTCTCCGGGAAGTTGTCGATTCATCTTTCATGGCTGGAAGCCGTGATCTTTCTTGTCTACTTCCTCCTTGGCTACCTGCTGAACTCTTCCATCTTCGCCGGCCTTGCCGCAAGCTGCGAAACCGAGCAGGAGCTGCAGATGTATACGCCGCTGGTCTCCGTGCCGATAGCTCTCAGCTTTTCGTTCATCGTTTTTATCCTGAATAATCCCAACTCCATCTGGTCCATTGCCGCGTCGCTCTTTCCGCTCACCGCGCCCATCATCATGATGCTGCGCATGGGCGCGGCCACGCCGCCCATATGGCAGTTCGCCGCCTCCATCGCAATCATGATTCTCAGCGTATGGGCCATTCTGTGGGTCTCCGCGCGCCTCTACCGCGTCGGCATCCTCATGTACGGCAAACGCGCCACGTTGCCTGAACTGCTGCGTTGGCTGCGTTACAGCTAGAGTTGCGGTCACTCAACGGATAAAATCAAGAGAGTGACCGCAAGCTCCGCAACAAACTTTACCCTCGGCCAGCGTATTATCCTCGCCATCGTTCCGCGTACCGTCTGGACGCTGCTCTGGCTCATGGGTCTTACCTGGCGTTACGAGGTCATCGCGCCGGAAGGCGTGACCCCGCTCATTGATGGCCGCGGAGCCGGCGCGGAAATCTTCGGCTTCTGGCATCAGTGCGTTCTGCCTTGTGCGCATTACTTCCGCCGTACCGGCGCTGTCATTCTAATCAGCCAAAGCTTTGACGGTGAGTTGATTACCCGCATTCTGCGCATGTTTGGCTTTGATGCCGTGCGAGGCTCCAGTTCGCGCTCTGGTCGCGAAGGGCTGCTTGGACTCAAGAAGGTTCTCGAAGAAGGAAAGCCAGCAATCTTCACCGCTGACGGTCCACGTGGTCCCATCTATCAAACAAAAATGGGCCCCATCAAGCTGGCACAACTCACCGGCGCACGCATCGGCGCCTTCCATCTTGAGCCGGAAAATGCCTGGGTCATGAACTCCTGGGACCGCTTCCTCATTCCCAAGCCCTTCACGAAAATCGTAGTGAGCTGGGGTCCCTGGACCCACGTACCAACCGACACGTCTGCCGATCAGTTTGAGCCTAAGCGCGAAGAGCTGAACGCCGCCATTGAAACCGCGCGTCTGCGCGCTCTGAAGCATTTCAACAAGGCTCAGGATAAGGCGGCATCATGAGCAATCTCAAAGTCTCCGACTTTGACTTCCATCTTCCGCAAGAGCTAATTGCGCAGCAGCCGCCTGCCGAGCGCGGCACAAGCCGCATGCTCGTGATGGACCGCACCACCGGCGAGTTAACTGACTCCTTATTTGCAAACTTCGTGAATCAACTCAACCCCAGCGATCTGCTTGTAATGAACGACAGCCGCGTCATTCCCGCTCGTCTCTACGCACAGCGCACGACCATCCGCGACCGTGAGGCCGCCACGGGCCGCATCGAAGTCATGCTCACCGAACCCGAAGGGGAAAACAGATGGCGAGCCCTCGTCCGCCCCGGCAAAAAAGTAGCTGTAGGGGAACACCTCGCATTCTCATCCGCATCCGGCCAGGTCGAACTGGAAGCCGAAGTATTAGACCGAGGCGAATTCGGAGAGCGTCTTTTGCAGTTTGCGCCGCCAGATGATTTCTACGCAGCGCTGGAACGCATCGGCCACATGCCGCTGCCGCCTTACATTCACCGCGACGATGCCAATACCGATCGCGAGCGCTACCAGACTGTCTACTCACACGAACGCGGCTCAGTAGCCGCGCCAACAGCGGGCCTGCACTTCACGCCACAAATTCTTGAGGCCATCGCCGCACGCGGTGTAGAAACAACCCGCGTCACCCTCCACGTTGGTCTCGGCACCTTTGCGCCCTTGCGCGTTGAGCGAATCGATGAGGTCCATCTCCACCGCGAACGCTACACACTTTCCGCTCAAACCGCAGATGCCATTAACGCCGCTGTGCGCAGCAACCGGCGCATCGTAGCTGTTGGTACAACAACCGTTCGCACGCTGGAGCATTGTGCGCAGCAAGCCAACGGCATGCCGCTGCAGCCGCACAGCGGTACAACGCAAATCTTCCTCTCCCCCGGCTATCAGTTTCGTCTCGTAGGCGCATTGCTCACCAACTTCCATCTGCCGCAATCGAGCCTGTTAATGCTGGTTAGCGCCTTTGCCGGGCGCGAAAACGTGCTTGCCGCTTACAATCACGCCGTCGCGCAAAAATATCGTTTCTTCAGCTATGGCGACTGCATGTTCCTTCGCTGATAAACTGAGCAACGTGCCAACCGAAGTGCAACAACCCGTCTTCCTGCTCGACACTATGTCGTTCATCTTCCGCGCGTACCACGCCATGCAGCGTTCGCGCCCCATGTCCACGCGCTCCGGCCTGCCCACTGCGGCCACCTATGTTTTTGTGAACATGATTAACAAGCTGCGCCAGGACTTTGCGCCGCATTACTTCGCTGCGGTCTTCGATGTCAGCGGCAAGGTCTTCCGCGACGAGCGTGCTCTGGCCATCGGCACGCTGCGCAAGTGGAACAGCAAGCTGCAAGCCTTTGAAGAAGTCAGCTACGACGGCTACAAAGCCAAACGCGAAGCCATGCCCGAGGACCTGCGCCGCCAGATTCCTTACATCCGCCGCGCACTCGAAGCCTTCCGCATTCCCATCCTTGAAGCCGAGGGCTTTGAAGCCGACGACGTCATCGGCACACTCTCGCGCCAGGCATCCGAGCAAGGCCACGAAGTCTTCATCGTCTCCGGCGACAAGGACATGATGCAGCTCGTCAACGCGCATGTGAAAATCCTCAACCCACAAAAGGACAATCTCATCCTTGATTCGGCCAAGGTGGAAGAAACCCTTGGCGTGCCTCCGGAGAAAGTCATCGACGTGATGGCTCTGCGTGGCGACACCATCGACAACGTTCCCGGCGCACCAGGCATCGGCGACAAGGGCAGTGTTGATCTCATTAAAGAATTTGGCAGCGTAGAGGCTGTCCTCGATCGCGCCGCAGAAGTGAAGCGTAAAAGCTATCGCGAATCGCTCGAACAAAATCGCGATGCTGTTCTGCTTTCAAAAGAGCTTGTTACCATCGACCAGAACGTTCCGCTCACGCTGGACCTTGCGACCATGCAAACGCAGGATCTTGATGTGGATGCCTGCCGCGAGCTCTTCACCGAGCTTGAATTCACCTCGATGCTGAAAGAGCTGGCTCCCGCGCCACCAGCTATCGAAGTAGAGCTTCTCGACTCACCGACCAGCGAGCAAATCGCAGCCTTCTACGGTGCAGCCAAACAAAACGGTTTTGCTTTTGCTCTTGATGCAACAGCCTCTGCATCGCAAGTCTCGGAAGAGGAATCAGAAGAGCCGCAGACACTCTCGCTACTCGATCTTGCGGAAGCCGTCGAAAAGAAAAATGAATTCCACGTAGGCGCGTGCGCGGAGCAGGGAACCGCTCTTTCGCTCGAACTCACGCCAGAGTTGCGCAATCTCTTAGAAGACAAATCCATCCACAAGCAAGCGCACGACTTGAAACAGTCTTTGCATTTGCTGCATGACAACGGAGTGGAGCTGCATGGCTCGGCAGATGACACCATGCTGCTCTCCTACGCGCTGAATCCCACGCACTCTACGCAATCCATCGCAGACGTGGCAGCGCGCAATGGGCAAACGCCGCCCGCATCGCTTGCTGCCGCCGCAGCCGCTATTCACGCACTTATCCCTGCACTTCGCGCACACGCCAACGAGTATCAAGTTGCTTCTGTTTACACCGACATCGACCTGCCACTCGCGCCGGTTCTCTATCGCATGGAGCAAGCCGGCGTCCGCATCGACAAAGCCTTGCTCAGCAGCCTCTCCGAACGCTTTGCAGGAGAAATCAATCGCATCGGTGAGCGCATCTACGAGCTGTCCGGCAAGCGCTTCAATATCAACTCGCCCAAACAGCTTGGCGTCGTTCTCTTTACAGACCTTGGCCTTCCCGCGCCCAACGTTCGCGGCAAAGGCAAAGCCATTTCCACCGCGCAGGATGTGCTGGAAAACCTTGCAGAAAAGCATGAAGTTCCGCGTCTTGTCCTCGAATACCGCCATCTGTCGAAACTGAAATCCACTTATATCGATCAGCTTCCTTTGCTTGCTGACGCAGACTCACGCGTGCACACAACATTTCAGGCCGCGGCCACCGCAACTGGGCGCTTATCTTCGATCAACCCGAACCTGCAGAACATTCCCATCCGCACGGAACTTGGCCGCGAGATTCGCGCAGCCTTTATCTCCGCGCCCGGCACGCAGCTTCTCTCTGCGGACTACTCACAGATCGAGCTGCGCCTGCTTGCACACTTCAGCGAAGACCCGCTCCTCATCCATGCTTATCAAAACGACATTGATATCCACACGCTCACCGCAAGCGAAGTCTTCGGCGTGCCTGCCGACACAATGGACAAGGAGACGCGCAGCCGCGCCAAGGCTGTCAACTTCGGCATTGTTTACGGCATCTCGCCCTTCGGTCTCGCTGCGCAGTTAGGCATTCCGCAAGCGGAAGCACGCAGCTATATTGACCGTTATTTCGCCCGCTATCAGGGCGTGCAGGCATTCATTGAAAAAACGCTGGAAGAGACACGCCGCAGTGGCAGCGTGCGCACGCTCTTTGGCCGCTTGCGCCCTATTCCCGACATGGAAAGCCGCAATCCCAACCAGCGCGGCTTTGCTGAACGCACTGCTATCAATACGCCGCTGCAAGGCACTGCGGCAGACTTGATCAAGCTGGCGATGATAGCGCTTGACCGTAAGCTTACCGAGCGCAAGCTGAAAACGCGCATGGTGCTGCAGGTTCACGACGAACTTCTCTTTGAAGTTCCCGATGACGAACGGGAAGAAGTGGAGGCTTTAGTACGAGCCGAGATGGAAGGCGTCATCAAGCTCAAGGTGCCGCTTGTAGCAGACCTCGGCTTTGGTCCTAACTGGCGCGATTTGTAATCGCGCCAGCTTAAACACCCAACTCGGCACGAATCGCATCGGCAATCGCATCGGCATTGCGCTTCATGGCTTCTTCGTTTTCGGCCTCAATCATTACGCGTGCCAGCGGCTCTGTGCCGGAATAGCGAATCACTACGCGTCCAGAGTCCTGCAGCTCTTCTTCGGCTGCTTTAATTTTTGCGGCGACGGAAGCAATCGACTCCAGCGGCTTCTTCTCGCGCACTTTTACATTCACAATTACCTGCGGGAAGGTCTTCAGGTCTGCGGTCAGTTCGTCGATGCTTTTGCCGCTGCGTGCAATCAGGTCTAGCACCACAAGAGATGTAAGCAATCCATCGCCGGTTGTTGCAAGATGCGGAAAGAGAATGTGCCCTGATTGCTCGCCGCCCAGGGCTGCATCGTTCTTCTGCATCATTTCGAGAACGTAGCGGTCGCCTACCGGGGCGCGCAGCATCTTGATATCCGAACGCTTCAATGCTGCTTCGAGGCCCATGTTGGACATGGTGGTTGCGACAACAATATCGCCAGTAAGTAGTCCGCGCGACTTCAAATCGCGGCCTGTCACTAGCAGGATGGAATCGCCATTCACCACAGTTCCACGCGGCCCTGCCAGCATGCAGCGGTCCGCATCGCCATCCAACGTTAGCCCAATATCTGCGCCGCGCTCTTTTACTTGTGCCGCAACCCACTGCGGATGTAGCGCGCCAATGCCTTCATTGATGTTTCGTCCATTTGGCTGAATGTTTTCAAGCGCAACATTGCCGCCAAGATGTGCGAAGAGTTCTGGAGCAACCGCTGCTGCTGCGCCATTTGCGCAGTCGGCTACGATTTTTAATCCGTTGAGATTTAATCCGGGGACGCACTGCAGCAAAAATTCGATGTAGTCATGCTTGAGCGCGGCGTTGTCTTCAACAGGGGGCAGGGAAGCAACATCAGGGACGGCAACGGAACCGACACGCTCCAGAATCTCTTCTTCTATGCCAAGCTCAACCGTGTCCGGAAGTTTGAATCCATCGCCGCCGAAGAGCTTGATGCCGTTATCGCGCCACGGATTATGCGAAGCGGAAATCACCGCGCCTGCATCGAAGCCATGCTTGCGCGCCAGCAATGCAATCGCCGGCGTTGGCACTACGCCCGCGCTCTCGATTGTGACGCCGGCTTCGCGTAATCCGGCGGAAATTGTTGCCGCAATCCATGGGCTTGACTCGCGTGTATCGCGTCCAAGAATCACGCGCGGTGCTGCCGTCTTCTTTGCAAGCGAGTGGCCCAATGCCAACCCCGTTGCGTAGATTGTGCGTGCGTCGAGTGGCGCTTCTCCGGCAACGGCGCGGATGCCGTCCGTTCCGAATAATTTTCGTGCGTTGGTTGCGCTCATTTTCTCCGTCTCTTGTTGTGCGTTGCTGCTTCCGTCGATTCCACGCGGCTTGTAAATGTGCCGTCGTTCAGATGTGTTGTCACTGTGTCTCCCGCAGCTAACTGGCTTGCTGAGCGTACCAGCTTTCCTTCAGCATTCATTACCAGGGCGTATCCGCGTTCCAGCACGGCCATTGGCGAAAGGGAATTGAGTCGAGCCGTCAACTTATCCAGTCGAGCGTGCTTGCTGTCTACACTGCGTTCCAGCGCGCGCTCCAATCGCGTAAAGCCCGCAACCAGTCTGTGTCTTGTGAGTCCAAGCTGCTGGCGTGGGTCGTGCCGAATTACCGTTGCCGACAGACTATCTACGTGCCGGGCATTTTCGCGAGTCTGCTTGCGCAGTGCGTCTTCCGTGCGCAGCGCTGCATCATCCACCCGCTGCGCAAGCCTGTGCAGCAGCATCGTAATGCGGGCTTCCATGCTGCTTGTCGAAATTCGCGTCATGCGCTGGCGGGATTGCAGTAGCTGAAACTGCGCTCCGCGAATCAAGCGGTGGTCAAGGCGCGCCATTCGCTCTGCGATGCTGAATTGTGCTTCGGTAATCAGCTCGGCTGCTGCGGAAGGCGTTGGGGCTCGCAGGTCGGCTACGAAGTCTGCGATTGTGAAGTCTGTTTCGTGGCCTACGGCGGAGACTACTGGAATCTTCGATGCTGCAATGGCTCGCGCAACGCGTTCGCTGTTGAATGCGGCCATGTCTTCCAGCGAACCGCCACCGCGGGCTACTACGATTACATCTGCGAGGCGTGCTTCATTCAGGCTCGCAATGGCATTTGCAATTTCGTTTTCGGCGGAGTCGCCCTGAACGGTGACGGAGAAGAGCAGCACATTCAGCCCGGAGTGCCTGCGCCCGGCTACGTTGAGGAAGTCGCGAATTACCGCGCCTGTTGGCGAGGTGACGATGCCTACAGTGCGGGGAAATGCAGGCAGCGGGCGCTTGCGGTCTGTTTCAAACAGGCCTTCTGCGCGAAGCTTGTTGCGCAACTGTTCAAAGGCTAGCTGCAACGAGCCGGTTCCAACAGGCTCCAGCGTCTCTGCTACGAGCTGCATCTGGCCGCGCTGGTCATAGATGCTGACGCGGCCGCGTGCCAGGACGTGCATTCCATCTTCGGGGCGGAAGCGCAGCAGCGTTGCCTGCCTGCGGAAGAGAACTACGGGTAGCTGCGCGTCAGCGTCCTTTAGCGTGAAGTAGAGATGGCCGGAGGGGGCGGGGCGGAGGTTGGAGATTTCACCTTCTACCCACACGTCTGCGAACTCGCGCTCTACCAGTTCGCGGGCGCGCTCCACCAGTTCATGCACAGGCCAGATGCGGCGTTTGAGCGGTGCATCTGCGGGCGCGTCCTGGGGAGGTTCCGGCGGGGGAATGGGCTCTTCTGCTCCGAAAAGCAGGCCCATCTGAGCCGGTTCCTGTTCGCGGCGAGTCATCTTCTTGAGTGTAATTGGCGGGGTTGCGCAGGTTGTGTGCAACGCCGTGTGTATGCGCACAGTGGGGTGCTTCCCCAGGTTGTTTGTTTTGTGTTGGTTGCGGGGGATTGCACAGGGACTGTGCAGAATCTTTATTCCGGAACTGTGCAAAGGCAGGGGATAGGGTATGGGATTTAGGGTACAGGGGATTGTGCCTGCCATTGACGGCATTGGGTTCTCCTTTCTTTGTGGGATAGCTGGAAATGGGGGAACTCGCGGTATGAGTATCCCCGGTCTCCAACTGCAGAGGCCGAGGCCTCCGTGGATTTGTGGCGGATTTGTTGCGAAAAATAAAACGGCCCGATTCCTTGGGAATCGGGCCGTTTTCTGCTGCTGATTCTATTGTGGCAGGTTTTGCGTAATTGAGCGCAAACTGTTTGAAGATTTTTGTGTTGATGATAAAGGAGTTAGAAAATACTTTTCGGGTTGGGGCTTGACAAGAGATTTCCACAGCCGCCCGGACGGCTCTATGGGAGGGCCTGCTTCAGGTGCATGAACAGCAGGGCATTCAGAACCACCGAGATAATGAGCAGGCCGAAAATCAGTGCTGCGACCAGGTTGAACTTGTTGCCCAGGTTGCGCAGGTCTTCGAGAAGCTCCTGCTGTTCCAGCGTGTTGCGGTCGGTGGCTTCCTTGACCATCTCAAGCTGGTCTTCCACTCGCTTGAGGCTGGTGTTTTGCTCGGACACTGTGCTGCGCAGGTCGTGGTGCATCAACTGCATCTCGGTCATGTGCGACTCAAGCGGAGCCAGGTTTACCTGCTGCGGAACATGCGGCTTGGGGGCAAGCAGGTTGCTGACGGCTGCGAGCACATTGCCATCCAGCAGCGGCAAGAGCTTTTGCACCAGCGGCAACGCCTGCTTCATGGAGTTCAGCGCGCGCTGGGCCTTTGAGACATCTTCCGGAGCATCGTCCTGCGCTGCAACCAATGCCCGCGCGGGTGGGTTGCCCCGGCCAATCTCTCTGCCTCTACCGCTTCCCGCGCCAGCCGGAAGGGGAGAGCCTGCGGGCAAGGATGAGTTCAGGGGAGAACTGATGGGGGTGCTGTCGTCAGGAGAAGCGGTCACTGTCAGTCCGCTGCGGCTGCGCCGTGCGGGTGCTGCCTCGTTAATCGGGGATACGCTGGCCGCTGCGCGCTCATTGCGTACAACCTCGGCCTTTACGCCTTCGATATCCAACGGATCATTCTGCTCAAACTTGTCTGTAGGGATCAGACTCATGGCATGGCTCCGTGTATGAGATGCGTTCGTTTCCATCCACTATATAGCGAATTGGACGCTTATGAAGCTGTGATTTACTCCGTGGTTCCTGTGGCGATATCCGCCTCGGTAACTTCTGCCGCATGCTCGCTTTCTTCGGCTACACCGCGCAGGTTTACATGCTGGAACTGCGCCCAGATGAGTCCAACCGGAACAATGCCGAGAAACGTAACCAGCAGCAAGGTAGCGGCGCTTGCCGTGGAGGCCTCAATGGAGGCATTCAGGAAGTTATGAATGGCAGCGGCTACGATGCCGATTTGCGTGAACCATCCGACTACGGGCAACTGCAGGGCACTGGCTCCGCCGCTTATAACCATCAGCAGAACACCTTTGCCGGGCGTCATGGCGGCCAACTCGGGGCTCTTTACAAAGGCCAGCATGGTGAGCAGATACGAGCCTGCAATTAGCAGCCACATCACCACGGAAAGCGAAATCAGGGCCGCAAAATCAGAGAACGAGCGGATGGTGTCCAAGCCTGTGCGGAAGGTTCGGATTTTGTCTCCGACTGCGGCTGCCATTTTTTTCGAGACAACGCCCAGTGCGTGTTCGATGAGGGAGGCGAGAACATTTCCAGAAAGGCGCAAGCCTACGAGGAACAGGGCTCCGGCGATGGTTGCGGCCAATCCCCAATAGCCTGCCTTGCGTACAAGCTCCGGGTGCACCAGCGAGGAGTTGGGTGAAAACACAATCACGGCAGAGAAGATCAGCGCCATTGCGCCTGCATCGGAAAGCCGCTCCACGATGTATACGGCAATCTGCGAGCTGACGGGTGTATCTGTCTTCTTGGCGACCAGATATGGCCGGACCAGGTCAGCCACGCGCCCAATCAGCGCCACGGCGGTAAAGCCAATTACTTGCGTGCCGAGCAAGGAGAAGAGGCCTACACGCCGGTTGTGGCGCATGAGCAGCGCCCAGCGGATGGAACGAATGATGTATCCGGCGTAAATGCACGCCAGCGCCCAGCCAATCCTGCTCCAGTCAGCCTGCGCAAGCTGCGCGCGAAACGTTCCAAAATCAAATTGAGTCTTATGCCACGCCCATATGCCCAGAACGACTAGCAACGCAGCCACAACAAGGCTCAGAATCAGTTGGTTCTTTTTCAAGCTATCTCCTGCCGGAATCTATCTTCAGTTTTCAGCCTAACAGGGCCGGTAAACTCTTTCTTCTAATGGCTATTTCGATGCGAAAAAATCCTAGGCGCAAACAAAAGAAAAGGCCCGGTTTTGCACCACCCCGCAGCGCAAAAACCGAGCCTGTGAACTTTTTATAGTTATTTAATTTCCTGTGGAGGCTGCCGATACCAGGCTGAGGCGGTTGCTGAGCGTGAACAGCAGCGTGGAGCCCGGTTCCAGCGTTGCCTGCGGATGGTCGAGCATCAGGTGAGCCGTTACAAGCGTTGCACCCACCAGTCCGCCAGCCAGAGCGCCCACGGGGCCGCCAAGCACGGCTCCGGCTACTACGCCGGTACCCACGCCACCTGCATATTCCACGCCGTCGCGCTTGTACCGTGTGCCTGCTTCAATGGTTCCTTCGCGGTCTACGCGCATGCGCGTGTTTTCCGCGCTCGCCAGCCGCGCCACCAGCATGTACTGCTGCCCATTCGGCAGAATCACCGTTTCCGGACGCAGGCGCAGCGTTCCGTGGCCTGCAAAGTGACCGCCGGAGGCATCCACCACCTTGCCCACAATCTCTGAGCCTGCAGGAATCAGCACCTGGCCGTCTTGCATTACGTCGGAATCCACGCGACCACGGAAGCTGTCGCCCTTGATGCTGCGGGTGGAAGAAAGCTCTGTCAGCAGGCGTACGCGAAGCTGCGTACCTTCCTCCAGCGTTCCCGGAGGCAGGGCCGCGGGATGCACGATGTCACCGTCCGGGTCATATCCAGATGCACGCGTTTGAAGCACGGGCTGCGGCGAGGGAGGAGCTACCTGCACGGTGCCGTTATCCTGCCCATTGTCCGGGGCAGGCGAGGGATACGCTACGGCATTCTGCGGGGCCTGTGCGGCTTGCGTGGCGGGCATTCCGGCATTCGGGTCCGCTCCGTTCACGATGGGATTGTTCGCGTCCGCCTGCGGCGTGGGCGCGGCCATAGGCTTGCCGGGCGCGGGCTTCGGCTTCATCTGTGCCGGCGGAGCCACTGTAATCACGTCATCGACGGGAGGGTTAGACTGCCCCTGGTACTGGTCCTGCTGATCGTTCTGCGCCGGCTGGGCAGGCTGCTGCGCCCGTGCCGTTACGGTCAGCGCAGCCATCGTGCATCCCAGCAAAACGGTTCTCCGCATCTCAAAACTCATTGCCAATTCCTCCGCATCCACGGCGGACCAATGCCGCCCAAGCTCTTCTTTGATCTAGTTGGACCCCGCTTCCGCAGCCCGGTTGTGGTGGCAAAAGCGCGGGAATCCAGAAATCTAACTCACCAAATTGAGCTTAGCCCTGTGTAAATCCCTGCGCGTGGAATCCTGCGTGCGAAGTTCCCTCTGTGGCAAGAATCATCCTTGTCACCCCGCGGACTGGTTCTATGCGGACTGGCGCCATGCGGTCACAAAGCAGTGATCTCTGCCACATCAAGCTGTAAAGCTCGGTTTGTTAGAATGCCCGTGGAAACATTTACTGAATTCAACTGAAATCATCTTGGGGATAGTGAATAATGGCGCGCGGACCAGAGCTTCTGACGACGATTCAGAGTCTTGCCGGTAACTCCGTGCCTGTTGACCGCCGTCCCAAACTGAATGACCGGCTGCTGCATCGCATTGCGAGGACTGATATGACTGAGATTGCTGCTATTCGTGCACGCGAAGTGCTTGATTCCCGCGGAAACCCTACCGTTGAAGCTGACGTTATCCTCGAATCCGGCGCGCTGGGCCGCGCCATTGTTCCCTCCGGCGCCTCGACGGGCGAGCATGAGGCTGTCGAACTTCGCGACGGCGACAAGAGCGTTTACGGCGGTAAGGGCGTTCTGCAGGCCGTGGACAATGTGGAGAGCGTGATTGCTCCTGAGCTTGAGGGCATGGACGCCGCCAACCAGCGCCTCATCGACCAGACAATGATTGCGCTCGACGGCACGCCGAACAAGGGCAAGCTGGGCGCGAATGCAATTCTGGCTGTTTCGCTGGCTTCGGCCCGCGCTGTTGCGCAGACGCTTGAGATTCCGCTCTACCGTTATCTTGGCGGCGTGAATGCTGCCATCCTGCCCACGCCGATGCTCAACGTGATGAACGGCGGCGCGCATGCCGATTCCAACGTGGACTTCCAGGAGTTCATGGTGATGCCCGTCGGCGCGGAACGCTTCAGCGATGCGCTGCGCTGGTCGGCGGAGACCTTCCACGCGCTCAAGGCGGTGCTCAAGAAGAAGGGCTACAACACGGCTGTTGGGGATGAAGGCGGCTTTGCTCCTTCGCTCAAGTCGAATGACGAGGCTGTTGAGCTGATTCTTGAGGCGATTGAGGCCGCAGGTTACAAGCCCGGCGAGCAGATCAGCATCGCTCTCGACCCCGCCGCCAGCGAGTTCTACGACAAGGAAAAGAACAAGTACGTTTTCAAGAAGGGCGACAAGAGCGAGTACACCAGCGAGCAGCTTGTGGACTTCTGGGCCAACTGGGCGCGGCAGTACCCCATCGTTTCGCTGGAAGACGGCCTTGCGGAAGACGACTGGGCCGGCTGGCGTGTGTTGACGGAAAAGCTTGGCAACCGCATCCAGCTTGTCGGCGACGATATCTTCGTGACGAACGTGCAGCGCCTGCAGCGCGGCATTGAAGAGGGTGTGGGTAACTCGATTCTCATCAAGGTCAACCAGATTGGTACGCTGACGGAAACGCTGGACGCTATCACGCTCGCCAGCCGCTACGGCTACACGTCGGTCATGAGCCACCGCTCGGGTGAAACGGAAGATACGTTCATTGCTGACTTGGCTGTGGCTACGGGGGTGGGCCAGATTAAGACTGGCTCCGCGAGCCGTACTGATCGCATCGCTAAGTACAACCAGCTTCTTCGCATTGAGGAAGAGCTGGGATCGGGGGCTGAATTCCTCGGCATCGAAAGCCTCAACTACAACGGCTAGCATTGCATGCAGCCACTGCGCGCTCCGCGCGCCATCCGTGCTGCAACTAACTCCGTGCCATCCATACCCTGCGGCAGAAAAAGCCGCAGGGCATTGCACAAATGCTGGGTGCCCCAGGTCTCCTTCTTTTGGAGACTTGGGATATCCATACTGCCAGTTTTCCCATCTCTGGTCCGCCACAAAAAATAGCCGTGTCATCCTGAGCGAAGCCGTTTTCAGGCGGAGTGAAGGATCTGCGGTTGCGTTCGTCGCCATCAACTGCAATTTTTTGCTAAAGCTACATGCCAATCTCCATATAAAGAAATTGACGTTTATAATTTCCCACCCTAGTATTTATTCAAATGAAGATTCATTAACTAATTGTTTTCAATTGGCAGATTAGTCTCGCCTGCGAGTACTGCCGCGCATTTCCATGTTCGGGGAGAGTTTTTGCTATGGCTTCCAATCAGGAAATCGATCAGTTGTCCGATGAACTATGCCCAGATTGCAGCAGCGGTTTTGCACAAGACAAGGTAGGACAAGGTTTCCGGCGCCATCTTGAGAAGCTGCCGAAACGTGATCGCCAAACCCGAGCAATCCTTCTGGACGCGCATGGAAATCCGACCCTATGCGGCGGAACAAACGATAGTTGGGGCAAGGGAAATCGTAGCTTGTAGGCGAGGAATCACACAATGCAATGTCGAAAGTGTGGTGTCGATATTCCTGCTGATTCAAAGCGCACTCTTTGTCCAGCGTGTTTCCAGGTTCAAGAGAGCAAAACCCTTTTGGGATGTCTACTGTTAGCTCTAGGCATGATCGGCTTCGTTTTTCTTCCAACCATCCTGATTGCATCCTTTGGTTTTTCAAAGGGGATGTTCTACTCCTTCCTGAGTTGCATCCCGATAGGTATTGGGATTGCTATTTGGTTCGGTAATCAAGGGTCGAAGATAGACCCTAAAGTTGCGGCATATGGGCCACTAAGTCCACACATGATTTGTCCGCATTGCCAGACCCAGGGAACCGTCCGAAAGAAAGCAATTCGGAGAGACGCTGGAATTTCTGGCAAGAAAGCAACAGCGGCTGCGTTGACAGGTGGAGTTTCACTACTGGCCACTGGACTATCAAGAAAAGAGTGGGTAACGCGAGCGCACTGTGATAACTGCGGTTCAACTTGGAAATTCTGAATTGGTGACACGCAAGCAGGTTGATAGCAGCAAGGGAGACTCGCAAAGGAGATGGCAAAGCGCACAGTGGAGAAAATTGAATACGAAGTAAGCTCCGGCAACGTATTTGCTGATCTCGGCTTTCCCGATGCTGAAGAGCTCCTGATTAAATCTGGCCTCGCCATTGAAATCACTCTAGCGATGCGCCGTCTTGGTCTCACGCAGCAGCAGGCTGCTAAACAGATGGGGATTTCACAAGCTAAAGTTTCTGGTATTATCCGCGGCGACTTTACCAACCTTTCCGAGACTAAGTTAATGGAGTGTCTCAACAAACTTGGCTACGACATCGAAATCAAGGTGCATCCGGCAAAGAAACCAGTCGGCAGTCGCACACTTGCAGTCGCATAATCTCCGCAACTCACGCCCTGTGAGCCGCAGCACCGCACCAACCCTACCCACCATTTATCCTGACACTGCAACCAAGTTCGATTTAGGAGCACTCTGTCGTGTCCAAGCGTCCTCTCGTTCTTACCATCCTTGACGGATGGGGCTATCGTGCTGAAACCGCTAACAATGCTATTGCGCTGGCTCGCAAGCCTACTTACGACAAGCTTCTGCGTGAGTTTCCAAATACGCTGATTCGCGCTTCGGAGCATTTTGTCGGGCTGCCGGATGGGCAGATGGGCAACTCGGAGGTTGGCCACTTGAACATCGGCGCGGGGCGCGTGGTGCGCATGGATATTACGCGCATTGATGCGCTGATTGCCGATGACGAGTTCAAGAACAATCCTGCTATTGTGGATGCCCTCAAGCGCGCGCGGGAGAATAATCGCCAGCTTCATCTCTTTGGTCTGCTGTCAGACGGCGGGGTGCACTCGCATCAGAATCATTTGTATGCTTTGCTGCGTGCGGCGCGTGAGGCCAAGCTGGAGCGTGTTTACGTCCATGCTTTCATGGATGGGCGCGATACTCTGCCTACGTCCGGTGCGGGCTACATCGAGGCGCTGCAGCAGAAGTTTCGCGAGTATGGCGTGGGCAAGCTGGCTTCGGTGAGCGGACGTTACTACGCTATGGACCGTGACAAACGCTGGGAGCGCGAGCGCAAGGCTTTTGACGCGATGGTTACGGGCAAGGCGGAGGGCGGCTCGACGGCTGATCCGGTTGCCAAGGTCAAGGAGAGCTACAACAACGGCGTTACGGACGAGTTTCTTATTCCGTTTGTGGTGACGGATGCCGCGGGCAAGGCTGTTACGCAGATTCGCGATGAGGATGTTTGCATCAACTTCAACTATCGCGCCGACCGTGCGCGGCAGATTACTCGCGTTCTTGCCCGCGAATCCGGCCTGAACAAGCAGGGTGGCCGCAACCTGGATGCGTGGGAGTCGCTGGATGAGATTATTCCTCGCAGTGAGATTCCGAAGAATCTGCACTACGTTTGCATGACGCAGTATGACAAGCTCTATTCGCTGCCGCTGGTGATTCTGCCTGAGTCGATGGACAACATCCTCGCGAACATTCTCTCGGCGCATAACCTGCGCAACCTGCGCGTTGCGGAGACGGAGAAGTTTGCGCACGTTACCTACTTTTTCAATGGTGGGATTGAAACTCCATTTCCTGGGGAAGAGCGCATTTTGCAGCCGTCGCTGAAAGTTGCTACCTACGACCTTGCCCCGGAGATGAAGGCGGAAGCTATTGGCGACACGATTGTGAAGGCGGTGAACGATACTGCGTTTGACCTGATTGTGGCGAACTTTGCGAATGCCGATATGGTGGGCCACAGCGGCAAGCTGGAGCCGACTATCAAGGCCTGCGAGGCTGTGGACGCACAGTTGGGCCGCATCTATGACGCGGTGCGGAAGCGCAACGGAAACTGGCTCATCACCGCCGACCACGGCAACGCCGAGCTGATGGTGGACCCCGCAACCGGTGGCCCGCACACAGCGCACACCACCAACCCGGTGCCGTTTATTTATGTGGGGGAAAACTCTGAGCACTTCCGCCTGCGTCCCGACGGAGCCCTCCGCGACATCTCGCCCACGCTTCTCAGCCTGCTCGACCTCGGCTTGCCGAAGGAGATGACCGGGGGCGATCTTCGCGTTCCGGTTCAAAAGTAGCTCCGCAAAAATAAATCCCGAACCTGTGGATAACTTTTGCGCTCATTTAACCCCTTTTGTGCCACACTATCTTCAGTAAAGAAAGCGGCCCGATTCCACCATGGAATCGGGCCGTTGGCTTTCCGGCAGGAACCTACCCCCCCCCCTCCCCCCCGAAACTCCTGAAAAATAGCATGTTAAACTTAATAAAATCAATTATTTAATCGAAATAAATCACACCTGAAAGCACCTCATTTCTGCACATATCTCGGTGCAACCGGCTGAAAATGGTGTCGAAGGCGCAATCGCCTGGACGGCAAGTCCCCTGATACACTCCACATTGGTCAGGAGGCAGCTTGCCAGGGATTGCAACTGTAGCAGTCATCGGAGCCGGAACCATGGGCTCAGGAATCGCCCATGTCTTTGCCCGCTCGGACTTCCGCGTCCTGCTCTGCGACGTGGCGCAACCGGCGCTCGACCGTGCGCTTCCATCCATCCGTGCCAGTCTCGGCAAGGAAGCCGCCAAGGGCAAACTGCCCGAATCCGAAATCGAGCCGATACTTGCCCGCATCACGGCTACAATCGACCGTGACGCGCTCGCCGAAGCCGACTTTGCCATAGAAGCCGCAACTGAGCAGTACGACTTGAAAGCTGAGATTTTTCGTTCGCTCGACGCAATCCTGCCTGCAACTGCAATCCTCGCCACTAATACCTCATCCATCTCAATAACGAAGCTGGCCGCACTCACCAAACGCCCCGAGCAGGTCATCGGCATGCACTTCTTCAACCCGGTTCCGGTGATGGCGCTGGTGGAGGTGATTCGTGGCATGGCTACAAGCGACGCAGCCTTTATTGCCGTCCGCGACCTCGCTGTAAAACTGGGCAAAACGCCAGTAGAGGTGAACGACGCGCCCGGCTTCGTCTCCAACCGCGTCCTGATGCCGCTCATCAACGAGGCCGCTTATGCAGTCATGGAAGGCGTAGCCACACCGGAAGCCGTAGACGAGGTGTTCAAGCTGGGCATGGCGCATCCGATGGGGCCGTTGACGCTGGCGGATTTTATTGGGCTGGATGTTTGCGTAGACATTTTGAGGGTATTGCAGGAAGGCCACGGCGACCCCAAGTTTCGGCCTTGCCCGCTGCTGGTGCGGATGGTGGATGCGGGATGGCTGGGCCGCAAATCCGGCCGTGGCTTCTACATCTACAACAAGTAGCCGCCAAAACGGAACCATTCCGCTATGCACAGCGTATCTCTCTGCAAGCGCGCATGGGCGAATTGTGCTTTGGCGCGTCTCACCGTTATGCAGAGTTTCGCTGACACGCTCGGGCAGGTCTATCGCGCGATTATGGCGAATAAGCTGCGCTCATTTCTCACCATGTTTGGGATTGCTTGGGGAGTGGGGTCGCTGCTGGTGCTGGTGGGGCTGGGCGAGGGGTTTCGTTCGGGGCAACATAAAAACCTGGCGCGGATTGGAAACAACCTCGTAATTATGTGGAACGGCACAATTCCCGCCGTGGCGAACCAGCATACGGGGATGCGGCCTTATCAACTGACAGTGCGCGATGCGGACGCGATTCAGAAACTGCCGGAGGTGCATGCGCTGACGGTGGAACTTTACCGCTCGGACCTGTACGAGGTGAGCCAGTGGAGCAACATCTCGGGCAGCGTGGTGGGAACGGACCCAAATTATCCGACGGTGCGGTTTATTCCGATGGGGCAGGGGCGGTTTCTTAACCAGTCGGATTTGGACGAGCGGCGGCGCGTGGCGGTGCTGGGATGGAAGGCGGCACGGCAGTTGTTTCCGGGGCGTCCGCTGCTGGGCGAGTCCATCACGATTAACGGCACGGAGTTCCATGTGATTGGGACGGTGGAGAGCGTGGCGCGTGGGAACAACGATTCGGACGACCAGAGGATTTTTGTTCCGGTGACGACGATGCTGGAGATGTATCCGGTAAAGGGTGACAACATTGCGAAGGATGCGCTGACGAACATTGAGTATCAGCCGGTGAAGCAGGGGGATGCGACGGCAGCGAAGGCGGCGGTGCATCGCGTGATTGCGGCGAACCATGGATTTGATGCGTCGATGGAGGACGCTTTTGGCGAGTTCGACATGATTCGCGAAGAGAAGATGGTGGGCGCGATTTTTACGGCGATGGATGTCTTTCTGGGTGGTGTGGGACTGGTAACGCTGGCGCTTGGTGCAGTGGGGATTGTGAACATCATGCTGGTCTCTGTGACAGAGCGGACGCGGGAGATTGGACTCCGAAAAGCGATTGGTGCGACGCAGCGGAGTATCCTGACGCAGTTCTTCTGGGAAGGGCTGCTGTTGACGGGCGTTAGTGGAATGATTGGGATTGTGGGTTCGGCGCTGTTTATGGGAGCGCTGCAGGCGCTGCTGAAGGGGCTGAATGGTTTTGACCCTCCGCGGCTTGTTCCGTGGAGTGCGGCGATGGCGATGGGCGCGCTGGTGTTGTGCGGGGTTGTGGCGGGTCTTTATCCGGCGAGCAAGGCGGCGAAGATGGATCCGATTGAGGCGCTGCGGTGGGATTGATAAGGCAGCTTCTAGCCGCTAGCTTCTAGCCGCTAGCTTCTAGCTGCCAGCTTGTTTGCTCAGTAGAAATGCGAGTGGGATTTGCTTTAGCTAAAGGCTAGAGGCTAGGAGCTAGAAGCTGATGTTGAAGGACATTCTGGGGCAGGCCTGGGAGGCGATGGTTTATAATCGGCGGCGCACGGCTATCACCATGGTTGGGATGGCCTGGGGGATTGCTACGGTTGTGCTGCTGCTGGCTTATGGCGCGGGGTTTGAGCGGGCATTTGAAGCGATTTTTGCGCAGTGGGGCACGCAGATTATTGGAGTTTTTCCGGGGAAGACGAGCGAGCAAGCCGGTGGCGATAAGGCTGGCGTGAAGGTGCAGTTTACGTTGGACGATGTGGACCGGCTGAGTAGTTCTGTGCCGGGGCTCAATCACATTACGCCGGTGGTTTGGAAAGATGTGACGGTGCGGAACGATTTGCATTCGTATACGTGGAGCGTGAATGGTGTTCGCGCGACGATGCAGGATATTCAGAACATCACGATTGAGCAGGGAAGGTTTTTCAACGGGCAGGAAGATCAGCAGCGGGCGCATGTTTGCGTAATTGGGTCGGAGGCGAAGACGAAGCTGTTTTCCGGCGCGTGGGCTGTGGGCGAGACGATTCGGCTGAATGGCGTGCTGTTTACGATTGTGGGCGTGATGACGCCGAAGATGCAGGAGGGCGGCGCGAATAACGACGTCAACCGGCAGATTTATATTCCGTTCAGCACAATGAGCGACCTTGCAGATACAACGTATCTGAGCGGGATGTGGTTTAACTACTCGGGCGACTATCAACTGGTGGAGCAGAATACACGGACGGCGCTGGCCGCGGCGCATCACTTCCGGGCTTCGGATCACAACGCTGTCTTTGTGGCGAACCTGATGACGCAGTTGCACCAGTTTACGATTTTGTCGATTGCGCTGCAGGTGTTGCTGAGCATGGTGGGCGCACTGACACTGGGGATTGCGGGCATTGGGTTGATGAACATTATGCTGGTGGCCGTGCAGCAGCGGACGCGCGAGATTGGCGTGGAGAAGGCATTGGGGGCGCAGCGGTGGCATATCCTGACGCAGTTTGTGAGCGAGGCGCTGGTGATTACGGGGCTTGGCGGCGCGGGCGGGATTGGGCTGGCATATCTGATTTCCGCGTTGGTGGGGCGGATTCCGTTTTATAGCGAGCTTGCGCTGCACGCGGAGGATGCGGATATCCGGCTGCTGATTTCGCCGACGAGTGTGGTGGTGGCTACGGGAATTTTGATTGTGACGGGGCTGGTGAGCGGGATGATTCCGGCGATACGGGCGGCGAATCTGGACCCGATTGAGGCGTTGAGATATGAGTGAGGGACCAGGGACATAGGGACTAGGAATCAAGCTTTAAAGATGGGCTGCCGTGTATCGCTCGGCAGCCCATCTTTATTGTTTCACTTCATGTTTTTCTAGTCCCTATGCCCTTAGTCCCTGTTTTTTACACTGGTGGCAATGCGTCTACTACTGGGACTCCTGCGGGAGGCGTGAAGTGGAAGGCGGATTCGGGGATGGCGGCGTTGGGGGCTTCGTCCGCGAATAGGAAGCGGGTGGTGGCGCCGTCAGCTTCGTCGATTTCGATGGCTGAGATGGAGCCTTCGGCTGTGACTGTCAGCGATAGCTTTGGGATGCGCTTCTCCTGACCTTTTGGCTGGCCGGAGATGGTGAAGTGGCCGTTAGGCGCGGGGGTGACGGTCAGGTTGGTCAGTTCCTTTTCAAGCTGCGTGTGGCCCAGCAGGAAGCGCAGGGGAGAGCGCAGGTCGTCGAGCTTTTTGGCTTCGAGACGCTGCACCTGGGCGTCGCCGCGGGTATAGAACCACGCGTATTTGCCATCGAGGAGGAAGAGCTTGCCGGCGGGAGAGGTGTAGTCCCAGCGCATGCGGCCTGGCTTGAGAAGCAGGAGCGTGCCGCTCTCGCTGCGCTTCATACCGAGGCCTTCATAGGTCTCGGTGAACTGCGCTTTGAGGGTGTGGAGCTGGTTGTAGTGCTTGTCTACACGCTGAGCGATGGAGTGCACGTCAGGCTGCTGTGCGTGGAGGCTTGGAGAGAAGAGCGCGGCTGCCAAGAGGCAGCCGCGTGTGATGCGTACGATTCGATTCATTGCGATATTTATTGGCCCAGGGACTGCGTGCAGTTGGTTCCGCCGGTGGGGTCGAACTTGATGAGGCCGGACTCGTCACTGCAGAAGGTGCGGTTGCCGGTTTTGCCAACGGTGATGGGCTGCGCGGTGATGGTGAAGCCGGTTACGCGGTCGTTGCCGTTGTTCGAGTTCTTGACGCAGTTGGAGATGGTGAACTGGTAGCCGGACTTGATGCCGGAGCTGAGGTCGGGCGGCAGGATTTCCGCATTGGTGGCCGATGGCGGACCGGAGTGCGGGTCGCCGCCGAGTGCGCCAAGCGTGCAGGAGTAGCCGCTGACGGGGTACTGCATGGAGAACTGCGTCTGCGCCTGCGAGATGGTCTGGATGGACTTGATGGCCGAGGTTTCATTGGCCAGGCGCACGTAGTTGAGATACGACGGAATGGCGATGAGCATAAGCACCGTGATGATGGCCATCACGATGAGGAGTTCCATCAGCGTAAAGCCGTTGGCGCGGCTGATTTGGCTCTGCTGCCGGCGGCTGAAAAAGGATGTGCGCTTCATTGAGATTTTTTTGTCCTCTGCGGGGCTGGATGGGGCCCGTTCGTCCCCAATCCTACAACTTTATAGACGTGTGAGGGAAATGTTGCGCTCGGAAACAGGGGCAGGCGGGACAGGGGGGGAATGGATGTGGGAGGGCGGCTACAATTCGATAGTGTCTTGTTAAAGCCGGGAGTGGGTGTATGTTTTCATCGAAGTGCATGCGTGATGCGGTATTTGTGCTGGTTGCTTTTTTTGCTGTGGTAGCTAATACGGGGTTTGCGAGGGCGCAGGCTACGCAGAGCACGGTTCATGTGGATGCCCATGCGACGGCTACTCCGTTTCCGCATTTCTGGGAAGAGATGTTTGGCTCCGGCAGGGCGATTCTTTCGCTGCGGGAGAGCTATCGCAGCGACTTGCGCGCGGTGAAGCAGGTTACCAATCTGCAGTATGTTCGTTTTCACGCCATTCTGCATGACGAACTGGGTGTTTACAACGAGGACGAGCACGGGAACGCGGTCTACAACTTCAATTACGTGGACCAGGTGTATGACGGACTGCTGCAGAACGGGGTCCGGCCGGTGGTGGAGATCAGCTTTATGCCTAAGAAGCTGGCCTTCAATCCGGATGCGCTTCATCCTTTCTGGTACAAGCAGAATGTTTCTCCGCCGAAGAGCATGGAGAAGTGGGATGACCTGATGGTGCATTTTGTGCGGCACCTGGTGGACCGCTACGGGATTGATGAGGTTTCCAAGTGGTACTTCGAGGTTTGGAACGAGCCTAATATTGATTTCTGGGGTGGTATTCCGCGTGACGAATCCTACTTTGACCTGTATGCGCATACGGCGCGGGATGTGAAGTCGGTGAGCTCGCGGCTGCGTGTGGGAGGCCCGGCTACGGCGGCTGCGGCGTGGATTCCGGAGTTTCTGCAGTATGCGCATGACAACCATGTTCCGGTGGATTTTGTTTCCACGCATGGATATGCGGATGAGCCGGTGAAGCGGCTGCTGGGCACGGATGAGGTGATTGCGCCGGAGGACCGCGTGGGCGCGGTGGTGGCAAAGGTACGGCGGCAGATTGATGCGTCGCCTACGCCACATTTGCCGCTGTTGTGGACGGAGTGGAATGTGTATCCGGTGAAGGATGCGCGGGAGACTCCGTATGTGGGGCCGGCGGTTGCGACGGCTATTCGCGAGTGCGACGGGTTGGCGGATTATCTGTCCTTCTGGACTTTCTCCGAGGTGTTTGAAGAGGGTGGGCCGGCGACCGCGCCGTTTCAGAACTTCGGCATCCGGGCGATGGGTGGGATTAACAAGCCTGCCTTCTATGATTACGCGCTGCTGCATCAGCTAGGCGACAAGCGGCTTGCGAATCCGGCGAAGGATGCGCTGGTGACTACGGCGGCGGATGGATCTCTGGCGATTGCTCTCTGGAACCTGGTAGACCCAGAGGCGAAAGGGCATGACAAGGAGATGACGGTTTCCTTCAGCGGCGTGAAGCCGGATGCGAAGGTGTCTGTGCAGGTGGTGGATGACACGCATGGCAACGTGATGCCGTTTTACCGGAAGATGGGGAGTCCGGTGAGTCCGACAGCGGCACAGGTTGAGGAATTGAACCGGGATACCGCACTGGGCGCGCCGAAAGAGACGCAGCTACGGAATGGGGAACTGCACCTGACACTGACGCCGAATGCGTTGGTGTTGATTAAGGTTGGGTAGGGAATTTGGTGCTATCGGGAGAGGAATGGTGCGCCCGGAAGGATTCGAACCTCCGGCCTACTGATTCGTAGTCTCACCTTGGCGCGAACATAAGCGACATAGAATCAGAGCTTATTTTATAAATAGACAAAAATCTTTGACATACACCGTCACCGTGCTGACAATAGAGACTGTGAGAGACACTCAATCGCCAACTTTTTGCGACACAGGAGCGACACAGCATGAGCAGGTTGACTGACAAGGCACTGAAAGACCTCAAGCGGAATCCGCCCGCAGAGGGCAACGTGATTCTGTGGGACAGCGAGCTTCGCGGATTCGGCGCGCGCATCACTGCGGGCGGCGTTCTGTCATTCGTGCTTGAGTACAAGGCACGGGTCAAGACCGCTGACGGCTCGCTAGTCGAGGGCGCAAAGCGGCGCTACACCATCGGGCAGCATCCCGCGCTGTCACTCGACAAGGCACGTAGCGAAGCTCTCAAGCTGTGTGACGGAATCCGCAACGGCGTTGACCCGTTAGAGGTCAAGGCCGCGATGCGGAAAGCTCCCACGGTGGATGAGCTTTGTACTGCATACCTTGGCAGCGCGCGATTCCGTAAGAAGCGGGAAAGCTCAAAGCGGGATGACCGTTCGATGGTTGAGAAAATCATCCTGCCCGCGCTCGGCAAGCGCCGCGTTCTTGAGGTCACGCGCAAGCACGTCGAAGATTTGCACGGCAAGATGGAGCGGACGCCGTACAGGGCTAACCGCGTGCTTGCGCTGCTCTCTACGATTTTCTCTTACGCCATCAGCGAGGGCGTCGCGTCTGAGAATCCCACCAAGGGCGTCGCGCGTTACTACGAAGCGAAGCGCGAAGCATGGTTGACAGTGGAGCAGATGCGGAACCTTGACGCGGCCTTGAATGAGTACGGCGAGAGCAATGCAGACGGGGCGAACCTCTTGCGGTTGCTCATCCTCACGGGCGCGCGCGTTGGCGAAGTGTTGGCCGCCGAGTGGAGTGAGTTTGACTTGCAGCGCGGCGTATGGACCAAGCCGAGCGCGCACACAAAGCAGAAGCGCACGGCGAGCTTCCCTTTGAATGACGCGGCGCTCGCACTGCTCAAGAGCATGAGGCCCAATGGCGCAACGGGGCCGTTGTTTCACGGTACACAGCGCAAGGTCACAGGAAAGCGGGGCCAGGTCACGGGCGGCGAAGCGCGCAAGTCGTATGACCGTCCTTGGTTGCAGGTCTGCGTCCTTGCGGGGCTTGCAGAGAAGCAAGAGGTTCCGAGCCTGTGGGCAAAAGGGAAGCGGGCAGGGCAGCCGCGCATAGACAAGAAAACGGGCAAGCCCATCATGCTTACGCGCTGGCGGCCCACTGTGCGCGTCCACGACCTGCGCCATTCCTATGCGAGCTTTCTTGTGTCGAACGGCGTACCGCTACAAGTGGTGGGCAGTCTGCTAGGCCACACACAGGCCGCCACAACACAGCGTTATGCACACGCGCACGATGACGCGCGGCGCGCGGCAACTAACAAGATTGCAGACATCTTGCCGTTTGCAAAGGTGGGCTGACATGGTGAACGGTAGAGCGGCGGCCCTCAAGCATTTTGTCAACTTTGACGTTGAGCGCAAGACAAGCTATGCGGACATCGTGCGCCGCGCTATCGCCGTTCGATGCGCTTGCGGGCAAGCTATGGGATGGGGCGAGCGTGAGAGCATCGGGGCCGCGCTGGACGCTGCGGGCTTCGTCTTGTTGGACAACCTAGAGGCCAGCGGCAAGGTCAAGCTGCGGACGTGGAACCAACACAGCGGCGCGCGGGGCGAGGCCATCCACACATGGACGGCGGCGCTCGCCTGTGAAGGTACAGCAAAGCGCGGTGGCGTGTGCCTGAACGACATACGCCGCGCAGCAGTGCGGCGCTTGTCGCGCGCTGGCAGCAACTACCGGAAGGCGCAGCACAACGGAGGTGGGCAATGAAGCCGATGCACAGGTCGCTGAAACAGTTTGCACACCATGAAGCAGGCCACGCTGTAATCGCCTGCGCGTATGGCTTTGTCTTAAAGGAGGTAACTATTGTTGCTTCCGAAACGGAGGGCTATGGCGGGTATATGGATGTCATCGGCGGTTCATCGAAGAATAAACCCCGCATCATCGCAGCACGTATGGTCTACACCCTTGCGGGTGGCATCGCGCAAGCACGCTATGCCCACCGCAGCATTGACACGTTGGGAGGGGGGCATGTCGATATGCAGGGTTTTAGCCTTGACTTATATCACCTGCGCACACTCACAGGCGGCGAGAACAGCCTTATGCCTTCAGAGCAACACTTTACGGCTTTCAAGCGGGTGACCCGGCTGGCTGTCGCACAATACTGGCCTGCCATTCAGGGCTTCGCCGCCGTGTTAATCGAGCGGAAGACAATCGGAGGCGCTGAGGCCGAGGCCATCATCGACAGCTTGATCTTTGATGCAGACTGCGAGGGGCCTCCGGTGCTCGATGAAGTCATCTCTTGCCGCGCAGAGGTAGCCGCGTAGAGGCGCTAGGACGTACCAGACGGCCCACCCAAGGCCCACCAGAGACGCGGCGGCCTCTCTACGGGGCTGCAAATGGCAGGAATGGGCATCTTGGAGACACTGCGGAGACACAGAACGGTGATGCGGGGAGAAAACTAAGGAATTTGTCGCATAAAATTGTTTTGAATCAATCATTTACTTGGAATACACAAAGACGCGGCGGCCAGATACACATTCAGTTGGCCGCCGCTCATTGTCATTCGATGCCACTCACTGCCGAGTCACTCAGGGCCTAGCAAGCGGGTCTCGGCTGTCTCCGCGTCGATGGTGGGCACGTCATCGAAGACAGGCCGTCCGTTACCGTCTGACTCGGTGAATTGAATGTTGATAAGCGGGCGCTCGCCTGTGTGCTCATCCTCTGTGATGCCAAGGTGGAATGACACACCAGCCTTGCCCTCAGTCAACTCGGAGAGCAGACGCGCGGCCTGCACGTCACCGCTGACAGATGAGCGGATGAGCGATGCCGCCACGCACTGCCCCCATGATGACGTGATGGGCAGGCCGAGGCCCTTGCATATAGTGCCCGGTGCTCGCAAGGCAAGCTGCTCCCGCAATGAGCGAGAGACGAGGCGCAAGTCGTTCGCGGCACGGCCCGTTGGGTTGCCACTTTGCCCCGGCTTAAATGCGTGAGGATTCGGGGCTCCCTTTTGGAACGCTGTACGCGGCGTTGTGCGTTTGCGCTTCACAATCTCGATTGGATTCTTGTTTGTGCGCTTTCCCATTTGTCGCTCCATAGCTGCGGATTCACTTCTTGCGCGTCTGCTTTGCCATCTGCTTGCGCATCGCCTTCGGCACGAAGACCACGCGGGGCCTCATCTTTGCGGGGCGTGGCAGAGTAACTCGGTTTGACCATGCCATCAGCGGGCCCTCCTTTTCTTCCGCACCTTCGGCTTATAGAAAAACGCGATGCAAAGCGCGCGGTGCTCACCGCCCACAGGTGGATTCTGGCGCGAGACTTGCGCGCGCATCGCCAGCGGGTCAGGGCAGGCACAAAACGAGACATTGATGGGGCCTTGCCAACCCCAGAGCTTCGCTTGCAACGCGCCGAAGACATAGCCGAACGCTTGCCATTGTATGAACGGTATGAGGCCAGCTTCCCAACGCTCACGCATAAGTTTGAGTGTGCGCAGCATCGCTTGGCGTTGTTCTTTCCTCGCGCGTTGTCCCGCTGCAATGCGTGCGCTGCGCTCACTTTTACTCAACTTCTTTTGCATCTTCCCTCCTTCTGGGTAGCACCCGCTCGTAGTCACGGGGCGCGTACCGCGTAAGTATCCGCTCGGCAACGGTTGCAAACTGCTTCATCTTTGCCGGGTCGATTAAGTTAGAGCACCACAGCTCGTCGAGGACGCAGCGGGCGATGACGAATCTCAGTGGCGGTGCAACGCGCTTTTCCATCGATAACCTCAAAGTGAGGGAATCAAGTCGAGCGGACTAGACTCAACTTGATTCCCGCACGGGTTGCACAGCACGACGGAACAGGAGCGAAACGTCTGCTGTGCGTGATTGCGGCGCGACGCCAATCTCGCCGCAATTTCAATCTTTGACGTGGAGCACGGTGGCGGCCAAGCTCCCGTGCTCCACGATCGCCAACGGCCTTGGAAGCGCTGGCAATGTTTCGCCGAGGCAACGCTGACTGAACCTCGGCGGCTGCTCGCTGTGCCAGAAAGGAGGTAAGAACACAGCGAGTCAACGTCAAACTCAGTCTGCCGAAGGTTCGCCTTCACTCGACGGCAAATATGCGGGTGGTGGAGGCGCTGACTGTGCCAGCCGCTCTTCAAGTGATTGAAGTTGGAGCCGTGCGCGGGCAGCGGCCAAGAGGTTTGTTTTTGCATCCTCCGCCAATTGCATGATTTTTGCCGCAGCATCGTCTTCGTTCCGCACCAAACCGGGCTTGCCATCGAAGCCTACCGTCTGGACTGCGGAACCATTCGCCACGGCCCGCATGTCAGCGAATATCTGCGCGACTGCCTCGTCGAACTTGGCAACCGACTTCCGCGACTGCTCGATGATGGCTTCGAGATTCAAGAGGCTCTTGGTGCGCGTTGCAGCGGCCTTCGGAAGAGCGGTTGCCGTGCGGAATCGCGCGACCTCTTCGAGCAAATTTTTAGCGAGCGCTTCGAGCCTGTCGGCCTCAAGAGATTCAACGGATACGGTGGGCATAGTGACTAACCTTTCTGGCCGTGGCGACGGCGGTTGAAAGTGTTGATTGCTCGCAGCGAGTCGAGTGAGTTAATCTTCGCCGCTATGTTGATCGGCGTCTTGTCGGCGGGGCCTTCGAGATAGTTGGAGCCGCGCCCGTTGGCTTTGAGTGCGATTCCTAAGCGCCCAGGCGGAATGTCACGCGGCCCCGGAACGATTCCGTAAGCGTTGTACTGGTCGGCGCGAACGCCTGCCCGCTCGGCGGAAAAATTACCCATACTGTTCTCAATCGGAAGTTCGTCATCATCATCGGCTGTACCTGCGGCAGCGGCAGCGGCAGCGCGGCGTTTGCGGCAGCATGTGCACTGGCATAAGCCTGCGGAATCCACGTTCGGGTTCATATTTTCGTCGAGTGGTCCATCGTCGAGGTCGGAATCGCTCGCGCCAACAGGCGCATGACGATTGCGTTCGTGGCCTACACGACTTCCCGGTTCATTCAAGCCCGCTTCAAAAGCCTCATCTCGCGAACGCAAGCGGCAGGCTCGCAATTTCTTGTCACAAGCGGGGGCGGGCACATAGTCGCGGAGGGAATCCTCGGTTTTGCGTGAACCAGCGTAAGGGCCTATTCGAGTCGTTAACATCTCTACCTCGATTCCTTTGGGTTGCGGGTGCGTTGATGTTTCGGGCGAGAGTTGAATCGTCTCTCCCACTCGTTGACTGCCGCATCTGCAAACTTCGCAGACATCGCGGCCAGGTCTGCGGAAAAATGTCCGTCTTCGTCGGGACGAAGGGGCAACTGGCGGCCCATCAGCATCGCGCCGAGCACGCCGCTTGCGAAACTCATCCATACCTGCTCGCGTGTCGTCATTGCGTAAGCCCCATCTGGGCCGCTGTCACAACCAAAGGCTGTGACAAATGGCAGGGTTGTGACATGGGTTGTGACAAGCCCCGGACCCGCATAAACACCGGTGATTTCTCATTTTCTGTCACAATGTCACAACATAAATTACATATAAGCACTACACGCGCACGCACGCACACACGCAACTGCCTCAGAAACGGGTTGTGACGCGTGACATTGTGACAGGCTTTATCAGGCATATTTACCCACCTTCCGCTGCGGGCGCTGCTTCGCATACAGGGCCGCGATTTCCTTCGGCTCCATGTTGTCTACATTCGCCGCGCGCAGCGCGCCGCCCACCCACCAGATGCGCTCACGGCCAAGTGGCGCGGGCAGTCGAATCAACTTCCCGCTGTTCAACTTCGGCAGTCGTGCATCTGCGAGGTAGCCACCAAGCCGCTGCGCTGTGCAGCGCGTATCAGGGATTCTCGACTTCAAAAGGTGCAGCAAGTCGTGCGCCGTCGCAACCGTCCATTGCTCCGCACGCAGGTTCGCGCCGTCGCGCTCCAGTACCGCTGCGGGGTCTTCGGCAAGCTCGTGCGCCCATTGCTGTTCATCGCTGCGGGTTGCTTGAATCATGTCTTCGCGCGCGGCAGTCTGCGGAGCATCCGCGCCCGGCTGGTAGTCAGATAACGAAAGCTCTTGTAGCGCATACAGCAACGCGCCCAGACCGCCGCTCTTGCGCCAGCGGTCAAGCTCCGCGTATTCGGCGGGTACCATCTTTTCGCCTGTGCCTTCTATGACCATGTAGCGCCGCGCCTCAGCGGTCAAATGCAGCGCGGTTGCGTGGTTGCTCGTGAGGTAGAAGCTGCAAACATTCGGCAGCCACAGAGTTGGTTGAAACTTCTCGTTAATGGGCAACGGCGAGTCACTGACAAGCGGCTTCAACGTATCTGCGAATGTTCGCGCGTCACGCATGGAGTCGCCGCACAGTTCACTGCCCATGATGAATGTCTTGCCTTTTAGCCAGTCATTGAAAACCGCCGCAAGCTGTGCTTGTCCGATGACGGCAAAGTTAGAAGCGCCGTGCAGCGCGCCGAGAATACGGCCTAGCTCACTCTTGCCCGTGCCCTGCGCCGTGGACCATAACAAAACGGCCCAGTTGGACCGCCTGCCCGGATACTGGAGCGGGTACGCGGCCCACCTCAGCACATGGCCGCGCTCGTCTGCATTTGGGACGAGACGCTCAAGGAGCCTGTCGAATGGCTCCGTGCTGCCCTTGCGCGCCACGATGCCACTGGGCAGCCAAAGGTTAAGCTGTGCGCCCACTATAAGCGGCTCGCCGGGCGCGTAGGTCTCACGGCGCACGGTTGCGCGCGCGGGCCACTCAACCCACTCCCGCGCCGTCGATACTTCGCGCGGCTTGTCCGCGCCCGGTACAGCTTTCAAGTGCTTGCGGTTGGCAAAGACTTCACGCACGAAGGCATCCGTGCGCAAGCGGCGCGGCTTCGGGTCCGCCGCTGTCGGCAAGAGCACAACACCGGGCGGGTCTTCCACGAAGACCGCTTCAGAATTTATCTGGAGCAGCGCCCGGCAAGAGTCGAGTACGGGCGTCGCGTCTTCCAGTTTCTTGAGCGCGTCGCGCGCGGCATCTCCGAAACCGAGCCCCGCCGCGTAATCGTCAACGCCTTGCCTTGCGCCGTCCGCCTTTGCGGGCAGTAGCAGCAGGCGCACAGTAGCGCCCTCACTTTTGAGCGCGTCCGCAAGCCGCAGCAAGGCAGGCATCAGGTCTTCGCGCACGATGTCAGAGTCAAAACATATAGTCACGTCGCGCCCGCGCCATGCGAACGCTTGCAGCGAGGGAATCAGCTTTTGCAGATGGGCCTTCGAGCCAAACGACCACACGCCGCCCAGTCCAATCGCGGTAAGCCCCAGTTTGCACAGCATGGCCGCTTTTTTCTCACCTTCTGTAATCCAGAGTGGCGAGAGCGGGTCCGCTTCGACCTTGCCCCACTCGACACCGGGCAGCGCCGCGAAGTATGCCTCAACTGGAGAGCCTGCGGGCTGCGCGTACTTGGCGGCCACTTGCGTGTGCCCGCGCAGAAACCCGCTCGCAATCGTGCGCTCTGTCTCGCGGTAGCGAAAGCGGAACATGGGCAGCGGCTTGCCGCTGGTGCTGGAGTACGGCAACAGGTAGCCGTCCCGTGACAGGTTCAACGGTGCGCCGCTCTTCTTGTCACGGCGCTGCGGCAGCCCTAGTGACTCCCATTCCTCATCCGCGAGCGCCTTAAAACCTAGCGCCTTTACGTCTGCGGCTGTAAGGCCGCTCTTGGCGCAGTCTTCTAGCATCCATGCGCGCGCGTCCTTCGCCGCCCGCGTCTGTGCCCGATTCGGCTTGCGCGGCGTGCGGCGCTTGTCTTTCGGTTTGGCTTTTGTCTTCCCGTTTATCATTGGCCGCCCGTGTGAGTGACTGTGTGGGGTGGCGCACCAGCGCCGCCGATGGATGCCCTAGCGCCGCGCCCGTGCTGCGCGCGTTGCGTTGCCCTGTTCGCGGCTTGCGAGCCATTCGCGCACGGCGGCCTTGCGGTACAGGACGCGCTTGCCAATCTTGGTCTTAGGCGGCCCAATACGGGCCACTTCTAAGCGGTCCAGTGTGCGCGTGGAAATTCCGATTCCCGCGCACAAAGTGGGCTTGTCTACGAACTCAGCGGCAAGGTCGGCTGCGAAGTCATTTGTGAGCGTGTCGGCCATCGTCCGTCTGTCCTCCAATGCTCGCAGGATGGCAGAGGGCGGGGGCGCTCGTCAAGACGTAAGTATATGATATATAAGGATTTATAAACGTTTGAACGTTTATGAGTGTACATAACTGCTGATTGCAGTAGGGTTCCCGGCGCTCATTCGCTTATTTTTCGCCCTGTGAAAAATAATTTGTCAGCTGGTCGCCTGTAGAACCGGAGGTCAGGACATCGCGCGGCGACACGGCCAGCGGCGCGGAAAAGCGCCACCCTCAATTTGGCGACACGAGGGCGACACAGAACGCACAAATAAAAACGCCGCGAGAATCGCGGCTCGTAAGTCTCAGATTTTTAAGGGTTTTTATGGTGCGCCCGGAAGGATTCGAACCTCCGGCCTACTGATTCGTAGTCAGTCGCTCTATCCAGCTGAGCTACGGGCGCAGTGCGGTTCGGATCGTGCCGATCAACGAACCTTTTTAAGAGTATCAAAGGTTTGGCATTCACGCAACGTTACGCCTTGGCTGGTTCCGGGAGTGCTTCCGGCTCCGGTGGAGGCGGCGGAATGAGCGGCAGTTCCTCAACGATGTCGAGGCCGGCGCGGCGGACGAGGTTGGTGACTGTGGCGGCGTTGAGGCGCGTGGAGTCGTACTCGATGCGGACGGTCTGGGCTTCGCGGTCGAAGATGAGCTTGCGGATGCCGTAGACCTCGCGCGCGGCGGAGAGGGCGAAGAGCACGGGCTCTGAAGGCTGCGCAGCGTAGCGATAGAGGATTTCAACGGTCGTCATAGGAAGATGATAGCAAGGACAGGGGACAGGGGACAGACTTGCGATGCGGTTTCCACAAAGTTCGGGTGCTCTGTTTGTCCGGGTTTTGCGGATGGGTGGGATAGCTATGGTTTTGATTTTTTGTTTTTTATAGTGCTTGCTGCTGATTTATAAATCCTTGGTCTCTTTTCCCTTGTTCCCTCGGTCCCTGTTTTTACAGGCTCTTGAGGTAGGAGCGGATTTCGGAGTTAGTCCAGTCGGGGTTGCCTACGATTTTGCGGCGGATGATGCCTTGACGGTCGATGATGTAGGTCTCGGGCCAGGCTTCGGTGTGGTAGAGCTTGGCGGCAGTTTCATCGGGGTCGCGGACGGTGGCGATATCTACGTGATAGCGCTGGAGGAAGTGGCGGTATTGCTGTTCGTTTTCGTCGATGCTGACGCCGAGGATGGCCAGGTCGGGCTGGTCGTGATGCAACGATTCGAGGCCGGGGGTTTCTTCGATACAGGGAACACATTGACTCCACCAGAAATTGAGTACGACGACTTTGCCGCGATAGCTGGCGAGGTGGATGGAGTCGGTGTTGTCCTTGACGGTGAAGTCGGGTGCGGTTTTGCCTACCTGGGCCGGATGGGCTCCGCGGCTGCATGCCGAGAGGGATGCCAGTGCCACTAGTGCCAGCAGGCTTTGGGCGAAACCGAGGGTGATGGGACGGAAACTCACATACTTATAATACGGAGCGGGAGTCTTAGAAGAAAAGGGCCGCGGACGATGGCGAACGAGCCGGTAAACGAAAAAGAAGAGCGGAGTGCTGGAGACTGGAAGCCGGTGCTTGGGCTGTCGGATGAGCCGGTGGAGTTTCATACACGGGCGGGAACGGTTTTTGACCAGCCTGAGGCCGATCCGTTGATTGAGTTGACGGTGATTGTTCCGGCGCGGGATGAGGAAGATTGCATTGGCGCGTGTCTGCAGTCGCTGGTGGCGCAGAGCGAGGATGTGTTTCTGCTGGGGCGCGACTGGGAGCTGATTGTTGTGGATGATGGGTCCACGGATAAGACGGCGGAGATTGCGCACGGCTTTGCGGGCGTGACTGTTTTGAATGCGGACAAGTTGCAGCCGGGATGGACAGGGAAGGCAAATGCGATCTGGACGGCGGCGCGGAAGGCTCGCGGGAAGTGGCTGTTGTTTACGGATGCCGATACGGTGCATGAGTTGGGGGATTTGCATCGCGGGATTACGGAGGCGCTGCGGCATAAGGTGGGGATGCTGAGTTATTCGCCGAGACAGATTGTGACGGGGGCTGTACAGCGGGCGCTGATGCCACTGGTGTTTAGCGAGTTGGCGTTGGCGTATCCTCCGGTGAAGGTTTCTGATCCGAACCAGCGCGTGGCAGCGGCGAATGGGCAGTTTCTGCTGGTGGAGCGCGAGGCTTACCGGCGTATTGGCGGGCATGCGGCTGTGAAGGGACGCGTGCTGGAGGATGTGGAGCTTGCCTTGCTGGCGAAGCGGCGCAAGGTTGGTTTGCGATTTCGGTATGCGGCGGATGCGCTTTCTACGCGGATGTATCGCTCGACGGCGGCAATGATGGAGGGGTGGACGAAGAATCTTGCGTTGCTGTTTAATGATGCGCTGATGCTGGCGTTGTGGCGGGCCGTGGATTTTGTTTTGTTGCTTCTTTTGCTGCCTGCGGCGGCGTATTTTGGGTACGCGTATTCCGGGTCGCACAATATGAGTTTTCTGGCTGCATGTGTGGGGTTGGCTGCTCTATGGGTGCGGGTATTGATGAGGGTGTATGTACGAGTGAGGAAGTCGAATTTTCCCTTTGTGGATTGTGCGCTGGCCCTGCTGGGGTTGCCGCTGTTGGTTTATCTGCTGTACTGGAGCTGGTTTCAGCATCGTGTGTTGAAGCGGGTAAGCTGGAAGGGCCGGAGTTATGCGCAGTGAAAAACAGCTAATAGCTGCTAGCTATTAGCTTTTAGCTGGACGTGGGAGAGCAGGATGCAGCGTGTGCGCGCGGTTGAGATGCAACCGCGTGTCTTTTGCTCCGGATGACGTTGTGGAGTATGAAATAAAGTTGGGTGAACCCGGAGAATAAGCTGGGGCATCTTAAAGTTTGAGGGTCTTATGGTTTTTCTTACGCGGCGGGCTACGTTTTCGGCAGCGCATTTTTATTGGAACGAGGCGTGGAGCGCGGAAGAGAATGAAAAAGTCTTTGGGCGCTGCTCGAATCGCAATGGGCATGGGCACAACTACACGCTTGAGGTGACGGTTGCCGGCGAGCCGGATGCGCAGACGGGTTTTGTTGTGGACCTGAAGTGGCTGAAGGATGTGATTCAGAGCGAGGTGATGACGGCGTGGGATCACCGGCATCTGAATCTGGAAGTGCCAGAGTTTGCGAGCGTGAATCCTACGACGGAGAATATTGCGATTGCGGCGTGGAACAGGCTGGAGCCCGCGGTGAAGGCTGCGAAAGGCGCTACGTTGTCTGCGATTCGCGTGTATGAAACGCCGGAGATCTTTGCTGAGTATCGAGGCGGCAGATGAAGGCTTATTTTGGACGTCGATACATGATGAGTGCGAGCCATCGGCTGCATTGTGATTCGCTGACGGAGGAACAGAATCGCGATGCGTATGGCAAGTGCAATAATCCGCATGGGCATGGGCACAACTACATTGTGGAAGTGCTGATTGGCGGCGAGGTGGATGCGGCTACCGGCATGGTGATTAACCTTGTGGATGTGGATGCGGCTGTTCAGGCGCGTGTGCTGGAGCGCTTCGACCATACGAACTTGAATCTTGATTCGCTGTTTGCTTCGGTTGTTCCTACGACGGAGAATTTATGCAAGGCGATCTTTGGGCTGCTGAAGGGCAGCTTAAAGGTTGGCGAATTGGAATATGTGCGCGTGGAAGAGACGGAGAATAATTTCTTCCAGTGCTATGATGCGCCGGCTCTGAGTTGAGAGAAGGGCGCATGGGCTCGAGAAAGGATATGGGATGGCGCAAACGGGTGCAGTAAAGAAACCAATGCTGGAGGCTGTGAAGAAGCCGGGTGAGCTTGGGGATGTAAGCACGCAGGATTTGTATCGCGAGATTCTGAGCCGCATTGGCGAGGACCCCAGCCGCGATGGGCTGCTTTCTACGCCGAAGCGTGTGGAGAAGTCGATGGCGTTTCTCACGAAGGGGTATAACGAAGACCCGAATGAGATTCTGCGCGGCGCGTTGTTTGATGTGGACTACGACGAGATGGTGATTGTGAAGGATGTGGAGATGTTCTCGCTGTGCGAGCATCATATGCTTCCGTTCTTTGGCAGGGTGCATGTTGCGTATATTCCGAATGGCAAGGTGATTGGGCTGAGCAAGATTGCGCGGTTGGTGGAAGTGTATGCGCGGCGCTTGCAGGTGCAGGAGCGGATGACGCGGCAGATTGCCGATGCGATCCAGGAAGCGATCGCTCCGCAAGGTGTGGGCGTGGTGATTGAGGCGCGGCACCTTTGCATGATGATGCGCGGGATTGAGAAGCAGAACTCTTCCACAGTAACGAGTGCGATGGTGGGATGCTTCCGGCAGAAGGAGACGCGGACGGAGTTTCTGTCGCTGGTGCGGGAGTAGGCGCTGGGACGTTTGCGCGGCGCGTTCGATAGAGTAAGTAAGTGAACGGATTGTTAGTAATAGATAAGCCGGGCGGCATGACGAGCCACGATGTGGTGAGCAGGCTGCGCAAGATTACCGGCGAGCGGTCGATTGGGCACCTGGGCACTCTGGACCCAATGGCTACGGGTGTGTTGCCGCTGTTGCTGGGGAAGTTTACGCGGCTGGCGCAGTATTTTTCTTCTGCTGAGAAATCGTATACAGGCACGATTCGCTTTGGGTTTGCTACGGATACCTACGATGCTGAGGGTGAGCGCGTGGGCGATGTGGTGAGCGCGAAGCTGACGCTGGATGAGGTGCGTTTGGTTGCGGCGCGCTTCCATGGGACGATGCAGCAGATACCGCCGCCTTACTCGGCGAAGAAGATTGCGGGGACTCCGGCATATAAGCTGGCGCGGGCAGGGAAGCCGGTGGAGTTGAAGGCTGCTTTGGTGACGATTGTTTCGTTTGCAATTACGGAGCTGCGTGGTGATGAGGCTTCCTTTGATCTGAGCATCAGTGCGGGCGGATATGTTCGCTCGATTGCGCATGAGATGGGTGCGATGCTGGGTTGCGGAGCGCATTTGAGCAGGTTGCGGAGAACGCGGGCGGGTGTGTTTACGCTTGCGGAGGCGCAGAAGCTGGATGCGTTGCAGGAGCTGGCAGGGGATGTTGCGGGGCTTGAGGGGATGTGTGTGCATCCGCGGGCTCTGCTGCCGGAGATGCCTGCGGTTACGGCGGATGCGCAGGCACTGGGACGGTTGCGGAATGGAGCGCAGGCAAATCTGCCGGAGTTTTCGCAGGCGGCGATGGTGAAGGTGTTTGCTGGGCAGCGGGATTTGACTGCGATTGCGCAACGGGTGGCGGGGACGTTGTTTCAGCCGGTGGTTGTGCTGGGGTAAGAGCAGGGCGTGGAGTTTGCTTTTGTGGTATCCCCGGTTTCCAAAGGCGAGAGACCGGGGGCCCCCGCAATATCTAAAGGCATCCCGCAGGGGCTAAAGCCCTACGGAATTTGGCTGAGTCTTATGTACGGGCTAAAGCCCGTACCCTTCAAAACGATTCGTCAGACATTGCCTAGCGCTTCAGGAGCGGGCGTAGTGCGGGGATGAGTGTGTCGGCGATGATTTCGGAGCCTTTGGCAGTGGGGTGGATGCCGTCTGCCTGAATGGTTCCGGGCGTGTTGGCGAGGCCTTTGTAAATCATCGGCACAAAAGCGGTGTGGTGCTTGGCGGCGGCTTCGCGGAAGATGGCTTCAAAGGCGTGGATGTAGTCGGGGCCGTAGTTGGGCGGAAGTGTGATGCCGGCCAGCAATATCTTGATATGCGCGTTTTCAAGGGCTGTGAGAACGGTGTCGAGGTTGTGGCGGGTGGCATCGAGTGGCAGGCCGCGGAGGCCGTCGTTGCCGCCGAACTCCACGATTGTGATTTCGGGATGCAGTGCGAGAATGGTGGGCAGGCTTGCTACCGCGTCTTTGGTGGTGGCTCCGCTGGTGCCTTGGTTGCTGACTTTGTACTTGTAGCCGCTGCGGTCGAGCTTGAGCTGCAATGCGTCGGGGTAGGACTGGCCGGATTGCAGACCATAGCCTGCGGTGATGCTGTCTCCGAAGCAGACGAGCGTGCGGCGCTGCGCCGCGAAGGCAGGGCAGGCGATGAGAATAAGGACAAATGAAACGAAGAGTGCGCGGCGAACGTCCACAGGATTAGTGTAAAAGCTCAGGCCTCAATAGGTTTGGCGGGGAACTGCGGCGCGCGAGGTGCGTATTTCCGTTTGAGTCCGGATTGGAGCGACAACTTGATAGAAGTTCGCGATGTGAAGAAGGTGATTCAGAATGGGGCGCGGCGCGTGGAGATTCTGAAAGGAATCTCGTTGACGATTCCGGCGGGGCAGTTTGTGGCGATTGTGGGCGCGAGTGGAAGTGGGAAGAGCACGCTGCTTGGGTTGCTGGCAGGGCTTGATACGCCGAGCGAAGGGGAGATCTGGCTGGATGGTGTGCCTATTCACAACATGGTGGAGGCGCAGCTTGCGGCAGTTCGCGGGAAGAAGCTGGGGTTTGTTTTTCAGTCGTACCAATTAATTCCTACTCTGACGGCGCTTGAAAATGTTTTGCTGCCGTTTGAGCTGAATGCGAGTGGAAACGGGATTGAGAAGGCGCGGGAGCTGCTGAAGTCGGTTGGTCTGGCGGAGCGGATGGATCATTATCCGATTCAGCTTTCTGGCGGGGAACAGCAGCGTGTGGCGTTGGCGCGGGCGTTTGTTGTTGAGCCGCCGATTGTGATGGCGGATGAGCCGACGGGGAACCTGGATTCGACGAACGGACGGCTGGTGCTGGATTTGCTGCTGGACCGCAATAAGCGCGCGGGGACGACGCTGGTGCTGGTTACGCATGACGCGGGCGTGGCGGAGATGGCGGACCGCAAGATTGTGCTGCGCGACGGGATGGTTGTGGAGGATACGCTGGCTGCGGTGCATGTGGAAGAGCAGGTTCAGCATGGGTGAGGCTGCGTTGCAGAAGCGGGCGTTGAGCTGGGGCCGGGCGGCTTCGATTGCGTGGCGGGATTTGCAGTCGGCTCCGGGGAAGTTTGTGTTTGTGGTGCTGAGCGTGGCGATTGGCGTGGCTGCGCTGGTGGGCGTGCGCGGGTTCAGCGAGAGTTTTCGTGGGACGCTGGGGGCTGAGGCGCGGTCGCTGATGGGCGGGGATTTGAGCGCGCGGATTTTTGGGGCGCCAACGGAGGCTCAGCTTGGCAAGATTGCAGAGGTGGAGAAAAAGATTCCGGGGAGCCGTTCTACGTGGGTGGTGGAGACGATTTCGATGGCGAGCGTGCCGCCGGACCCTGTGCCGTTGCTGGTGAGTTTGAAGGCTGTGGATGCGGCGGAGTATCCGTATTATGGCGCGGCGGAGCTGGAGCCCGCGATGACGCTGGAGCAGGCGCTGAGCGGGGATTCTGTTGTTGTTGCTGATGAGTTTTTGATTCGGTTGAATGCGCATGTAGGTCAGACGCTACGACTGGGTGGAAAGCCGTTTCGCATTGCCGCAGTGCTGAAGCAGGAGCCGGACCGCATGAGCGCGGGTGCGGGGATGGGTCCGCGTGTGATGATTTCGCGTGCGGGACTTGAGAGCACGCAATTGCTTGCGCCGGGGAGCCGTGCGACGGAGCGATTGTTTTTGAAGCTGCCTGCGGTGTTGCCTGCGGGAGTGACCCCGATGACGGTGCGGCATGATTTGGAAGCGGCGCTGCCGGATGCGCAGGTGATGGATTATCGCGAGGGGAATCCGGCGCTGACGGATGGGCTGGACCGCGCGACGGCGATTCTTTCGCTGATTTGTTTAGTTGCGATGGTGCTGGGTGCGATTGGCGTGGCGATGGCGATGCATGCGCACCTGGAACAGCGCATGGATATGCTGGCGATTCTGAAGGCGATTGGTGCGGGGTCGGCGGATTTGTTGCGCATATTTCTTTTGCAGATGCTGGGGCTGGGGCTTGCCGGGGGATTGCTTGGCGTGGCTGCCGGGTTGGCTGTGATGGGAGCGCTTCCGGCGGTGTTTGGAAGGTTGCTGCCGGTGCATACGGTGTTGCAGTTTCCGTGGAGGTCGGTTGGCGCGGGGCTGGGGACGGGGCTGCTGACTACGCTGTTGTTTTGCTTGCCTCCGCTGTTGGATGTGCGGGGCGTGCGGCCTGTGCTGGTGCTGCGTCGGCTGGTGGAGTCGGGGCCGGAGGGAGCGCGGGGCTGGTTTGCGCGGGTGTGGGCGCGGCGGTTGCAACTGGGACTTTCGTTGATTGTGCTGGCGGCGCTGGGTGGGATTGCGTGGGCGCTTTCTGATTCGCGAGTTGTTGGTATTTGGTTTGCGATTGGGCTTGCAGGAGCGCTTGCGGTGTTGCTGGCGCTGTCTGCGGTTTTGTTGCGTGTGCTGCGGTTTTTGCTGAACCGGGTGCGGCTGCATTTGCCTTCATTTTTGCGGCAAGGGCTGGCGAATATGTACCGGCCTGGGAACCAGTCGGCTGCGGTGCTGGCGGCGCTGGGTACGGGCGTGATGCTGATCCTGGCGGTTTATCTGATGCAGTCGTCGGTGCTGCGCGAGATACGCGAGACGGTTTCTCCAAAGCTGCCGAATATTTTTCTGGTGGATGTTACGACGGATGAGGCCGGCGCGTTGAAGACATTCTTTGACAAGCTGCCGGGAGTAAAGGAGCCGCTGGACTTGATGCCGGTGGTGAAGGGCGAGTTTGTGTCGTTGAACGGCACGCCGGTGGAGCAGTTGAAGGGGCAGCATTTTCCGCTGCACATGCTGCAGAATGCGGAGTTGAGTTGGGCGGATGCGTTGCCCGCAGGGGACAAGATTACGCAAGGGAAGTGGTGGACGGATGCGTCGGCGCAGGAGATGGCGGTGAGTGAAGGCACGGCGCAGAGGACGCATCTCAAGGTAGGCTCGACGGTGGAACTGACTACCGCGGTGAATGGTACGCACAAGTTGACGGTGGCTGCGCTTTATAAGGCAGATGGGCAGCATTTGAGTGCGCGGGTGCCGTTTGTGCTGCCTTCCGGATTGCTGAAGGGGGAAGTGGCAACATGGTACGGTGGGGCGCATGTGGACTCGAAGCAGGTTTCGACTGTGGAGCGTGCGCTTTTTGCGGCTTATCCGACGGTAACTACGATCAACCTGGCGGATGTGCTGGACCGGATTGAGTCGGTGGTGAATCAGATTACGTTTGTGATTCGGTTCCTGGCGGGGTTCTCGATTTTTGCGGGGTTGATGATTCTGGCTTCGTCGATTGCGAGCACGCGGTTCCGCAGGATGCGGGAGGCCGTGGTGCTGAAGACGCTGGGGGCTACGCGGGGACGGATTGTTCGCACGTTTAGCGTGGAGTTCAGCGTGCTGGGATTGCTGGCGGGATTGGTGGGAGCGATTTTTGCGAATCTGCTGACGGAGCGGTTGCTGCACCGGATGCAGATTGGGTTTCATGTTGAGTGGATTGCTTTGCTGTGTGCGCTGGTGGGAACGGCGATGCTGGCGACGCTTACGGGGTGGGTTGCGAGTTATCGGATTCTTGGGTTGAGGCCGTTGGAGGTTTTGCGGGAAGAGTAGGAGTCCTCAAGGGGCAAGGCCTCTTTCTTATTTGTGCAAAAAGGTAGGCCGGGTTAAAACCCCGGCCTACCTTTTTGCGACTGATTGTTAGAAGTCTTCGCTCAGGTCTACGGCTGGAAGGTCATCGTTTTGACGCGCGAACCATACGTAGAGTGTGGGCAGCAGGAAGACGCCGATGATGAGGTTGGCGATGAGACCACCGACGATGACGATGGCGAAGGGGCGCTGTGAGTCAGACCCGATGGCGTGCGAGAGCGCGGCGGGAAGAAGTCCGAGCGTGGCTACGAGCATCGTCATCATGATGGGACGCAGACGAAGGACGGCGCCTTCGACGGCGGCTTCAATGATGTGCTCCTTGCTTGACTCTTCCATGCCTAGGCGGCGTGAGCGCAGCTGGTTGATGAACTCGATCATGATGACGCCGGTTTGCACGGAGACTCCGAAGAGCGCGAGGAAGCCGACGGCGGATGAGACCGAGAAGTTGGTATGGGTAATCCAGAGTGCAAGCGGTCCGCCGATGGAGGCCATGAGAACGCTGACGAGAATCAGCATGGCCCACTTGAAGGACTTGAACATCATGTAGAGGATGAGGAAGATGGCCAGCATGGTGATGGGGACGACAATCGCCATGCGCTTGTTGGCGCGCTGCTGGCTCTGGTATTCGCCTGCCCATTCGAGATGGTAGCCAGCGGGGAGTTTTACGTTCTGCTCGACTTTGTGGATGGCTTCTTCCACAGTGGAGCCGAGGTCGCGGTCGCGTACGGAGTACTTGATGGCGATGTAGCGCTGGCCGCCTTCGCGGTTAATCTGCTCCGCGCCGTCGTCCGTGGAGACTGTGGTGAGTTGTGCGAGGGAGACGCGTTCGCCGGAGGGTGAGAGCAGGCGGACGTTCTCGATGGCTTCGCGCGTGTCGCGGTACTGCTTTTGATAGCGCAGCGTTACGTCGTAGCGGGCTTCGCCCTGCTGCACCTGCGTGACGGCGTTGGAGCCGACGGCTGTCTGGATTGCGTCCTGAATATCCGAGACGTTGATGCCCCAGCGTGCGGCGGCGGCGCGGTCCACGGTGTAGTTGAGGTTGGGCTGGCCGACGATGCGGAAGATGCCGAGGTCACCTACGCCGCGCACGGCGGCGAGCTGGCTTTGGATCTCTTCAGCTTTGTGTTCTAGCGTGCGCAGGTCATCTCCGTAGAGCTTGACGGCGAGCTCGCCTTTGACGCCGGAGACGGCTTCTTCCATGTTGTCGCTGATGGGCTGCGAGTAGTTCCACAGCACGCCGGGAGAGCGGGAGAGTTGCTTGTCGATGGCGGCGATTAGCTCTTCCTTGTTTTGATGGAAGACGGGACGCCAGTCTTTTTTCTGCTTGAGATCAACGAAGTATTCAGTGTTGAAGAAGCCGGCGGTGTCGGTGCCGTCATCGGGGCGGCCTACCTGGCTTATGACCTGAATAACCTCAGGGAAGGATGCGATGATGACGCGTGTTTTGTTGGCGAAGTCGATGGAGGCAGAGGGGCCTTCGCTGGGCGGAAGCGTGCCGCGAATCCAGATGGAGCCTTCGTCGAGGTGGGGCAGGAACTCGGAGCCGATGGGGCCACCGAAGGTGAGATAGAGGGCGATAGCGAAAAGCACCGAGCTGATGCCAACGGTGAGATTGCGATGAACGATGGCGGCGCGAACGGCTGTCCGGTAACGCAGGATGAGCCAGTGCATGAGCGGGTTTTCCCACTCCTTGGCGCCTTTGCGGAAGAAGAGGCTGGCCATTACCGGCGCAACGAGCATGGCGAAGACGAGCGCACCCACGAGTGCGAAGGTGACGGTCCACGCGAGAGGCTTGAAGAGGCGGCCTTCGACGGCTTGCAGCGTGAAGATGGGTAGATACGAAGTGATGATGATGCCGCGCGCGAAGAAGACGGGGCGCTGGACTTCATGCGTGGCGTCGCGGATTTTTTGAATGGGCGTGCGGGTGTCGTCCTTGTGCGCGAGGTGGCGGACGACGTTTTCAATCATGACGACTGAGCCATCGACGACCATGCCGAAGTCCAGCGCGCCGAGAGAGAGCAGGTTGGCGGGCGTGTGGGTGAGGTCGAGGCAGATGGCGGCGAACATGAGCGCGAAGGGAATGGTGAGCGCCACGATGATGGCTCCGCGCACGTTACCGAGGAAGAGAAAGAGGATGAGGGAGACAAGGATCATGCCTACGGTGAGGTTGTCCTTGACGGTATCGACGGTGAAGGCGACGAGCTTGGAGCGGTCGAGGAATGGCTCGACCTTTACGCCTTTGGGCAGGATGCCGTTGTTGAGTTTGTTGACTTCGTCATGAATGCCGCGAAGAACGGGGTCGGAGTCGCTGCCCTTCTGGAGAAGAACGATGCCTTCGACGGTGTCGGGATTGTCGGTGATGGTGCCGTTGGCGTTGTGCCATGAGCGACCGATTTGTCCGAGGCGAATCCTTGGGCCTTGTTCGACGGTGGCAATGTCCTTGATGCGAATGGCTGCGCCGTTTGCTGTTTTGATGACGGTGTTTTCGATGTCCTGCGTGCTCTTGTAGAGTCCGAGCGACTGTACGTTGATTTGTTGCGCACCCTGCTCGATGAAGCTTCCGCCGCCGTTGGTGTTGTTGTTGGCGAGTTGCTGTTCAACCTGCGAGGTTGAGAGGCCGTAGGATACGAGTTTTTCCGGATCGAGCTTGACCTGATATTCACGCGTTGGGCCGCCGAAGCTGGATACGTCTACGACGCCGGTGACACTCTTGAAGTTCTTTTCGAGTGTCCAGTCTTCGAGCGATTTTTTCTCCATGGCATCGTAAGCGGGGTTAGTGCTTTCGACGGTGTACCAGAAGATTTGGCCAACGGGGCTCCAGTCGCTGCCCATCTGCGGCACGATGCCGGGAGGAAGGCTGACCTGGTTGAGGCGTTCGAGGACATGCTCGCGATTGACGTCTCCGATGGAGTTGTCGTCGAAGATGAGCATGAGGCTGGAGATGCCGGCGAGCGTGCTGGAGCGCAGGTGCGTGAGGTGCGGGATGCCGGCCATCTGGATTTCAACCGGCACGGTGACCTGACGCTCGATTTCTTCCGCGGAGCGTCCGGGCCACTGCGTGATGATCTGCACGTAGTTGTTGGCGACGTCTGGGTATGCTTCGATGGGCAGATCACGGAAGGCAATGACGCCCCATATGGTCAGGAGGAGTGTTCCACCGAGAACAATCCAGCGGCTTTTGAGCGCGAAATCAACAAGAGCGCGAATCATTACTGGTTCCCCGCGGTTTCAAGCATGAGTGCGTTGGTGACGACCTGCTGGCCGGGGTCAATGCCGGAGAGAATGACCTGGCGGTTGCCGGGGAGCGTCTGGCCGGAGTGGACTTCTACGCGCTTGAAGTGGTTTTCGCCAGAGGGTACGAAGACCCATTCGCGGTCGTGCAGATGGAGGACTGCGTCGGCGGGAACAACGGCGTGTTGCTCGGCCTTTTTGCTGGTGAAGGTTGCAGTGACGAACATGCCGAGCTTGAGGAAGCCGGGGTTGTCGAGTTGAATGCGGACCTTGGCGGTGCGGAGCTGTGGGTCGAGGACGGGGCCGATGTCGCTGACGTAGCCGAGCAGGGGCTTGTCAGGATAGGCGTTGACCTTGATGTGAGCTTCCTGCCCGAGTGCGATTTTCGAGATGTCGTTTTCGTATACGTCGCAGAGAACCCAGAGGGTAGAGAGGTCTGCGATGGTGAATGCTGTTGCGGAACCGGAGAGCGAGACGCCTGCGGCGGCAGCGTTGGTGATGTTCTGGCTGACGATGACGCCGGAGATTGGCGCGGTGATGCTGGCGAGGCTGCTGGGGTGCTCTTTGCTGACGCCGTAGATTTTCAGTTGTTCTTCGGCAGAGTTGAGGTCTGACTTGGCGTTGTTCTCCGCATCATCAGCCTGTTCCAGCATGGCCTGCGAGATGGCTCCGTGCGCGAAGAGGTCTTTGGCGCGCGCGTCGGCTTTGTTTGCTAGCTGTTCGTCGTTAGAGGCCTTGAGGTATGCGTTGAATGCGTTAGTGATGTCGGGGCTTTGCACCTGGAAGAGTATCTGGCCCTTCTTTACGTGGTCATCGAGGCGTGCGCGAATATCGACAACGCGGCCATTGGCAAGCGAGATGACGGGGACTTCGCGGGATATGTCGGGCGTGACGGTTCCGGTAGCGTTCAGGTCTGGCGCGGATTCGATTTTGTCGGCAGAGACGAGAGGGAACTTACTGACGTCTTTGCTGTCGATGGTGAGGAGGTTCATGTCGGCGAGCTGAACGACCTGTGCGGGCGGGGGCGCACCGTCTCCTTTTGGCTGCTCTTTGGACTTGCAGCCAGCGAACAATGCGGCGGCGCAGGCGAGTGATGCGACGGCTGTGGAACGTTGATTGACGAGCAGAGACAGCTTCATGGAATCACCTCGCGTCCGACGGCAAGATTCAGTTGCCCAGCGGCGGTTAGATATGTGCCAATCAGTTGCGCATAGGCAAGCTGAACCTGGCGGTAATCGCTTTGTGCGTTCAGAAAGTCCATCAGGGAAGCGCCTCCGTGCAGGTAGGAGTAACTGACGGTGTCACGCACGCGGACGGCCTGATCGTTGTACTTGGCTTTATATGGCTTGAGCAGGGCGATGGTGCTTTCGAGCTGCGCGTAGGCGGAGTCCACATCACTGAAGACTTGTGCGCGGGTAGCTTCACTGGCTTGCGTGGCGCGGTCAATGTCGATTTGCGTGCGCTGCTTTTCGCCCTGGTTGCGGTCGAAGATGCGGAGCGGGATGCTGAAGCCTACGCCTGCATAGGGGCCGAGCGGCGGGTTTGCGCCACCATCCACGGTGAAGGTGGGGTCAGTGGAGCCGTTGGCGATGGCGAGCTTGTGGTTGGTCTGCGACTGCTGGATGGTTTGCAGGGCGGCCTGAAGGTCAGGGCGCGAGGTGATGGCGGCGTCACGATAGGTTTGCAACGGGTCCAGCGTTTCGTTGAAGTCGAATGTGCCGGAAACGTTGAACTGGTCTACCGGCGTGCGGTCATTGAGGAGCTGCAGGAGCTGGATTTTTGCGGTGCGCAGGTTGACGAGAGCGGATTGAATCTCGGACTCGTATTGCACGCGCTGCAACTCGATGCGGTCGAGATCGATTTGGGCGATGTCGCCGGCGTGGAAGCGGGCGCGGCTGGTTTCGATGATCTTGTCGTAGTAGGCGAGATCGGAGTGGGCGATGTCGAGGATGTATCTTGCCTGGAGCGTGGTGACGAAGGCTGAGCGCAGGTTGAAGAGGAGGTTGCGCTCGAGGTCGTCATGCTGCGATTGCGTGATGCGGGTGCCTTCTTTTGCGCTTTCGAGGCGAAGCTCACGCTTGTGCTCGCGCTCGTGCAGGTAGCTGATGTTGCCTGTGGTGAGGGCATCGGAGAGCGGGCGGTAGGCGCTGCCGGGGATGTTCGGGTCATAGTGCTGGCCGAACGGGTAGGTCTGGTCGAGCGTCATGGTCATCTGCGGATTGGGGCGTAGATTGGCGGTGATTTCCGCGGCCTTCATCTCGTTGACGCTGTCCGCATCCGCCTTCAGAGCCGGGTTGGAACTCTCAAAGCGAGCTTTTACCTGGTCCCAGGTGAGGCTTTGCTGCGCGGCAGCGGGGATGGGAACAAATGCAAATAATATTGCCGCTGCAGATGCAGCAAGGGCAGGGAGGACTCTGTTCATACACATGCCTTGCACCGTGATTTCACGGTGAACTCAGGAGAATATTGACAAAAAACTTTCAGAGAAAAATCAGGCGGAGAGAATTATGCCTCTGGTGGCGGACGATTTTGAATGGAAGCCAGCTTGGGCGCCTGGGCAAGGTGGCCTACGGCCCAGACTGGGGATACGTAATGCAAAAAACTGAGCGTAATGGGCGTGAAGACCGAGGGAGGGACCCTGGCTGTTACCGGCAGAACCTGGGGCGCGTCCGAGGAGAAGAGGTGGTATCTCCTGACGCAGTTGTCTGGCTCGCTGGGGCATTGCGCTGTCATCAAGTCATCGCTGACGGAAATGACTGGAAATAGAATTGCGATGAGCATTACGATGGCGATTATCTGACCACGGCGGTCGCTGCCGTTGATGCCTCCGGTACGGAACCAGAGGACGACAAGTGCGACTGCCGATGCAAACCATGCGAGATTGAGAAGGATTTCCACTCGTATGCTCAGCCTTATCCTACCAGCGGATTCGGGGAATTCTCCGCTACTTTCCCGGAATCAGTGTCTTATATCCAGATTGTGCACGTAATGGCGTAATAGGGGTATAAAAACAGCGCATTGATGTTTATAAGTGGCGCAAAAGAGAAAACGGCACGGTGTTTACTGAAGGGAATGTTATGCGTGTGCGCTGTTTGACCTAGGCGTGCTTATACCTTATGATGAACAAGTTGGCTGATTACGCCCGTCGCCAGATGAGGCGCTGCTGACAAAAAGGCTGCAAGTCGCATTTTATGCGCTAGTTGCCCCCTCGTTCAATGGTAGGACAGCTGCCTCTGGAGCAGCATATCGGGGTTCGAATCCCTGGGGGGCAACCAAATATGCACTTCTTCGCACTTCTCTGAACCTTCTAGACTAATCAAAACCAATGAAAATAAAAGATTTATTTGGATTTTCCGTCCGAAGACGTGTGTAGTCGTGCGTCTGGAGCCATTCAAAAAGTGGGGTACGGATTGGGGTACAATTCCCTCAAAAGTGGGGTACGACGAGATACCCCACCGGAGAGGTGGCGAATGGCGCTGACGGATACCGCAATCCGGGGAATGAAGCCGGGGAAAAAGCCATTCAAGATGTACGACCGTGATGGTCTGTTCCTGCTGGTCAACCCCGGCGGGTCGAAACTGTGGCGCTGGCGCTATCGTGTCGATGGCAAAGAAAAGCTCATGGCGTTGGGCGAGTATCCCGTGGTGGGTCTTGCCCAGGCCCGCGAACTTCACTTGGCGGCACGCAAAATGTTAGCCGCCGGTACTGATCCGATGGCTGAACGGAAAGCCGAAGCGGAGGCCAAGCAAAGAGAGGCCGAAGAGCGCCAACGTGAGGCGGAGAACTCATTTGAAAAGGTAGCCCGCAAATGGTGGGAGTGGTGGTCTGTCGGCAAATCTCCCCGCCATACCGATACAGTCTTGCGGCGCTTGGAAGCCGATGTCTTCCCGGCATTCGGTCACAAGTTCATTGATGAGGTAACGGCTGCGGATATTCGAGAGCTGATGCTTGAGATTGAAACACGCGGGGCGCGTGATGTTGCTAAGCGTTCTCACGAAACGACGGGGCAAATCTTCAGGTACGGAGTTGCCAATGGACTGGCAAAGCGAAATCCTGCGATGGATTTTAAGCCTTCGGACGTTCTCAGGGCTGCTAAAGAGGAAAACTTTGCCCGTGTGGATGCCAAAGAGTTGCCGAAACTCCTGTCCCAAATGGATGACTACGATGGTGATGCCATCACGCGCTTTGCCCTGAAGCTGATCGCCTATACCTTTGTGCGTACCAGCGAACTGATCGAAGCACCTTGGACGGAGTTTGATCTGGAAAATGCACGTTGGGTCATTCCGCCGGAACGCATGAAGATGGATACGCCGCATATCGTTCCCCTGGCGCGTCAATCCGTGGAAGTGTTGCGGGCGCTCAAACTGCTCACTGGAAATGGTCGGCTTGTATTCCGTGGTGCTCTCGACAAGAGCAAGCCTATGAGTAAAACACTATCTTGTTCGCGTTATATAGAATGGGCTATCGGGGCCGCATGACGGGGCATGGGTTTCGCGGGCTGGCATCGACCATCCTGCATGAAAACAGCTTTGAAGAAGCGCACATTGAGTTGCAGCTTGCGCACATGAAGCGGAATAAGGTCGCCGCAGCGCACAACCATGCAAAGTATCTGACGCAGCGCACGGCCATGATGCAGTGGTGGGCGGACTATCTGGACGCGCAACTCGCTAAGGGCCGGACTGTAATCGCAGCCTAAGCGAATTTCTTCGATGAAGCCCATGCCTGCGATGGAACTCGCTGCACTGTTCGCTTGCCAGCGTGATGCTCAGAGTTTGATCGTGAGGCCAGGATACGTTCTTCCGCCCACTGCGTTACTTCTGATTTGATCCAGGCGACCGCACGAGGAGCAAGCCGAATAGGAGCGGGAAAGTCCTTGGCGCGGATCAACTCATACAGACTTGTCTTTGACAGACCCGTGATGGCTCTCACTTCTGGCAGGCGCAAGAAGATCACGTCATCGAGATGCTGGGCGATGTTTTCGTGATTTTCCCATTTGCCGTATGGCTGTTCTACGGCTCTTGATCCAGATAAGAATCGCGTTCCCATATAAGGTTCTCCTGGGCGATGAAGTTGAGTTTGCCGGTTGCGCTCCATTCACCGCTAATCATAGGCATTGACGGATTACGCTCTCCAATGACTTTTCGGGAGAGCGTTATTCCGTGCAGGAATGACGATGACTTTCTTGGCGAGACGTGAATGAAGGCCATGACATTGTTCCTTAGCGCAGAGGTATTCATGCACCGGCAACTAAACTTCGCTCAGTATGTGCAGCGCTCGCTTTTATGTCAACAATAAAATTCGCGAAAAAACCGCATAAACACTGGAGATTTCGATTGTCTGATGAATTGCGATGCGATTAGAGAACGCAGGCGAATCGCTTATCCAACTTGATTGCATCCAGCATCTATGACGCAATCGCTTGCGCTTTCTTCCGACAATCGCATCCTGATTCGTTACCTGCTTACTCTTCTATTCGCTGTGAGAATAAGTGCGTGGAAGGGAGAGCGGAAGCCGAACAAAGGCTAACGAATCCCGCGCAATATGCGCCTTGATTTGAACCCGCTTTGTATGGGACAAAGAGAGAGTTTTGCAGTGTGATTGAGTGGTCTGAAGGCTCGCTTAACCGTGCTTCTCCGTCGAGAGAAAGAGGAGCATATATGCTCCTCTTAATTGGGAGGAACCTGGAGCGGAAGCGACAGTCAAGGCCGCGAGTTTGTGGCGCGTTCATCGGAGCGAAGCGCAGAGCCTTGACGGGCGTTGGAGCGGAGGGTATTACGGCTTCTTTTGCGCCCCTTGTGCCATCTTTTGCGCGAGTTCGTTTTTGACTTTTGCAATCTGGTTGAGCAGGTCGTTGAACCTCTCCGTTGACATGGCGTTTGTAGTGGTAAGAAGAGGGTGTAATGTATTTACAAGAAGCAGCCTTGTCCCGATGATTTCGGTTAATTCAGGACTCGCCTGTACTCCTTCTTTGTCTCGCTGAATCTCTCGGAAAACCAGCTCTCGAATCAGCTCCGAAGGAGTCTGCTTGCGCTTCTCGACAAGCGCAGTGAATTCCTTCAACTCCGCATTATTCAGCTTGGTTCCGACATGATTCAGCCGAAACTTTTCACGTCTTGCCTTCATCGCAGCGAGGTTTTCTTTGTCGAGCAAAGCCATCGTTTTAAGCCTCCTTGTGGCTGAAATTGCGTGAAAACCGAAGTTTCCCTAGGGAACCCTACATCTTGCTATCTCTTGGATGCAACAGAAGTTGCTCTACGGCGCTCTCAGGTTTCCTCACAGTTCCCTACAAGGGGTGGAGTGTCGAGATACATCCGGTGCGAAGCACCGTGTCGGAAAGCGTCGCGTAATCCGCATGGAATAAGCGGCAAATACGTCCGTCTATTTACGGGCGAAAAGCAGTTTATATAGCACGGCTATTCTCGCTTGACACGAAGCTCTTGTAGCTTACAGATGCCATAGGTAAAATACGGCACTTCGACCATGGCCACGCCGAACTTCCCATAGTTCTCAGGGGATTACGTCCCGTGCGTAAAGATAATGGGAAACACATTTAGAGGGTTTCAGGCTTGAAATAGGTGCTTCCATGATGCGTCCAGATTCAGCCAATAAGCCTTTGGATACCAGCTTGTAGAGTAATCCGGCACATGCAAGAGACCATGTCCTTCCCTACACATGAACTCCGTTCCACTCCATGCAAGAAAGCTGCGCGAGACTTCCCCGACGTGCGCCGGATTGCTCAGCAAATGCAAGCAATTCGGACAACGCTGCGCCTGGTCGTGGAAACACCAATAGCCACATAACAAAACCATAGTGTCGGTAATGGTGGCTTGAAGAATCACCCTTGCGTCCAGTGAACTGCCAGCGCAGAAGGTAGCGATGCTCACAGGTATGCAATAGATCAGCGGGATAAGCAGCATCGCCTTTGCCAACAGAAATCCAAAGAATCGGCAATTCACCATTTGAGAATTACGAAAATACGCAAATGAAATCGGCCAGATGGTCAATATGAAGGGCATCAGAATCGTTGTGATTTTGATTGAACCCAAGAAGGTTTGAAGTGAATGTTTGCGGTGTTCGCTCGCTAGAGCGTCCAGCGAGCAAACTTCCACCCGCTCCGTCAATCCATCGACATCGCGGACATTCAAAGAATTGCCTTCGTAGTGAGTTTTCTTGCCAGAAAACGACGTTTGCGCTATGACATAGCCATAAGCAAAATGCTGGGCCTCAAGAACCTGCATTCTCTGTGCATCTGCGATTCCCCAGACATCAACCGAGCCAGGAAGATCAGTGGCCCATTGAGGAGCAATACCGACGATAATCGCCTGCGCACCCGCAATCGACACCCGACTTCCTATAACGTGAGAATCACCGGCGAATCGGCGTTTCCATAAACCATAGCTAAGGACAAGTGCTGTGGCATTGGATCGTTTGGCAAGGTGAACAGCCGAGGAAAGTGACTTCGCATCGAATAGCGATGGCGCGCTTTCTGACCATCCGATCAAAAGCTCACTGGACTCCGTGGAAGTCGACAGGGTAGTGCTCCCAATCTGGTAATAGATACTCTTATCCAGAACTGGATTGTTGCTGCTGCGCCATACCTGATAGTTCTGCGCAGAGACCAGAAGATTCGAGTCTCGTAAGACAGAGGTCTGTGCCACAATTTGGATGTTATGTGGTCCCTGAAATGAGGATGGGAAGATTTGTTGCCTGAGATCGGAAAAGGCAAGAAGCGTCGAAACAATCGCGACCGTTAAAACAACCAAAACGCCCAAACATTTTGCAGGCCGCGCGAGAATCAATGCCAGATTAACCCCAGAGTCAAAGCTATTTCTTCTGAGCCAAAAAGCATCGAGGAAGGATCCAAGTGCAAAACGCGCTGGCGAGTCTTCTACCAGTTCCTCGGTACTGCTTTCCTGTATAAGCTGAGATAGTTCCCCCTGCCATTCCATCAGCCACTCATGGCGCTGGTTTGTTGGCACCACGCAGGCCGCAATCAGCAGCATTGTTTGAGCAAGCCTCTGATTGTGCTGCCGCTTCATACTTGCTCCATTTCAAACGGGGCGATAATTTTTGAGAGAAGCGGATAGCGCTTACGAGCCGATTCCAAAGTTTCTTTGCCCGCCGCACAGAGCTTGTAATACTTGCGTAATGGTCTTTGCTCTGCTTCTGCAATGGACGACTTTTCCCACTTGGACACAATGAGTCCGTCACGTTCGAGACGGCGCATTGCTGGGTAGACCGTGCCGCTGGGAAGGCCGGTCGCTTGCATCACACTGAGGCCATAAACATATCCCACGCTGATGGCTTGCAAAATCATCGTAGCCGTGTGAGAGAGTTTGATTTCCACCGCCATGGGTAAAAGTTTAGCTATGTAGTGTCCTACTTGACAAGCCAACTAGGAAGTGTGCTACATAGGGGTATGCCTTTTGCGCTTGAAATCCGCAACATCTCGAAGAGCTACTCAGGAATTTCGGCGGTCTCAAATGCGAGTTTTACGGTCTGCGCCGGACAAGTAACCGGCTATCTTGGCCCCAACGGTTCCGGGAAGTCCACCACGATGAAGATGATTACAGGACTGATTCGACCAGACTCAGGCGAAATCCTATTTGCTGGCCAGTCAATCCATGCAAACTTGCGCAATTTCAAGGAAAAGCTAGGCTACGTCCCAGAAGAGCCGCAGCTCTACACGCATTTAAGCGGAAGGGAATACTTAACGATGGTAGCGCAACTTCGCAGCTTGCCAATGAAGATGGCCCGACAGCGCATTGAGGAACTTTTGAGACTCTTCGGTCTAGAGGGAAGCCGCGATGCCTCGATTTCCGGCTACTCAAAAGGCATGAGGCAAAGAGTGTTATTGTCTGCGGCGCTGCTGCATAATCCCGATCTGATTCTTCTGGATGAACCTTTTTCTGGGCTTGATGTGGGGTCTGCTCTGACCCTGCGTGACCTTATTGCGGAGTTGGCAGCGAGAGGCAAAACACTACTGTTTAGCTCGCACGAATTGGAAACGGTTGAACGGTTATGCACTCGGGTAGTGATTCTGCATAAGGGGAAAATTGTAGCGGATAACGACATTCGACAGCTTCAAGAGCTAATGGAACTCCCGACACTTGAGGGGATATTTGCCCAGTTGGCAATAGAGCAGGATACCGCTGCGATTGCGCGACAGATTGTAGATGTGATCCATGCCTAATCGCGAATTGCCTAGTACATTTCAAGCATTGTTGCGAACATTTCTCACACGCTTGGTTGATATTGAACTGCTTGCTGTGGACGGGGACAGTTCAAAACTCGTCGGTGGATTTGCCACTGTACTGGCTGGCATCAGCTTTGCCATTACTGCCCCGTTGATTCTCATTAACGGGTTGCCACAAGAGTCACTCTGGGGCATGGAACACTTTCTTATTGCGATCACTATGGTTCTGGTTGGACTCTTCTCCATAATGAGTTGGGAATCCGTCTTTCCTGAACGAAAAGATGTTCTGATTATGGGGCCGCTTCCAGTAAAGCATTCGACATTGTTTCTGGCTAAACTCTCTGCTCTCACAACAGCATTAGGGTTGGCTGTCTTTTCCCTTAACTGCTTTACAGGAGTGGGTTGGGCGCTCATGTTTGAGCCAGAGCACGGAGGCATATTCGGGCTTATGCGTTCAATAGCTGCGTACTGGCTGACGGTAGGTTTAGCGGGTGCTTTCGTTTTCTGTGGCGTCCTGACTGTCCAGGGTCTCTCTTCGCTACTCTTGCCACGCCAGCTATTCCTTCGCCTCTCAGGAGTTATGCAAATGGCTGGTCTCGTTCTAATCCTCGGAGATTTCATCCTTGAGCCATCACTTGAATCAATTTCAGCCCTTGCGGATGCTCGGAATCAACATCTATTGCACTGCCTGCCTTCTTATTGGTTTTTGGCATTGTTTCAGTATCTGAATGGTTCCGTGGAGGAAACAGTCCACACAGAGTTCGCCGCGCTATCACAATACGCATGGGTTGGATTGACACTTGCAGTGGCAGGTTCTTTGATTTCCATTTTGACCGCTTATTTTCGCATTATGCCCCAAATCATTGAGGAGCCTGAGATTCAACCTCTTATGCACAAGTGGATGCGGAACCTCCCGGATGTGGGTAATCCGATTCAGCAGGCGGTATTGACCTTTAGCTGGAGAACACTCACGCGCAGCCGACAACACAGACTCGTAATGGGGTTCTTTCTGAGCGTTGGTCTTACCGTGCTGCTGCTGTATTTGAATGTCCCGACAGGGCATCAGCAAACTCCCAGTCATAATGGCGCTCTCGATGTTGGATTTCTCGCGGCATCCCTAATTGTTTTGTCGTTGGCCGTGTTGGGTGCGCGCGCAGTTGCAAGCATTCCGGTGATGCTAAAAGCAAATTGGATATTCCAGCTAACGCAAATCCGTTCGACAAACACTTACCTAACTGCCGGACGGAAGGCCCTGTTCACCATTGGTGTGCTGCCAATTTGGATCGTAATCGCGGGACTGACGTTATGGATGAAGCATGATTGGCTGGTGGCTGTACACCTCGTGGCTTTGGGACTAGTAGGCACGATGCTTACAGACCTTTCCGTGCTCACTCTGAGAAAGCTGCCATTTGTGTGTTCATGGATGCCCAAACAAGCGCATTTGGTAGTCATCTTTTTCGGTGGCATTATTGTTGGTTTACCACTCGCAATGTGCGCAGGAAAATACGAGTCTGAATTGCTACAAATGCAATGGGGATGGATATGGCTGCTGACTGGATTATGCGCCATCGTTTTAGCGTTTCGCTGGTACTTATCCAAGATAGAAAAAACACAAAATGTTCTGATCTTTGAGGAAGAAAACGAGCCCTTGTTAATTAGTTTACGGTTGGATCACTAAGAGCTGAGGATTGAAATGCCAAAATTACATTGCAATAAAGAACTGGAAGCAAATGCAGTGAGCTTTCATCCAGAATCTTCAGGCAGTCCCTTGGTTCATGTTCACGTATGTGCCCATTGCGGAAGTGCATTCCGCAGAGAAGAGTTTGAGGGAAGAGCGCTTACAACGGGCATATATTACTGCCCTAAGTGTGGTGTCGGCGGACCTCTCGATGTGCAGATTTGCAAAGCAGACCAAGTGAAACCTGTAAGCAGAGGTGGACTGGAATTTATCGATATTGATTCACAGCGCATTTTAGTTGCACTCGCGGATGAGTTGAACTATGCGCGTGCGGCTGAAAAATTGAAAATCACTCGCTCCGAACTGGAAAGCTGGATACATGCTTTAGAAGAACGGCTTTGCTGTTTTCTTTTTCAGTCAACGCAGGAAGAACTAAGGCTCACAGAAGCCGGTTGCGTTCTTATACCGTACTTCCGTCAATCCATAGCGTATTCTGAACAGAATAAGGCTGAAAAGTAGGCTTCTAAGCAAGCTGTAGGCAGCAAGAGCATCATTGCAATGCGGTAAATTCCGCTTGACAATGTACGCATAATGCGTAAATATTTACGCATTATGCGTAAGGAATCGACGCTTTCGGCTCTCTTCAGCCCGACCCGTCAGGCTGTGCTGTCGGCAACGTTCCTGCGCCCTGAAAAGTCCTGGTACTTGAGCGAATTGGCTACGCATCTTGGGACAAGACCCTCCACTTTGCAGAGAGATGTTGATTCTCTCGTGAGCGTTGGCATCCTTGAAAAGCGTCTCGATGGTCGTCGCAGCTACATCAAGGCAAACCCTGAATCTCCCATTTTCTCAGAGCTTCACAGTCTTATTGAGAAAACCAGCGGTATCGTGCCAATGCTTCAGGAGGCTATCGCTAAATTGGGCAAGAAAATTCAGTTGGCATTTATGTATGGGTCGCTGGCTCGTGGGGAAGAGAGCGCGCAAAGCGATGTAGACCTTATGCTGATCGGGACTGTGAGCATGATGGACATGGTTCCTGTGCTGCGGCAGCTCGAAGGGGTTGCAGGCCGCGCAATCAATCCGACGATTTTCACCAAAGAAGATTTCAGGAAAAACATCGCTCAAAAGAATCACTTCCTGTTGACGGTCATGCAGGGGCCGAAAGTCATGTTGAAAGGAACTGAGAATGAGTTGGAAACAGTTGCTCGCAGCGCGTAAGGTTCACGCGCACAAGACAAGTAAGCAAGAACTGGATGAGCTGCGAGCAGTTATCCGGCGCGACCTTTCCGATGCAGCTATTCCTGCTCTCTCGGAAGACCGAAGATTTGCTACGGCCTACAATGCCGCTTTGCAAACCGCAAAGATGGCGATTGCGTGTGCCGGATACAGAGTTGGGGCTGTGCCAGGGCATCATGCGATTACTCTTGAGTGCGCGGGCCTAGCACTGGGCAAAGAGGCTGATCTGCTTGTTCAATTCTTTGACATTTCCCGTCGTAAGCGCAACGTCATTGACTACACCGGAGCGCAGATTGCAACCTCAACGGAGGCCGCTGAAGTCTTGCAACGGGCGCAGGAATTTCTTGTCTTGGTTGAATCTTGGATCAAAACTAAGCACCCTAAGCTTGGCTAGAAGTTGTGCAATGAAGGTTGCTCTTTGCGGGTGTCTGCCGCCGATTCACAGCACAATCCGAACGAAGCAAAATCAGAAGCGAAAAGATAGATAGCATATTAGCCATGCTGAATTAACGGGGCGAGGGGAACGCCAGGACATTTGCCTGTGGTGTCGCCTCTTGAACCCGTATCCCTGTAATTTCTGAAAATATCTTCTGTGTGAAGCCTATTTCTGCACAAAGTTCAGCAAGCGTTTTCTTTTTGCTTTGTAGCAGCGCGTTGACAGCCCCCATAAAAAGTTCCGGCTCTTGAAACTTTGGTTCGTAAGGTTCTCCCGTCGTCCTCCATTTCTTAAAGGACATATACTGAAATGCCTTTCTATATGCCATCTCATCCATGAGGTGAAGGTCACGCGCGCGACGCACTATTGCGGCAGCGCTAACCTGCCAACGTTGCTTCAACTCAAATACATGCTGCCAATCAAATCGCTTTGTGCGGAATTCACGACCGAAAGATTTAGCCGGCAGTAAAAAGGCGCTTGCAAACTGATCTGCAGCTCGTTCAGTCTCCAATGATCCAGTTGGCATATCTCTGTGGATTACCAAATGAGCACACTCATGAGCAAGGTCAAAATTCCATCGAGATGGCCGAGTTCCTGCACCGCGATTCAGAAAAATCATTGCGTTTTGGCCGTGACGCGAAAAAGCATCAATCTTTGCTGTATCTACACTGCTGGGGACGATAACAACTCCGGCTCTCTCAAGGACGCGGCCTACTTGCAAAATGGGAGCATTAGTGTCGAGTCCCCAATGTACACGGCATTGTTCCGCTGCAGCTTCCAGTTCGGACGTTGTAGATGCAGAAATCGACGGCACATCGAATTCAGGAAAGCGCATGATGCTCTTAAATGAAGAAACGATGATTCCGAGCAACGTTGCCTGGGCGCGCACTTGGTCCTTGAGTCTACCTGCCGTATTACGCCTGTGACGGAAGCTGCATTGAGTTTCGAGGAAAGGATCTTCGATGCGACGCAAAAAAAATACCGACAAAAAATCAGTTTTTGTGCTCAATATATTGAGCAATTCTATTGATGGAAACCTTTTCCCTTTTTCATAGTCAGAAATCAGAGCATGAGAAATACCAAGGAGGCTTCCCATATCTTTCTGCGTATATCCACGAAACTCTCGAACAAGTTGAAGGCGTTCACCCCAAAACGCGGCACTAGAGCTTTGTACCTGACGCTCCGAGTTGGCCTCCATCTTCTTCACGATTTACGTCCTCCGCAGACTCTTCAATAATTTCAGGCATAACAGGGGCTAGGTTGATAGGCTTGGGCTTCATTACCACCACGTTCTCTGCATCCAGAGGAATTGCATAGACACGTACCGCTTCGCCCGACTCTTCTACTTCTACCAGACTCACTGAACTCGTGTTTCCAGAGGAATCTGGTTCGATTGCTATTCGTAAAAGATGCGTCGATTGCACATCTTGAGGGCCAAAGACGAGCTTCAATTGGCGTAACTCTGCAAAACTTCCCACTAGAAACTTGCCTGGCACATCCTCAGCTTCACCCTTATAAAATTTCAGTGGTAATCCATCTATGGCAAAGGTGAACCGAAGTTGATGGCTCTCTGGGATTACCGCGAGCCAAGGCATTTCAAGAGTGGCTTTCCTGATCTTTGCCCGTATTCGATCATAAATCCGGCATCCCAAACTCCAGCGAGTATCGCCTGCTTCGGGGTCGTGCAGCAATACCGTTCCGTCTCTTGCCTCCCTCATCACGGTTGCGAGGGCTACAAGGCGTTCTTTGGTGAGCGGTGGGTAGTCGAGCCAAGGATCGAAATTGATCGGCATGAATTCAACATACCACACATCTCGACATTGGTGGTTATTTTTTAACACCACAACATATTGTGGAAATCTTGTTTGTCAATGTAATCCGGGTATGAATGCCAATTTTCTGGTGGGGTATCCATAGGGGTATAGAAAAATTTTCGTCACGTATCTTCTTTGGATTCAAGGATGAGAAATCCCTGGGGGGCAACCATGAAAGCTAAGAGCTGATCTTTCCTGAATAACTCAAAAATCCCAAAACCTGTTATCGGTATACGTTTTGCAGGTGGAAGCTTTACGCGCGCTGCGCGCAACTGGCAGCAGCAGCGCGGCCCAGGCGGTCTGCTTCTGCTTCGAGTGCGTGGTCCTGCACTACGGCTACGCCTGTGCCGAAGGGATTGGCGACGCGGCCTGCGCGCTGTTGGACGACGTGGGTTAGCTCGTGGCCGAGAAGGAATTGGCCGTGGGGCGTGTGAGGGCTGTATTGTCCGGGCGCGAAGTGGATGTCCGATCCCCATGTGAAGGCAACTGCTCCTATAGATGCGGCTTCTGAGCCGACATAGATGCGGACGTCTGAGAAGTTTGCGCCGAGAGCAGACTCCATTTTTGCCTGAATGTCACGGGGCAGGGGCCAGCCGCCTGATCTTGGGCGGAGATTGACCTGGAAAGATTCCGAGCCGGGGCGACGCTGAATTGCTGCGTGCATTTGCAAAGTGGATTGTGCTGTCCGGTTGGCGTGCGCGGTGACTAATCCAAGCCCGCCGCGGAAAGAGCCCTGAACAACCTGATGCGAGTAGACGCGCATGGTTGGAGCCTGCACCCTGACGGGGGCAGGCGAGGCCGGGAGTCCAGAAGCGCGAAAGACGCTGGGCGCTTTCATGCGAACATCTTAGCCCGAATTGAAGGCAATTTCCAGAAGGCTTTGTAAATTGGTTTGGCGGCGGGCAGATTTGGGCCACGGATTTGCTGAATTGCAGATGAGGGAAAAGAAGAAGGCCGGCGCTTTGCGCCGGCCTTTCTTGTTGGCTGCCCAGTTTGCTTAGAAGCTATAACACAGGGAGAACTGCATTACACGGGCGTTGTCTGTTGACGGAAGCACGCCGTTGTAGCGGCGCTTCCGAAGGGGTCGCTGGTGGCGGTGACGGGGTCAAAGGTGACCGCGTTGGTGGAGTTGACGACTTCCCAGGCAAATTTCAACTGCTGGTCACGGTAGACCTGGAGTGTCTTGGTGAGACCGTTGCTCATAGAGAAGTAACGCTCGCCGCGGAAGGCGTTACGCTGACCGACTTCTCCGGGATAGGGAGCGCGGAGGTTGGCGATTGCCTGGGTGCGGTCCTTCACGGCGCTGGGCCAGCCGCCGTCGTTGTAGCGTCCGCCTGTCTTGATGGGGCCGGTTACAACATCCCAGCTATTCCATTCCCAGTTGGTGCTCCAGCCGTTGCCGTCATAGGGGCCCCAGGGCATGCCGCTTGAGAGGTGGGCGAGGCCGGTGAGGGCCCACAGCCACCGAGGAAGGTGTCGAGGACGTGGGGCAGGTTAGCTTCGAACTGGCGGCCACGGCCAAAGGGCGGGTCGTAGATGCGGTGGTTGTGGGTGCGAAGCCTGTGGACGATCCTAGCCTTGCGGATGACCAGGTGGAGTTTGCGCGGCTGAATGAGGAGCTGTTTGGCGATGGGACTGGCACGCATTCCGTGGGTAAGGGCAAGATGTTTGCGGGACAGAAGCTGGAGGATGTGTTTGCCGTGCTGCAAGTGAAGCCTGATTTTGAGCCGGCGGGCAAGGTGGGGGATAACGAGCCGCATTTGGGGTTTGTACATCGCAAGCTGACGGATGGCGATATCTACTTTGTGGACAATCGCAGTACGCAGGCGCGGACGGTGGATGCGAAGTTTCGCGTGACGGGCAAGGCTCCGGAACTCTGGTATGCGGAGACGGGCAAGTCGAAGCCGGTTTCGTACACGATTGCTGAGGGGCAGACGACGGTTCCATTGTCTCTGGAACCCTGGGGGACAGTGTTTGTTGTTTCAGGAAGACGACTTCTGAGACTTCGCATGTGGAACCGAAGATTGCGGAGACACAGTTGGCTACGGTGAATGGGCCGTGGACGGTGAGCTTCCAGCCGGACCGCGGCGCGCCTGCGCAGGTGACGCTGGACAAGCTGATTGACTGGACGAAGAGTCTGGATGCTGGGGTGAAGTACTTCTCCGGCACGGGCACTTATACGAAGATACTGGATGCGTCTGCGGATTGGTTTGTGAAGGGCGCGAAGTTATATCTGGAGCTTGGTGAGGTGAAGAACCTTGCCGTGGTGAAGGTTAATGGCAAGGACCTTGACGTGGTGTGGCATGTGCCGTATCGGGTGGATGTGACTGGAGTGTTGAAGCCGGGCGCGAGCCAGATTGAAGTGAAGGTGATTAACGCGTGGGTCAACCGGATTATTGGTGATCTGCAGCCGGGAGCGGAGAAGTATAGCTTTACGGTGATTATCCCACGCAGTATCCGAGTGTGTCGATGATCAACTTCAACACCGGCAAGCCGAATGCTCGCTACTGGGTGCTAAAGCTCTTGAAGGACAACTTTCATCCAGGCGACAAGATGGTGGACAACATTCACTGGCTGGATGATGTGGATGTGCAGGGATTTGTTACGCCACAGGGGCGCAAGGTGCTGCTGGTGAACAAGACGAATACGGAAAAAGCGTTTGCGCTGAGCAGTGAGTTGGCAAATGCTTCGTCTCTTACCGTGGATGATGCGACGGGCGATGATGCGCCACGCGCTGGCAGAGTTGATGCCGCACGGTTCACGATGGCTCCATTTGCAGTAGCTGTGCTGACGGTGCAATAGCAGATTTTGAGAATGAGAATGGGAACTGCGCAACTTCGTG
>NZ_JBZYWK010000017.1:0-115438 GCF_059115385.1 Occallatibacter sp. FHG110214_02 | reverse complement strand
CGAACCGCAGCTCGGGCACACGGGATAGTACGCGTTCTGGTTCGGAATATGTTCCTGGCCTTCCAACTGAACACCCACGTACTTGTTGAAGTAACGCGAAATGCTCACAATCGAGCCAAAGTTGATCGCCTGCGTCTGAACACCCGTCGTCGTCGTGCCGTGCGGCGCCAAGTAGCTATAGCCCGCAAAGATGTCCCACTTCGAATTTCCGGGATCGTAATCCCCTGACTTCGCCTGCGCGCTCAAACCCACTGGCAAACACGCCAGCAAGCCCAACGTCAACACGCGGCTCACCTGCCTCATTCCTCGAGAGTACATGCGTTTCTCCTCCGCAATCGAACTGAACTGTTAATCAAACAAGTCTAGTCTTGCCCTTGTTGACTGTGTGGTTGCCGCACGATGCGAACAACCAAGCAGGTGGGCGCTGCTAGACGATAACGTACCACAGCATTAAATCGACTAAGGCACTTTTTTTCAATGATTCAGCAACCGTCCCATCCCAGTTAACAAACATGACCTACCCTTCGCAGCCATCGAAACAGCTACCAAAATCAGCCAAACGGGTGAGACACTTACCTAGCTACTCAACAAGCAATGCAAACAGCTCACTGCAGGTTGAGCGTCTTCATCAAACTGCGCGGCTCCCGCTGAATCTTTTCCTGTAGCAGCGTGATGGCGTACATCAACTGCTCAGGACGTGGCGGGCAACCGGGAACATACACATCAACTGGGATTACCTGGTTCACTCCCTGCACCAGCGCGTAGTTGTTAAACACGCCGCCAGAGGTGGCACAGGCTCCCATGGAGATGACCCACTTTGGTTCGGGCATCTGGTCATACAGCCGGCGAATTACGGGCGCCATCTTCTGCGACACGCGGCCGGCAATAACCATCAGGTCCGCCTGACGAGGAGAGGGGCGGAAGACTTCCGCGCCAAAGCGAGCTATGTCAAAACGTGAGGCACCCATCGACATCATTTCGATAGCGCAACAGGCAAGGCCAAACGTCATGGGCCACACTGAACTCTTACGAACCCAGTTCACGGCAAAATCGAGCGTCGTGAGGAACACGCCCTCCGGCTGCTCAAAACCGTAATTCACTTCCCGAAGCTTGGCACGGTTAAACGCGCTGCTCTCGAGACTTCCAAAGACATAGCGATCGCGATCTGCAGGTGCAGTCATATCTTCCAATATACCCTCGTCGCAGACAGAGGACCAAATAAGTTACACGAAACCGAGTGGATACGACTCCACTTCTTACTTTCTTACGATGCGAAGTATGAAAAAGGGGATGCTCGGAAGTGACGCACTTTTAGTGCGAAATTTAGCGTGCACAGGCTGTGGGTGTCGCGGTCCACTGCCCGGCGACATGCCACCCCGCAGGCGGATAGAGCGTAACCGAAAACCTTATCCATGCCAGTGAACCACGCGCCGAACTCGCCCCCTGTGGTACCGATACCACTTCATGTGGTGTTCGGGAGGCCGCAAGAGCCCAGTTCTGGGCATAAGGAGCCGCATCCGCCGTGCCCGGAGCAAGACGTGCATCCAGAATGCGGAACTCACCGTTAGAGGCTGCCCCAATCAGACCGAGCAGCCGCGCCGTGGCCTTGGGGTCTGCAGCGGAACCCGACTGGGAACCGGGTTGCAGCATGCGGTACGCCTGCTGTGCTTGTTGCAGAACCGCCGGGTTCGTCAGGAACCGGAAGCTGCGCGGATTCCAGCCAATCGCATCCTGCGCACGAAGTCCATAGGTAGTGCCAATCTCGCGCTCACTCAGCGAACCATACGGGGGCGTAGCCAGCAAAAGCGCATCCGGGAATCCCACAGGCTGCTCGCGGTCCACAACCAAATCCCAGCCCGAATACTTATCCGTGGGCTGAATGGGAATCACCCGAAAGACCCACCCCTGCCCCATCGGCGCACTCCACACATGCCCCGATGCAACCTCGCCCTCCATCGTCAGCTTCATACAGGAACCGGAAGCCGCGTAAGCCGGACAAGATATCGCAAGCAGACACAGCAAAAAAACGCCCATGCAGAATTTCGCTTCCCTGCAAAACATGTACGCAATTCCTTCTTTCATCTTTATTTCTTGTCCTGCAATCTGGATGTATTGCGAAAAGCTGGTCCGGGCTGTGGGCAAGTCAAATGCCCTAATCATGCGCCTCGTTATGCGTTATGATACGTTGCAAACCTTTCTCAGCTTCTCCATTTTTATCTAACTAGGAAACGGGAACCATGTATCGTTGTCGTCGATTCCTCGCAGTGTTTGCACTCCTGGCAGCCCCGGTACTGGGCCTTGCGCAGGCTGCTCCAGCCGCCGCTCCCAGCACGCAGGCCCAAATCACCGCTCTGCAAACTGCCGTAAGCAACGCGCAGAGCGCCGGCGACAACGCATGGATGCTTGTCTGCGCGGCCCTGGTGCTCATGATGACCGGCCCCGGACTGGCGCTCTTCTATGGTGGCCTGGTTCGCAAGAAGAACATTCTTTCCACCATGATGCAGAGCTTCGCCATGATGGGCCTCGTTACGGTTATCTGGGCCGTCATCGGCTACTCACTGGCCTTCGGACACGGCAACTGGTTCATCGGCGGCTTTGAGCACATCTTTCTGCAGAACGTGCCTCTCACGCCATCGCCCGAAAAGGTCTATCCGCAAACCATTCCCGAGCAGACCTACATGGTCTACCAGTTGATGTTCGCCATCATCACCCCGGCGCTCATCACCGGCGCCTTCGCCGAGCGCATGAAGTTCAGCGGCATGGCCGTCTTCCTTTCGCTCTGGTCCATCATCGTCTACTGCCCCATGGCGCACATGGTCTGGGGCGCAGGCGGCCTGCTCAACGCCAACGGCGGCAAAATCCCTTCGCTCGACTTTGCAGGCGGAACCGTCGTCCACATCACCTCCGGCGTCTCGGCGCTCATTACCGCGCTCTACCTCGGCAAACGCCTCGGCTATCCCAAGACCGCCATGCCGCCGCATTCGCTGGTGCTCAGCTTCATAGGCGCTTGCCTGCTATGGGTAGGCTGGTTCGGCTTCAACGCAGGCTCGGCCCTGAACGCCAGTTCGCTCGCCACCTCCGCCTTCATCAACACTCACTTCGCCGCAGCCACTGCTGCCATCGGCTGGACCATCTTCGAGTGGTTCCACAACGGCAAGCCCACCGCGCTCGGAGCCATCTCCGGAGCAGTCGCGGGACTCGTCGCCATCACGCCAGCTTCGGGCTACGTACAGCCCATGTCGGCGCTCATCCTTGGCCTCATCGCCGGCTTCTTCTGTTCCTTCATGGTGCTCATCGTCAAGGGCAAGCTCGGCTATGACGACTCGCTCGACGCCTTTGGCGTACACGGCATGGGCGGAACACTTGGAGCCATCCTCACCGGCATCTTCGCCGTAGCCATCATCAACCCTGCCTTTGGCACTGACGCCTCCGGCAAGCCCCTGCCCACCGGCGGCCTCGACGGCCATTGGGGACAGCTTGGCAACCAGGCCATCGGCGCGGGAATCGCCTGGCTTCTTGCTCTCATTGGCACTCCGATTCTGCTCTTTCTCGTAGATAAGACTATTGGCCTGCGCGTTACTGCCGAACAGGAAAACGAAGGCCTCGATCTTTCGCAGCACGGCGAAGAAGGCTACGATTTCAACTCGTAAGACGGCAGTCAGAGGTTCATCAAAAGTCAACGTCAGGCTAACCCAAAGGGTTGGTCTGGCCTGATAGGCTTACTACCCTGAGCAGTTTCCGAACAGAGGCACTACAAACATGGTGAAGATTGAAGCAATTCTCCAGCCCTCCAAGCTGGATGCAGTCAAGGATGCCTTGCTTGAGGCAGGTATCGAGGGAATGACGATTCTCGAAGCCCGCGGCCATGGCCGCCAGAAGGGCCACACCGAGTTCTACCGCGGCCGCGAGTACACGGTCGATCTCCTCCCCAAGGTCAAGATCGAGCTGGTCGTCTCTGACGAGCTCAAGGAAAAGGTCATCGCCGCCATCACCGGCGCAGCCCGCACCGGCCGCATCGGCGACGGCAAAATCTTCCTCTCGAAGATCGACGACGCCATCCGCATCCGCAACGACGAGCGCGGCGAAGCGGCGCTGTAGGCTCAGCCACAAACACAGCAACGCATAAAGGGCGCATATATGCGCCCTTTATGCGTTGCTATTCCTTGCTTCCGCTTCCCCATCGTGAGATAGTTCAAGCCCACAGTTTCCAAATTGCTGGTAATCCGCTCGAAGCTACTATCGGAACGGTTAACTGACGGTAAGCCGACTTATGGGGACCGATCAATTATTCTCTAAAGAAAGTCGCATAGCCATCCTGACTAGAATTCCACATGTTGCTGGAAGAACGGCAACACATCAGCAATTACGCGACCCTCCGCTCCCCAGTAGGGATTCGCGTCCCAAAGCCCGTTGTACTCCTCGGCTTCATGCACAATGCCAAACTCATTCAGCTTGTGCGTGAACGCCTGGTTCGAATAGACGTGGTCCCAAATCGCATCGTTGCGCGACCAGTCAAACTTGAAGCCACGCAGCGTTTTCAGATTGTCCGCATACTGCGGGATCATCGACTCCAGAAAGAAGCTATCTCTTAATCGCGCGGTGAGCTTCGCGTCGATCACCAACTTTCCGCCCTCCCGATGCGCAGGCAGATCAACATAGAGCGGTGGCTTCTCCGGGTTCGGCAAGTGGGCCTGAAAGATCGATGTGAAGATCGCAGAAAATCCATCCTTCTTCACCTCATCCAGAGAAGCCGCATGCGCGAGCAAATCCCAATTGGGCCTTGAATCCATAATCTGCACACCTGATCCTGTGCCCACGGGATTCATACCGTAGATCGAACCAAAGACATCCGCATGCTTCATGCCGATGCGGATGGCGCCATAGGCTCCCATATGTTGTCCCACAAGTCCGCGCGCATCCCGCTTCGGTATCGTGCGGAAGCTAGCATCGACATAGGGGACAAGCTCCTGCACCACAAAGTCTTCCCAGTTTCCGGTTACAGGAGAGTTCACAAACCACGAAGCTCCCAGTGGAGTGGTCATATCCACAGAGACAAGGATGAAGCTGCGAATTGTATCTCGCGCGATTGCGCGGTCGAACAGAGCCTGTGCGCCGCTCTTATCGAAAAGCGTCCGATATCCATCGATAGGGCTCGGGAAGAAGTAGAGAACCGGATAGCGCTTCGACGCTCCATCATACCCGGCAGGCAGATACACCGCCAGCTTGCGGTCGGCGCTTACGCCAATCTTGTTCCCCTCAAAATTCTTCGAATGAATCACTCGCTCCACAATCTGGCTCTTGCTCCCATCGCTTTGAGCGACTGCGGAAACCGCACTCAAAAGGAGAACGTAGACCGCCGTTACAAATTGTTTCTTTCGCACCTTCATGCCGCCGCCCTTTCGTTAGAGAGTTGGGATCGTTCTGCATGAGCCACAAGCCACCATGCGGGCAGGGAAAAGAACCAGTTCCGCATATACATGTCGCCCCAAACCAACATCAGCGCAATCATGGCTATTGCCAACGTCACCGCTGTCCTATGGGACAAGCGGTCGCGACGCGCCCCCTGCACGGCACCGACCACAGCTGGTAGCAGAAACAAGAGCACGCACAGACGCGAGAGAGAGGTGTCATGAAACCGAAGTACACAGGAGAGACACGGGATAGCGCACAGAATGCCGCTCACCCATCGCGTCTTCGCAGAGATTGACCCCACCATAAATCCGCTCGTCCACGCCCACAACAGCATCAGCAACGCTTCACAGAGCACGCTGCCATACCCATGCTCGCCGCGCAGAAGATGAGGAGCATGCACCGATAGGCCGCGCGTATGTACCGATAGGCCAAAGGAGACGCTCAGTAAAAGCAGACTCCCCGCAAAGGCGACGCCTCCCGCAACCCACGGCTGCCACGCGCGCCAAAGCTCCATCTGCTGCCGCACCACAAGCCCCAGCACCGAGCGAAGGGAACTCCATTCCCCGGCGCCCGCCTCCGCCAGATCGCCCAGCACCGCATCCTGGTCCTTCGGCGCAAGAAGGACCGCCGCCATCTCCGCGAGTGATGTCATATCGCACGCTCCGGCTTGCCCTTGGCCCACGAAGCGTTACGGCTTACGCGCATCATGGCTTCGTAAAACTCCTTCGCCGCACGCACGCCCTGCGGCGTCACGCGCACCATGCGCTTTGCCCGGCCGCCGCGCTGGGCCGTAGCCTCGCCCATCCACGTCTTGAGCATGCCCTTCTTCTCCAACCGCTCAATCGTTGTGTACAAAGCCCCAATCGAGCAGCTTCGGCCTGCTACCTTCTCAATCTCTTCACGAATGGCCGCACCATAGGCGCTCTCGCCCAGGCCAGCCGCTGCGGTTATTAGAACGTATTCAAATTCACCAAGCATGATATGTACTGCATTGTGTAGATAATTAGGAATGTTTGTCAAGCGCGCGATCTCATCCTGCGGCAACCTTGATTACCTTCTCTTTGCCGGTGGCTAGCTTTGTCCACAAAGCCTTGTCCACAAACTGATATGAACTGTCTGCAAAGTCGTCTTTTCGGCAACTGGGCCAGATGAGTCCTGAGAAATGGGATGAGCAGGTCCTCCGAAGGAGGCGCAGACTGTTCCCATGAAGAAGCGGATGCAACACCTCATCGCGGAAGTACCTCGGAAGCGTGGCCAGGTAGAGCTGACGATTGGCATCGACCTCGGCGACGTTTGGAGCCATTACTGCACTCTCAACCAGCAGGGCGAAGTGATCGATCGAGGCCGCTTTCGGACCACACCGAAGGCCATCGATAAGTGGTTCACCGACGTGCCGCATGCTCGCGTGGCGATGGAGGCCGGCGTGCATTCGATCTGGATCAGCGAACAGCTTGAGCATCTAGGCCACGAGGTCATCGTTGCGAACGTACGTGAGCTGCGGGCGATCTCGCACAGTGATCGCAAGAGCGACGATGTGGATGCGGAGAAGCTGGCCCGTTACGCGCGGCTCGATCCTGAGATCCTCCGGCCGATCTCTCACCGCACGGTCGAGCAGCAGGAAGCTCTCACCCTGATCCGCGCCCGAGAGCTTTTGGTTCGACTGCGAACCGCGGCGGTGAACGCAGTGCGCGGACTGACGAAGGCTTGCGGTCATCGTATGCCGGCTTCCTCCACGAAGTGCTTCGCCCAACGTGGTCAGGCTGCGATGCCGCCAGGACTCAAGCTCGCACTTGGGCCGATCCTTGCCCAGATCGCCGAGATGACGCTCAAGATCAAGCAGTACGACCGGGACATTCAGCGTCTGACTCAGACGGAGTATGCCGAGACACAGCCCATGATGACCATTCATGGAGTCGGCCACATCACCGCTCTTACATTCGTTCTGACGCTCGGGGATAAGTCGCGATTCGGTCGAAGTCGAGATGTGGGCTGCTACCTTGGGCTACGACCAAAACGCAGCCAGTCGGGTGAACGTGACCCACAACTCGGCATCACCAAGGCTGGCAACGCGTATCTTCGAAGCCTGCTGATCGAGTGCGCCAACCACATCCTGCGACCACATGGTCGAGACTCGGCACTGCGACAGTGGGGGCTTCATCTCGCGGCGAGAGGCGGCAAGCAGGCGAAGAACAAGTCTGTCGTAGCTGTGGCCCGCAAGCTAGCTGTGTTGCTCCACCATCTTTGGACCACGCAGGAACCGTACGTTCCGTTCTACCAGCAGGCCGCTTAGAGTTCACCCGCTGCATCGAAACCGCGTTCCGATGACTGCGTCGGCGTTTTGGTCTCCCAAGACCGTCTGAGAAATGGCAGCATCGACTCTCCTCTCGAACCCCAACCGGCACCGAGCCCAAATCATTCCCGGCTCATCAGAGTGCGAATACAAACCCGGTGGAGAGCAACGACAACAGCAAAAGCAACAACCCTTATAAGGAAAAAGAATTGACAGATGGGACCTGCTCATACAAAATGCCCTAGCGTCCAGGAACAAAATTCCATCTGGATTGTCTCCAACTCAGAAACTATGGTTTCAAACTGCCCCACAGCCCTGTTCCCTGCCTTTATCGCGTATCCTGTTAAAACATTCTTTAAGCTATTCCAAGTCCTCGGACATAACTCTTCTCCCCATGGATTCAATCTCCATCGCCGTTGACGATTTAAGAGAGCTATACCTTCGCGAAATGGCGCTCGTCCGCCAGACCTGGGAGCGCACCGGAGACGGCACCGCCGCCATCCGCCGCCGCTCGGCCATCGTGGACCGCATCCTCATTGAAATGTGGCGCCGCGCCTTCGCCACCACGCCTAACCTCAACGTCTCGCTCCTCGCCCTCGGCGGATACGGCCGCAAAGACCTCTTCCCCTTCTCTGACATCGACGTCCTCTTCGCCTATGCCGACGACAAAACCGAAGAGCAGGCCAAGGAACCCGTTCGTGCCATCATTCAGGGCATGTGGGACATCGGCCTTCGCGCCAGCCCCGCCGCCCGCACCGTCAAAGAAGCCTCCCGCTTCGATCCCGACAATCTCGAATTCACCCTCGCCACGCTAGACCGCCGCTTCCTCGCCGGCCAATTCCCTCTCTACCAGCAGCTCCACCAAACCGTGCTGCCCGGCCTCATCCTTAGCGAGTGGAACACCATCGTCCAAAAGATCGGCGAAATCGCCCGCTCCCGCCACGGCAAATTCGGTAATACCATCTTCCATCTCGAGCCCAACGTAAAAGACTGTCCCGGCGGCCTACGCGACTATCACCTGGCCCAGTGGTTCGCCCTGCTCTTCCATCTCAAGGAAACCCGCGAGTGGCCCAAGCAGCGCGGCAGCGTTTTCCAGTCCGCCCGCGGAGACGCCGAAGCCGCCTTCGACTTTCTCGCCGCCGCACGATGTTTCCTCCACTTCCGCCATGGCCGCGATAACAACGTGCTCGACTGGCAATCGCAGGACGAAGCCGCCGCGCAATCCATCGGCCTTGAAACCCGAGGCACCGCCGACCCCGCCTACTGGATGCGCACCTACTATCGCCACGCGCGCGTCGTTTACCGTCGCGCCGTGCTACTGATGGAAAACCTTCCCGCCCCGGTCAGCTTCTACAAGCAATTCCGCCGCCGCCGCTCCACCATCGCCAACACCGAGTTCGTCCTCGACCACGGACGCATCGACATCCAACCCGGCGCGCAATTCAAAGACGCAGCCTCCATCCTCCGCATCTTCGCCCTCATGGCCACGCACGGCTACACGCTCTCGCAGGCCGCCGAAGACAGCATTACCGACTCGCTTCCTGCCCTGGCCATCCACATCCCCGAAGGACCCTATCTCTGGAACGCCCTCCGCGAAGTGCTTTTAGGCCCCCACGCCGCGCACGCGCTCCGCACCATGCACGCCCTCGGTGTTCTCGAAATGCTCATCCCCGAGTTTCACGGCATCGACGCCCTCGTCATCCGCGACAGCTACCACCGCTACACCGTCGATGAGCACACCTTCCTCACCATCGATAACGTCCACGGCCTGCGCCAGCCCGCGCACGACTACGAACAGCGCCTCGCCACCATCCTCCCCGAAATCGACCGCCTCGATCTCTTCCTGCTCTCGCTCCTGCTGCATGACACAGGCAAAGGCCGCCGCACCGGCGAACACACTGTCCAGAGCGTCGAACTGGCCGACAGCTTCCTAGCCCGTCTCGACTTCGACAACGAAGAGCGCGAGACCGTGCTGAAGCTCATCCGACAGCACCTCGTCATGTCCCAGGCCCTGCGCCGCGACATCTTCGATCCCGACAACATCCGCACCTTCGCCGACAAAATCGGCAGCCCCATGCTGCTCAAAATGATGACGCTGCTCACCTACGCGGACATCAAGGCCGTCAACCCGGAAGCCCTCACCCCGTGGAAGGCCGAAAATCTCTGGCAGCTCTACATGGCCACCGCCAACTTTATGGACCGAAGCGTAGACGAAATCCGCTACCACGCCGCCATCGACCCCACGCTGCTCAACCGCCTCCGCTCCATGGTGCCGCCCGCGCAGTACGCCGCCCTCGGCCAATTCCTTGAAGGCCTTCCGCAGCGCTACCTGCAAACCCGCCTCCCCGAGCACATCCGCAACCACTTCCAGCTAGCCCTCAATCTCGACCAGGACCCGGTCCAGCTCGACCTCCGCCCCATCCGTCAACTCTTCGATCTCACCGTCATCTCCCGTGACCGCACGCGCCTCTTCGCGGACGTCGCCGGAGCACTCGCCGCATGGGGAATGAACATCGTCAAAGCCGGAGCCTTCTCCAACGACGCCGGCGTCATCGTCGATAGCTTCCAGTTCTCCGACGTCTTCCGCACGCTTGAACTCAATCCCAGCGAAAAGAGCCGCTTCCTCGCCTACGTTCACGACGTTGTTGCGCAAAAAACGCCCGTCGAGCAACTACTAGGCGCGCGCCGCCACCAAGGCAGCACCAGCAATATCAAGGTAGAAGTCCCCACGCGCATCCAGTTCGACTCCGACGCCTCCACGCAGTCCACTCTTCTGCAAGTCGTCGCGCAGGACGGCCCCGGCCTTCTCCGGCAGGTCGCACTCACGCTCACCGCGCACCAGTGCAACATTGAGGCCGCACTCATCGACACCGAAGGCGAAACTGCAATCGACGTCTTCTACCTGACATGGCGCGACGCCAAGCTCACCGAAGTAAAGCAGCAGGCCCTCGCCACCGACCTCACAAACGCCCTCGAAGCCATACGCATCCCCGCCCACGCCTGAAAAAGCATAGAAAGCCTGCCTAATAAGCCCCGCAACAGGCTCCCCGCTCCAGCCGCAATATAGATCTCATGCGCTCAGGCGCGGGCCCGCCACCGCTATTGGCCTAGCCTCTCTTGCACTCCAATAAATTTTGGCTGCCGCTCAGCAATATTTGTATCTTCCTTACAAAACCACATGTAATATCTAATTATTAACTACGATTAACATGAATTCGCATTCATGTTACAAAGCCATGTTAGAAGGTAATGATAGATGCTCGTAGCACGTCTTTCCCTCATAGCAGCCTGCACCTTTTTACCCGCCATCCTGCTCTCCGGGCAAGAAAACATGCCCCTGCCTTCCGCGCCAGTTCCTCAACCAGCCTCCCAGACTGACACGCCGCAGGTCGCAGCCAGCCATCCCGCAACCTTTCCCAGCCTTTTCAGCGACCAGGAGCAGCAGTCCTCCGGAAATCAGCCCGCACAGGAGCCCGAAAAGACCGACGCACCCACGCTCACCATGTTTCCTCACCCGGACGGCCAGCGTTGGTGGCTCTCCGGCCAGGCCAACATCATCCTGCAGGGACGCCTTCCCTTCCACTCCACCTATGAAGGCGTAAACAGCTTCCGCAACTCCGCCGAGTACAAAACCTCCCTCGTCGGCACCCTCTACGGAGCCGTGCGCCCCACCAGCTCCATCCGGTACAACACCGACCTCATCTTCGACATGGAATCCGCCGGAGGCCGCGGCCTCAGCGAAGCCCTCGGCCTTGCCGGCTTCACCAACCTCGACGTAGTCCGCAACCCCAACCTCGGCAGCAAGCCCTACATCGCCCGCTACGAGATTCACCAGGTCATCGGCCTCACCAACAAGACCACCGCGCAGGAAGCCAACTTCTTCACCCTCGCGCCAGAAGTTCCCGAGCGTCGCATCGAGTTCCGCATCGGTAAAATGACGCTCCCCGATTTCTTCGACATCAACGAAGGCGGCTCCGACAGCCACTTACAATTCATGAACTGGACCATAGACAACAACGGCGCATGGGACTACGCCGCAGATACCCGCGGCTACACCGTCGGCGGCATCGCCGAATATGACGACAAAAGCTGGTCCATCCGCTACGGCCTCTTCACTATGCCCACCGTCGCCAACGGCATCGACATGGACTGGGCCCTCAGCCGTGCCCGCGCCCACAACGGAGAATTCGAGCTGCGCAAATCGCCTATCAAGGGCCGCGAAAACTCGACCAAGTTTCTCTTCTTCGCCAACCGCGCCCACATGGGCACCTATCGTGAAGCCGTCCACGCCTACCTCGCCGGAATCGACAAGATACCCACCATCACCGCCCACGAGCACACCGGCGCGCTCAAATACGGCTTCGGCATCAACACCCTGCAGGAGCTGACGGAAAGCCTCCGCTTCTTTGGCCGCTTCGGCTGGAACGAAGGCCAGCACGAGTCCTACGCCTACACCGAAGTCGATCAGACCATCGAGCTAGGCGCGGACTACTCCGGCAAAAGCTGGCATCGTCCCGCCGACAAGGTGGCCCTGGCCGTAGTCACTAACGCCATCAAGCGCGACCACCAGAACTATCTCCGCCTCGGCGGCTCAGGCTTCATCCTTGGCGACGGCACCCTGAACTATGGCCGCGAAACTATCGAGGAGAGCTACTACACTCTCCACGCCTGGCGCGGCCTCTTCTACTCCGTCGATGTGCAGCACATCAACAACCCCGGCTACAACCGCGACCGCGGCGCAGCCTGGGTAGGCTCTGCCCGAGCGCATGTGGATTTTTAGCTGCAGATTGGCTACTCATAGTTCAACCAACACATCAACAATCTACCGCTCGCCAAAATCAATCCCCAGCGAGCGTCAAGGCTAGAATTGGGCTATGAAATCAGGCGATAGCTTCGGGCGTGCATATTGGACATGCGCAGGATTCACGCTTCTCAGCGCCCTCGTGAGTGCAGACTTTTCGCTGCTATCGCTCCGCAGGCTGACGTGCACGAATACGCACTCTATGCGGCTTCACGCAGTATTGCGCTTCCACTGGGAGTGATCTACGCGATAGCCTCACGCTCACGCGGCGGCATAGCAACGCTGGCGATTGTGATGACGCTGGTGCAGGTATTTGATGGAGTGATTGGGTTCCAGCTCCACGCCCAGGCCGGGCCTATGGCCCTATTGCATTTGCAGCCATCAACCTTGGGTTGTTTTTGTGGGCAAGTCAAACGAAGGCTAATAGCTGAAGTAAAAGCTACTTCGACTCCGCCGGAAGCGTATAGATAACCTCACCCTGCTTGGCATAGTGAAGCTTCTCGCGAGCCTCGTGCTCAATCTCGTCCTGGCTGGACTTGAGCCGGTCCACGCGTACCTTAAGCCGTGAATTCTCCGCCTGCAGGTCGTCGATCTCCTTCTGGAGCTGCTTATCCTGCAATCGCATCTGGTTCCAGGTGGAAAGGCCATGCTTGCCGTTCACCACACCCCAGCCCATTAGCAGCGCCAGGCAAACCGCCAGCCCTGAGCCAACAGGCCGCCACATCCGTACGCCCCAGCTCAACGCGCGCAGCGGCAAAGGTTCCGGCCCCTTCGCCGGAGGCTCCGGCAAAGGGACATACATCTCGGCTTGTTCCGGCAAATGCGGCATATTTCACAAAAAGAACAAGGGTCTTTCTAGTCCCTGTGTCCCTATTCCCCAAATCCCTGTTTGTGCTTTCTTAAGAAAGCACAAACTTCTCGGCAGCGGCCTTCAGACTTTCCATATCGGCCTCGTTGCGTGCTTCTGTATAGGCGCGCACAACAGGTTCCGTTCCAGAAAGCCGATAGCAAACCCACGAGCCGTCGTCGAGAACCAGTTTCAGGCCATCCGTCCGGACAATGCTGGCAACCTTGCGCCCGCTGAGCTCCGTAGGATCACCCTTCAATTTTTCAGTAAACTTGGCCTTCTGCTCTTCGGTCAACCGGAAGTTCTCGCGAACCGGATAGAAGGAACCAACTTTGCTAAATAATTCCTGTAATTGCACACCAAGAGACTTGCCGCGCACCGCAACCATCTCGGCAACCAGCAGGTCGGCTAGCACACCATCCTTCTCCGGAACATGCCCGCGAATCGTCAGTCCAGCCGACTCTTCGCCGCCAATCACAATCTTGTCCTGCAGAATCAGTTCGCCAATGTACTTGAACCCCACCGGAGTCTCATACAACGGAACCTTGTGATACTCCGCCAGTGCATTGATGAGGTTCGTCGTAGCCACGCTCTTCGCCACGCCGTTCTTCCAGCCGCGCGTCTCGACAAGGTAATCAAACAGCAGCGCAATAATGTAGTTCGGCTGGATGAACGTTCCATCCTCATCCACAATGCCAAAGCGGTCCGCATCGCCGTCGGTAGCCACGCCAAGCTGCGCGCCAATCTCTTTCATCTTCGCCTTGCAGTCCGTCAGCAAGTGGTCGTCCGGCTCCGGCGCATGCCCGCCAAACAATACATCGCGATAGTCGTGAACGGTCTCCACCGTCACGCCAGCCTCGCGCAGCAGGTCCGAAGTATACCCACGTCCCGAACCCCAGAACGGGTCGTAAACGACCTTGATGCCCGACTTCGCAATCGCCTTCAGATCCACCAGCTCCTGTAGCCGCTTCACAAACGCCGGTTTCGCATCATAGGTCTCAAATCCACCCGCCGGCGGATCAGCTTTAGGAATCGGCGCGCCAATCGACTCCAGCGACGCAATCGCCGCCTCCATCTGCTTCGTCACCTCCGGCAGTGCCGGAGCACCGTCATGCGTATTGAACTTGATGCCGTTGTACTCCGGTGGATTGTGCGAAGCGGTAAAGTTAATCGCGCCGGAAGTCTTGAGCGTGCGCACCGCATAAGCAATCGCCGGCGTCGGCGCGGCCTCGGGAATCACAATCGGCGTAACGCCAGCGCCGGCCAACACCTTGGCCGTCTCTTCCACAAAGCTCTCGCCCAGAAAGCGAGGATCGCGGCCAACCAGAACACGATGCGGCTGGGGCTGCGTCTTCACATACGAGGCAATCCCCGCAACCGCCAACCGAATATTGGCATAAGTAAAGTCGCCTGCAACAATCGAACGCCAACCCGAAGTACCAAACTTAATCACGCTCATCGTTTCCGCTCCATTTCTGCCCGCAACTTGGCTTGAAAAATTGCCGGGCCGCAACAACATACTGCCTGTCAGGGGCTCCATCAAGCAAGTTAACGTCTCTGAAAGAGAAACCACGTATACTCTGCCGCAGGTAACGAGCCATGCCGAAATCCCCCACTACCGCCCGCATCGTCCTCACCACGACCAGCAGCACTGGCGAAGCCAGCCGCATTGGCCGCACTCTGGTGCAGGAGCGCCTTGCCGCATGCGCCACCATGCTTCCCACCGTCGAATCCATCTACGAGTGGGAAGGCAAAACCGAGCTGGCGACCGAAACGCTTCTACTCCTGAAAACAGACGCCTCCCAGATAGCAGCCCTCGAAACCCGCCTGCTGGCCCTGCACAGCTACGAAACACCGGAATTCCTCGTATTGAACGTGGAAGCCGGAAGCTCCGCTTACCTTGCCTGGATGCAGAATGTGCTCGGCGCCCGCGTGCCGGAATAGCCTCCCCTCCACGGCCCGCAGAGCCCAACCGCGTCTGATATTCTTGGCATCAGCGGCAAGCCGTCAGAACCTCAGCCAGAACGGCTCTGCAAAAGCACCTCCGCACCTGAAAAATCAGTGTGCAAGTGCCTTTGCAGAGGCAAATAATATGCAGGGGGGCAAAGCGGCGTAGAAAGAGTCCGCCTTTTATCCCATGCGTTGGCTCATGATCGCCATGTTTGTTTCGGTGGCACTGCTGGTAGCCGTATCAGCCGGAATGGTGCGGCACGTACTGCGTGCCCATAAACAGGCGGAGCAGCAACAGACTCCGCCACTCGAAGAAGAAGCAGAGACCCCCTCGGAGGAAGGCCAATGAACAAACCGGCTCCCATGCAGCTGGCACTCGGAACACAAAGCACAGCAACAGCCAACACGCTCAGAACCGCTGGAATCGTGCTCGCAGGCACGCTCTTTCTGGCCGTCTGCTCGCACATTTCGCTGCCGCTATACTTTACCCCCGTGCCGCTCACGCTACAGCCCTTCGGCGCTCTCGCCCTTGGCATGCTTCTCGGCCCGCGCACCGCTTTCAGCACCCTCATCGCATTCCTCGCCGAGGGAGCAGCCGGTCTGCCCGTCTTCGCGCCGTCCGCCATTGGAATCTCCGGCCTCGCGCATCTCCTTGGCCCCACCGGCGGCTACCTGATGGCCTACCCCTTCGCCGCCATGCTCATCGCCACTCTCTGGCGTCGCAGCAACCGCAGCTTCGGCATGGGCCTCGCCGCCGCCGCCGCGGGTGACGCGCTCATTCTCACCATGGGAGCCATCTGGCTCGCCATCTGGACGCACAGTTCCCCTGCCTCGGCCTTCACGCAGGCCGTGCTTCCCTTCCTTCCCGGAGAGGCGCTGAAAGTTGCCGCTGCTGCCGGTCTTGGCCTTGGCGCAAATCGTCTGCGCCGCAGCCGCTAGCTCTCGCATCGAACCAAACGGTTCCTGCAAGATTCATTTCCCCCAGTTTCGTTGAAAGGACGTACCGTTCGTGAGTCACTCGCAGTCTGATTCTGTTGTCTCTCCTGAGCTTCATAACATCTCCATCGCGCATAGCCCGGATTCTGACGACGCCTTCATGTTCTATGGCCTCGCCACCAACAAGATTCGCGTCCCCGGCTACCGCTTCTCACACACGCTGACCGATATCGAAACACTCAACCAGCGCGCGCAGAATGAAGCCTTCTACGACATCTCGGCCATCAGCTTCCACGCCTACCCCTACGTGCAGGAGAACTACACGCTCATGGGCTGCGGCGGCAGCGTAGGCGAAGGCTACGGCCCCATGATTGTCTCCGGCCGCAACCTCACCACGGCTGACCTCAAGGACCTCAAGATCGCCGTCCCCGGCACGCTCACCACGGCCTTCCTCGCGCTCAAGGTCTTCAACCCCGAGCTTGAAACCGAAGTCGTTCCCTTCGACCAGATCATTCCGGCCATCAAGGCGGGCAAGTATGACGCGGGCCTCATCATTCATGAAGGCCAGCTCACCTATGCCACTGACGGCCTCTACAAGGTCATCGACCTCGGCATTTGGTGGCGCGAAACCACCGGCCTCGTGCTTCCTCTCGGTGGCAACGCCATCCGCCGTTCGCTCGGCGCGGACGTGCACAAGATCTGCTCGCAGGCTCTCCGCGACAGCATCCAGCACGCGCTCGATCATCGCGAAGCCGCACTCGAATACGCCATGCAATTTGCCCGCGACCTCGACACCACGCTCGCCAGCAAATTCGTCAGCATGTACGTCAACGAGCGCACACTCGACTACGGCGCGGACGGACGCGAAGCCATCCGCAAGCTGCTCGACATGGGCTACGAACGCGGCATCATCACCGTCAAGCCAAACGTTGATTTCGTAGACTAGTCAATCAGGAGAACCACATGGTCTCAATTGACATGAAATACGAGGGGGACCTGCACTGCAACGCGGTGCATGGCCCCTCTGGCACCACGCTCAGCACCGACGCTCCCAAGGACAATCAGGGCCGCGGCGAAAGCTTCTCTCCCACCGATCTGGTAGCCACCGCTCTCGGCACCTGCATTCTGACCACGATGGGCATTCTCGCTCGCACCATCGGCGTGGATATCACTGGAGCCACGGCAACAACCGACAAAGAGATGACCAGCGCGCCTCCGCGCCGCATCCAGCAACTGACCGTAAAGATTCACATCCCCGGCACCATCAGCGAAGAGAACAAGGAAAAGCTGGTACGAGCGGCACACACTTGCCCCGTCCACAAAAGCCTGCACCCCGATGTGCAGATTCCGATCACCTTCACCTGGGACTAATCAAACCTTTCTGCCACCACAATCTCACAAAAGCCATTCATAGAATCCTGGTGACCAATGGATAGCCCATTGGTCACCAGCTTCTGCATATCCAATCCCGCCGCAATTCTCAATAAATTCCAATCCCCGCCGATGCACTCAGAACTGAGGATGTATCGCATGTTCGCTGAACACCAATCTGTTTTTCTGCTCGCTTCCCACGACCCAGACCTGCTCAAGCCCATCGAAGCCGCCCTGCGCGCCAACAACGTGCGCGTAGAAATCGCCAGCAACGCACAGGACGCCCTCGCAAGAATCGCAGCCCCCGCGCCGCTCTCACCTGCGCTCGACCTCATGCTGCTCGACTCCCGCCTCCCCGGCATGCCGCTGGCCCAGCTACTCGCCGCCGCACGCTCGGAAATCTGCGGAGTCCCCTTCCCTATTGTCCTGTTTTCAGACACAGCCTCACCCGAGTGGACCGACCGCCTCGCAGAAGGCGTAGTCGACGACGTAATCCCCTTCAACAGCGGCCCGGACTTTCTCCGCCTGCGCACCAACCGCGCCTCCTACTGGTTCCGCCAAAAACGCGAGTTGGAGCAGCTACGCGAAACCGTAGCACTCTCCGCAGAAATCGACCCGCTCACCGGCGTACACAACCGCGCCGCCCTGCTCGCCGCGCTCTTCCGCGAGACAGACCGCGCACAGCGAATGAACACCCCGCTAAGCATGATTTTGTTCGACGTGGATGATTTCGGCCACTGGAACTCGCGGCTCGGCACCGACACCTGCGACCACCTGCTGGTGGAAGCAACGCAGCGCACGGCCCGCCTGCTGCGCACCTATGACCTCTTTGGCCGCGCAAGCAAAGACGAGTTCCTGGCCGGGCTCCCCGGATGCAGCGCCGTAAACGCCGTGCTGCTCGCGGAGCGCATTCGCGCCGAAGTCTTCTCCGCGCCCTTTCACATCGCAGGCCACGCCATTCGGCTCTCCGCCTGCTTCGGAGTAGCCACCAGCGCAGGCCGCTCCCCCGTCATCGTGCTACGTGAAGCAGAAGAGGCATTACGCCTCGCCAAAGAAGATGGCCCGGAAACCATCCGCAGCGCTGGCGACAACGCAGAGATAGAGCCCCCACCCGTCACCTTCCTCTCGCTCACTTCCGGAGAAGACCTGCTGGCCTGGTAACCCGCCACGCGCCTTAACGCGTAAGCGGCTCTTCTTCCTCTTTGCTCAACTCCGCATCCTGCCCAAGAAACTCCTGAAACACGTCATTGGAGAGCAGTCGCCCCTGTGCCGTAAGGCTAACGCGCTCTCCATCGACGGTAAGCAGACCATCCTGCGCAAGCCGTTGCACCGTCGAGCGCACTCGCGCAACCCGCTCCGCGCCAAACTCCGCTTCCAACGCCCGCATATCCACGCCGGCATTCAAACGCAACCCAAGAAACCAGGCCTCTTCGTAATTCCGCTCCGGAGAAAGCCAGGCAGTCTCCGCGGTTTCCGTGTCGTCAAGAAACGCCTTCAAATCATCCGTAGTCTTCGAGCGCAGCACATAGCTGGACTCACCTTCAATCAGCATCGAAGAAGCATCCAGCCCCAGCCCAAGGTAAGGCCGCCGCTGCCAGTAGCGCAGGTTATGCCGCGAAGCATGCCCCGCCGTGCCAAAGTTCGAAATCTCATACTGCGCAAGCCCCTCAGCATCCAGCCGCTCCACGGCCGTCTCATACATGCGCGCAATCGCATCGTCACTCGGCACAAGCTCCGCATGATACCGAGCCCCGCCCGCCAGCATCTCGCGCCCCAGCCGCGAATCCTCATCCACTTCCAGCATGTAAACGCTGGCGTGCGGCACACCCGCATCCAGCAGCACGGCCAGCGACTCATCCCACGAAGCAAACGTCTGCCCCGCCAACCCCGCAATCAAATCCAAATTCAAATTATGAATACCCGCAGCACGCAGCCGCTGCAAATCCTTCAGCACAGCAGCACGGTCATGCAGCCGCCCACTGCTCTGCGCTTCCTTGTCGATGAACGACTGCACGCCCAGGCTCACGCGATTCACACCAGCCTCGGCAAGCGCGGCAAGCGTAGCATCCGCAATCTGCGCCGGAGCACACTCCACCGTAATCTCCGCATCCGCCGTTAGCTGAAACTCCGAACGCAGCGCGCCAAACAACCGCGCAATCAACTCTGGCTCCAGCAGCGAAGGAGTCCCGCCGCCAAGGTAAACCGTGTCCACCTCGCGCGGAAGCTCCACACCCATCTGCCCAGCCCATGCGCCAGCCCGCCGCATATCTTCGATAAGCCGGTCAACATAGCGGCCATGCTCGCTGGCCGGATAAACCCCGGAAGCAAAATTGCAATAGGTGCACTTCGACCGGCAAAACGGAATCGAGATATAAATGCCGAGCGCGTTGTTCGATAATTGCGCCATACGGTTATTCTTTCATGACGCACGCCGCGGACCCCAGCCAGTCAACGCGGCAACAGACATTTATCATTTCCCTATACCCGTTTCTGCATCATGAAGAGAGGGCTCTTGCCATGTCGCCGGCCCACATAAGGAGGAGATTCATTTGAAGGTCTGGCCGGTTCTGGGCATTGCAATCATTCAAACCATTCTTTGCCTCACGCATTGGCTTCTTTTTGCGACGGCTGTCAGCTTCTGGCCTCTCACAGCAACAACACAGCACGTCCTCGCCATCACCCTTGCCGTGCTCTCCTTCAGCTTTGTCTCTGTCGCGCTGCTTGGCTATCGCTTCTGCAATCCCATCATCGAGTTCGCCTACACCGCCGCATCCATCTGGCTTGGCATCCTGAACTTCCTCACATGGGCCGCATGCCTCTGCTGGCTGCTATCCATCCCCGTACATTTCCTCGCAGGCCCATCCGAGCCACAAGCCCGCATCTGGCTTGCCAGTACGCTGCTGGCCTTGGTCGTTTTCATCAGTGCCTATGGATTCGCCAATGCCGCTCAAATCCGCGAACGTCATCTCACCATCGCGCTCCCCAACCTGCCGCAAGCATGGCGCAACCGCACAGCCCTGCTGCTCAGCGACCTCCATCTCGGACACGTCAACCGCACCGGCTTCTCGCGAAAGATTGCAGCCATCGCCAAGCGCCTCAACCCCGCAGTCATCTTCATTGCCGGAGACCTTTTCGACGGCGCCAAGGTAGACCCTGAGCAGCTAACCGCGCCTCTGCTGGAACTGCAACCGCCATTCGGCATCTACTTCTGCGGCGGCAATCATGAAGAAATCGGCGACGTAGTCGGCTTTGAAGCAGCCCTGAGCAAAGGCGGCGTCCATGTACTCAACAATGAGCTTGCGAATGTAGACGGCCTGCAGGTAGCAGGCGTGCGCTATGTAGACACGACCTTCCCCATGCGCCTGCGCGGCATCTTTGAAAAGATGCGCGTAGACCGCAACCGCGCATCCATCCTGCTCAACCATGTACCCAACCGCCTGCCACTGGTAGAGCAAGCAGGATTCAACCTGCAGCTCTCTGGCCACACGCACGGTGGTCAAATCTTCCCCTTCACATGGTTCGCTCACCGCGCCTTCGGAAAGTACACCCGCGGCCTCAGCAACTTCGGCTCACTGCAGGTGCTCACATCCATGGGCGCAGGAACATGGGGGCCACCCATGCGCGTGGGAACGACCCCCGAAGTCTTCTTGATTACATTTGAATCCGCAGATTAAGCGCGACCGGCAAACTCACCCGTTTCGGTGTTTACCTTAATCGTCTCGCCTTCCTTGATGTGAACCGGAACCTGTATCTCAAGCCCGGTCTCAAGCTTCGCAGGCTTCGTCACCGCGCCGCTCGCCGTATTGCCGCGCACACCCGGCTCGGCATACTCCACCTTCAACTCCACCTGCTGCGGAAGCTGCACGCCAATCGGGTTGCCGTTGAACTTGTCGAGCTGCACCATCGCGCCCTCGACAAGAAAATCAAGAGCGTCGCCCAACCTGTCTTCGGTCAACGTCACGGTTTCAAAAGTTGCCTGGTCCAGAAAGTACGCGCCATCCCCATCGTTGTACAGGTAGGAAGCCTCAACCGACTCAAGATCCGGCTCCTTGAACTTTTCGCCGGCCTTGAAAGTCTTGTCAAAGACAGCCCGCGTAATCAGGTTCCGCATCTTGACCCGCACCAGCGTCTGCCCACCACGAGCTGTCGGCGTTGAAACTTCCCGGTCGAGGCAAAGGTACGGCGCATTTTCAAATTCAAAGTATTTCTTGCGCTTGATGTCCAGCGCGTCCAGCAATCCAGCCATTGGTTTTCTTTTCCCCTAAAAACTTATCTGGCAATGTTGTTTGCGCAGAATTTCTCTCTTTTATCTTAAATGCCGCGCTGCCCTTAAGATTTGTAAACCGACCCCCGGAAACTTGCCCACCCCTCCCGCCACATTGGTACTATTGGAGCGGTTCACCTAAACGTTTTAGCAGTGGAGTACGTATGAAATCGTCTCACCTCACCCCCCTCCTCGCAGCCTTTATCCTCGCGTTGGCCACCGCAGCCTCCCTCCCTCTCACAGCCCAGCGTCCCAAGCCAGCAGAGCCCCCCAAAGGTCCGTGGTTAAACACCAGCCTGTCGCCCGACGAGCGCGCCGACCTTGTGCTCAAGCAAATGACGCTGGATGAAAAAATCGCCCTGCTCCACGGCGTAGGCATGCCCACAGACGACCCCGTCACGCCGGAAAATGCGCCCTCCAACCGCGGCGTAGGCTACGCCGTCGGCGTTCCCCGTCTCGGCATCCCCGGCATCGACATGAGCGACGCAGCCTATGGCGTGCGTTCCAGCGGCGTCAATGGCCGCTACTCCACCGCACTGCCCGCCAACGTGGCAGCCGCCGCAAGCTGGGACCCCGACGCAGCCTACGCATATGGCAAACTTATCGGCCACGAACTTCGCGCACAGGGCTTCAACATGACTCTCGGCGGCGGCGTGGACATCACCCGCGAGCCGCGCAACGGTCGCACCTTTGAATACCTCGGCGAAGACCCCATCCTCGCCGGAGAACTGATTGCACGCCTCATTCAGGGCACGCAATCCGAGCACGTCATCGGCGACATCAAGCACTACGCCTTCAACGACCAGGAGAGCGGCCGCAACTCCGTCAACATCTCCATCGACAAGCGCGCCGCGCATGAAAGCGACCTGCTCGCATTCGAGATTGGCGTCCTCAAAGGCCAGCCCGCGGCGGTCATGTGCAGCTACAACCGCGTCAATGACGACTTCGCCTGCGAAAACAAATGGCTCCTGACCGACGTTCTCAAAAAGGACTGGAACTTCCCCGGCTTTGTGCTCTCCGACTGGGGCGGCACGCACTCCACAGAAAAAGCCTCCGCAGCAGGCCTCGACAACGAACAGCCCGGCAAAATTTTCTACAGCGACAAGTACAAGGCCGCTGTGCAGGCAGGCCGCATCTCACAAGCCGAGCTTGACGACCACGTCCACCGCATTCTCCGCTCCATGTTTGCGGCAGGCGTAATCGACTACCCGCGCCAACGCTCCGTCATCGACCCCTTCGCCGGATTTGAAACCGCCCGCAAGATTGAAGAAAGCGGCATCGTCCTGCTTAAAAACAACAACAGCGTTCTCCCGCTGCAAGCCTCAAGCCTCAAGTCCGTCGTAGTCATCGGCGCGCACTCCGACGTAGGCATGATCTCCGGCGGCGGCTCCGCACAGGTAGACCCCATCGGCGGCAACGCCATCATGCCTCCGGGACAGGGCGCAACCCACTGGCAGGAGCAAATCTGGTTCCCGTCGTCGCCTTTGAAGGCTATCCAGGCGCGCGCACCGCAAGCCAACGTAACCTTCGACCCCGGCACCGACCCAGCATCCGCCGCGGCAGCAGCCAAGAATGCGGACGTCGCCGTAGTCTTCGCATACCAGTGGGAGAGCGAAGGCATGGACCTGCCCTCGCTCTCGCTGCCGAAATACAAAAACGGCAACGTAGAAGTGGACCAGAACGCCATCATCGAAGCCGTCTCCAAGGCCAACCCGCACACCGTTGTTGTGCTTGAAACCGGCAGCCCCGTAACCATGCCATGGGTCGATTCCCCCGCCGCAATTCTGGAAGCGTGGTACAGCGGCAGCGACGGCGCAAACGCCCTCGGCAACATTCTCTTCGGCACCGTCAACCCCAGCGGCAAGCTCCCCAACACCTTCCCGAAGAGCGAAGCCGACCTGCCCCGCACAACCGTGGCGCAGCCGCCGGAGTACAAATTCGATGGCGCCGCCGTCCCGGAAAAATGGGCCCATGGCCTGCCGCCCTTCCCCGTCAACTACGACGAAGGCGTAAAGGTCGGCTACAAGTGGTATGACGCGGAGAACAAGTCCGTGCTCTTCCCCTTCGGCTACGGCCTCTCGTACACCACCTTCGGCTACAACGGGCTCGCCGCCACCGCTGGCGAAAACGTACAAGTCGCATTCAGCATTACCAACACTGGCTCACGTGAAGGCGCGGAAATCGCCGAAGTCTATGCAGCACTCCCCGCCGCCGCGCAGGAGCCCCCCAAGCGTCTCGTCGCCTTCGCCAAGGTCAACCTCAAGCCCGGCGAATCGCGCAACGTCACCGTAGAGGTCCCGCGCAAATACCTCTCCATCTGGGATGAAGCAAAGAACGGTTGGCAACTCGTCCCCGGCGAATATACCTTCCTCGTCGGTGGCTCCAGTGACAAACTGCCGCTCAAAACAACCGTCAGCCTGAAGTAGCCGACAATAGGCCAACAAAATCCCGTACCTGCCGCGCAATGTTAGCAACGCAGGTACGGGATTTTTCTTTTGCCTCACACCCAGCCTCAGCCGCATACAACCTGCGCTAGCCTGAAATGGAATCCCCCGCCGAGGCACTCCCCTTGAACACCCCCGCTCCCCGTCCCCAAAGCATCAGCCTGCCCACCCGTCTGCACGGCCTCGACACCCTGCGCAGCCTCGCTATCCTCGCCGTCCTCATCTTCCACTACCTCGACTTCGGCGGCGAAAACGCCCTCCCCTCGTGGCTCGAACCCATCGCTCAATACGGCTGGATGGGCGTGGACCTCTTCTTCGTCCTCAGCGGCTACCTCATCGGCTCGCAGCTCCTGCGCCCCTATACACGCGGCCAGCGCCCCGGCCTGTGGGAGTTCTACCGCAACCGTATCTACCGCATCCTTCCGGCCTTCCTCGTCGTTCTCGCCGCCTACTACTGGATTCCCCAATGGCCCGAGTTCGCCGGAGTAGCCCCGCCGTGGAAATACCTCACCTTCACTTACAACATCTTCCTGCCCCTCACCACACCCCGCGCCTTCTCGCATGTCTGGAGCCTCTGCGTCGAAGAGCACTTCTATCTCCTGCTCCCCATCATCGTGCTGCTCCTCATGCGCAAACCATCCCTGCGCAAAACCATCGCGGCCATCGCCTGCATCCTGCTCTTCGGCATCGCAATCCGCAGCTACTTCCTCATCTCCGTACTGCAACCAATGGACCGCGCCGGCGAAGCATGGGGCGGCCTCTACATGCAGCGCATCTACTACCCCACCTACAGCCGTCTCGACGGCCTTCTGGCCGGTGTAGCCCTCGCCACCATCCGCCTCTTCCGCCCCACATGGTGGCAGCAAATCACAAAGCGCGGCCACGCACTCACACTCGCAGCCATCGTCCTTGTCCCACTCTCCGCATGGCTAACGCATGACCGCTACGACTCCGTCACCGACATCACCGCAGTCGGAGACGTCCTCGGCTTCCCCATCCTCTCGCTAGGCCTCGCCTGCCTCCTCGCATCATCCATCAGCAACAACGGCCTCCTCAGCCGATGGAAAATCCCCGGCGCGCAACTCATCGCCACGCTGGCCTACACGCTCTATCTCACCAGCAAAGCCCTCATCCACATTGTCGATTTAGTCTTCCCGCATCTCGCCGAAACCAGCATGGCAGGCCGTGGCGCCGTCTATGCCGCGTTCTGCCTCATAACAGCAGGAGCGCTCCACTTATGTGTAGAGCGCCCATTCCTGCTACTACGCGACAGGCTCCACAACTAACGCGGAATCGCCTGCGTCCCCTGGATAGCAAAGCTCTTCGATATCACGCCCGCACCCGCATCTCCATCCGGCAAGCTTCCGCCCATATAGATGCGGTACTCTCCCGGCGACACCGCGCGCACGCCCTTATCATCCACCTGCGAGAGCGTCCGCGCATCAAGCTGAAAACTCACATGCCGCGTCTCGCCGGGATTCAACCGCAGCCGCTCAAACCCCGCCAGCGCCAGCTTCGGCGAAACATCCGTCTTCGGCGGCGCAAGATAAAGCTCCGCCACTTCCTCACCCGCAGCCTTGCCGTCATTCGTAACATCCGCTTCCACCGTCAGCGAATCCCCCGCATGCAACTCGCCCGTCGAAAGCTTCAAACGCGAATAAGCAAACGTCGTATAGCTCAACCCATCGCCAAACGAGTAAAGCGGCTTCCCCTTGAAGTAGCGATACGTACGGTTCGCCATCGAGTAATCATCAAACGGCGGCAACTGGTCCACGCCCGTATAAAACGTAACCGGCAACCGCCCCGCAGGATTATTCTTCCCGCTCAGCGTCTCCGCAACCGCCTGCCCGCCTGCCTGCCCCGGATACCACGCCTCCAGAATCGCCTTCGCATTCTGCTGCGCCCAGTTCACGGCAAGCGCGCTGCCATTCAGCAGCACAACCACCATCGGCTTGCCCGCCTTCGCCACAGCCTCAAGCATCTGCTGCTGCACATCCGGCAAATCAATCTCCGAGCGGTCGCCGCCCGCAAAGCCCTTCGCCTTAAAGTGCAGTTCTTCCCCTTCCAGCCGCGGCGTAAGCCCCACAAAGGCCACCACCATATCCGCCTTCTCTGCCGCCGCAACTGCCTGCTTTTGCAGCAACTCCTGCGACGGCATCCACTCAAAAGCAATCCCGCCATTCTCAATATTCAGCTTCCCACTCTGCGCGTACTCAATGCGTAAAGCATGAGGCGCAGTGTCCGTCAGGGAAACAGAGTAATGCGACTCCCCGCCAAAATTACGCCCACTCGGCGGTAGTTTGCCCATCGCATTCACAGGCGGCCCCGTAGGCTCAAGCTCCTTGCCGTCGAGATAAATCGCATACTTCAGCTTGCCCTCGCAGCTTCCGCAAATCGGCAACCGAAGCTGCAAGTCATAAGAGCCAGCCTCCGGCGCAACAATCGATCCCGTCCACCGAACCGCAAAGCTATTCGCAGCAGTATCCGCGGAAAGGCTCGGCACAGGATTCGCATGCGCCCAGTCAAACTCAATCTGTTTATCGACGCGCGTAACTTCCGGCGCACCATCAAAGCTGGGATGCGCAAAATACTCGCCCGTCAATCCCTCCACACCACCTGCCGTACGCAGCATCGTACGCGGCACAGGCAGATACCCATTCAGGATGTAAGGCGCACCCTGCGAATACACCACATGCTCCGCACCAAACTCCGAAACAATGCCATCAACCGGCAAAACCGGATGCAGCGGAATCGCGTTGTAATTCCCCTCAAGCCCAATCAGCGAAGCTGCCAGCGGCCCCACAACAGCAATCGTGCGATGCGCATCCGGCTTCAGCGGCAAAATATGCGCATCATTCTTCAGCAGCACCATCGACTCCCGCGCCGCACGCAAAGCCAGCGCCTGGTCCTCCGGAGAATTCACCACAGAAAACGGAATCCGCGAAAACGGCACGCGCTCCGGCGGATCAAACATGCCCAACTGCATGCGCGCCGTAAACAACCGCTTCACCGCCACATCCACCTGCGCTTCCGTCAGACGGTTGTGACGCACCGCATCCGGCAGCGCCAGGTATTCATCCCCGCAGCTCGTATCCGTTCCCGCCAAAATTCCGAAAGTCGAACCAGTCTCATGATTCGTCGCAAATTTATGCGCGCCCGGCCTGCTGAAATCATCAATCGCGCCGCAATCCGAAGTCACAAATCCCTTGAAGCCCCAGTCGCCGCGAAGAATATCGCCAAGCAGCAGCTTGCTCGCACAAGCCGGAACCTTATACACATCGTTATAAGCGCACATAATGGAATCAGCCTTGCCTTCCACGATAGTTTCGCGAAACGCCGGCAGATACGTATCCCACAAATCATGCTCGCTGGGGTCAATGTTCGCCGAGTGACGCGTAGACTCTGGCCCGCTATGCACGGCATAGTGCTTCGGCGTAGCAATGGCGCGGAAGTAATGCGCGTCATCCCCTTGAATACCACGCACAAATGCCGTACCAAGACGCCCCGTCAAAAACGGGTCTTCGCCTAATGTCTCTTGCCCACGCCCCCAGCGCGGGTCGCGAAAGATATTGATATTCGGCGACCAGACGGTCAGGCCATAGTAACGCGCATGATTATCATGCCGCAGCGCATCGTTATACTTGGCGCGAGCCTCGGTAGAAACAACCTCGCCAATGCGCTCCACCAGCGGCGCATCCCACGTAGCCGCATTGCCAATCGCCTGCGGAAACATCGTGGCATACCCCGAGCGCGCAATACCATGCAGCCCCTCGTTCCACCAGTTGTAAGCGGGAATATCAAGCCGTGGAATGGCCGCCGCAACATCAATCGCCTGCGAAGCCTTCTCCTCAAGCGTAAGCCGCCCCACAAGGTCATTCACACGCTCCGCAATCGGCAAATCAGGATTGCGAAACGGCATCGCCGCGGCAGCCTTCTTCTGCTCCTCCGTCGGCGCGGATGGCTTTGTACCCGTGGATTGAGCAATCGCAAAGGAAGAAGTAAGACACGCAAGAAGTACGGTAGTAAATCGAAAAAGCATGATGCGGCTCCAGAATGATCTCAGCAAGGCACATCTACTCTAACCCCTGTGAGGCGAAGCCGCAAAGCCGTTACTCCGTATCCGGCGGAACCTGTTCGAGCAGCCGCTTCCACGTCTTCTGGTTTTTGCGGAAAGACTTCTTCAAATCCTCAAGAATGCGCCCGAAATCCGAGTTGGTGCGCAGGTTATTCCACGCCGGATTCTTCTGAAACCACGGATAATTTTCATTACCCAGGTAGATAGCACGCCGCAGCCAGTGCAGCGCTTCGGTAGAGTCGCCTTCCACCGCAAAGTAAGTAGCAAGACGATACGCCATCTCGCTATCTGCCTCCGCCGCAGCCAACGTGTCATCCTTCAGCAGCGCCGCAGCGTGCGACCGCTCACCGGCCATCACATAGCACATCGCCAGCGTCGGCACGGCAATGCGCATAAGGCCGTCATCGCGAATCACGCCCTCAAGAAGCTCAATCGCCGCCCGCACATTCCCAAGACGCATCTGCTGATACGCATCCGAAGTGCGAAGCAGCGGATGCCGCGGCTCCAGCGCAAGCCCTTTCTCCAGCTCATCCCCAGCCAGCTCAAGCTGGTTCTGGTAGTGATACACACGCGCACGATGGTTATAAAGAATCGCCGCATTTGCCGGATTCAACTTCAGCGCACGATTAAACTCCGCAAGCGCCTCGTCATACATGCCATCGCCGCGCAGCGCAAGCCCGGCAACCATGTGCACGTTCCAGTCATTGCGAGCCGTTGCCAGCAGGTTCGCCGTACCATGCCGCGCCGATTCCTTCTCACCACGCGAGAGCAGCATATAAATGCGATATAGATTCGGCTCCGCAGCAGAAGGATCAAGCTTGAGCGCCTCATCGAAAGCACGCCGCGCGTGCATCACATGAATCTGCCCGCCAAAGCCATGACGCACATACTGCAGCTCTGCGATGCCCAACCCACTCCACCCAAGCGCAAACTCCGGATCACGCGAAGTCACACTCGCAAACAGCGCATGCGCGCGATCCAAATCAGCACGCGCACCCGTACGCACCATAAACGAGCTAAGCAGCGCCCGCGCCTGCAAATACTCTTCGCTCACAAGACCGGGTAACGACGCCTCACTCGAGGAAAGCGCCTGCGATGCTTCCACATCCGCCGACCCAAGCCCATGCAGCGAAGCAAAAACCTCGTTCGATATCTCCGTCTGCACGGCAATCAGGTCAAGTGAAGCCACACGGATAGCGCCGCCCGAACGAACACTCTGCGAAGCCACATCCAGCAACTGCCAGTTCAAATCAAAGCCCTGCTCCGAGCGCAGAAAGCTCCCCGCCAGCACGAACGAAACCAGCAACCGCTTCCCCACCTGCAGCGGGTCCATCTGCGCAATCGGCAGCGTCATCAGCGTGCTGGACGGGCGCACAATCAGCGCCGGAATACGAGCAAGCCGTGCAGCAATCGCATCCGCAAGCGCATAGCCATAAAGCGGCGCAACCTCTGTCGCTCCAAGATTCGTAAACGGCAGCACCACAAGCGAGTTCTGCTGCGCCCTGTCGCTCGAAGACTCACGGAACCGCTCTGCCAGCATCGAAAGAAAACCAGTAGCGCGTTTCTCCGCCTCAATGCCCGTAACCGGAAGATTCGCGGCAGCCTCACCCGGAATACTCCCCGTCTGAATCTGCTCCGCCTTCATAATAGTCTTCAGCGCCTCGCGCACTTCCGCCGCAGAGGCATAACGCGCCGCAGGATTCTTCTCCAAACACGCCGCAATCACCGACTTCAACTCCGGCGAAATCCCCGGAACAATCTCGCTCAAATCCGGCGGGTCAGAAAACTGGATCGCGCGAATCGCCTGAAAATCTTCCGCATCCGGACGCGCAAACGGATGCCGCCCTGACGCCAGCTCATACAAAATCACGCCCAGCGCCCACACATCCGATTGCACACTCGACTGCCCCGTAACAAACTGCTCCGGAGCCATGTAGCGAATCGTCCCGCCACGCGCCGTATAGGTCGCCGCAACCGACGCATCCTTAGCCAGCGAAGGCTTAGCCGGATCAAACCCCGCATCCTCCGGCCTCAGCCTGCGCGCAAGACCAAAGTCAAGAATCTTCGCAAGCCCGCCATCCGTCAGCATCACATTCTGCGGCTTCAAGTCGCGATGAAAGATGCCAATCGCATGCGCAGCCTGCAGACCATCCGCCACCTGGATGCCAACCGACAAAATAAGCTGCAGACTCGCAGGCTCCTTGGCAATAATGTGGTCCAGCGACTGCCCCGGCACATACTGCATCACGATGTAAGCTTCCTCGCCGCTCTCGCCAACTTCGTAGATGGCGCAAACATTCGGATGCTCAATCGCCGAAGCCATGCGCGCCTCGCGCAAAACAGTCGAGCGCATCTGCTCCGCGGTCAACAGCCCCGTGCGCAGAATCTTGAGCACTACCGGGCGTTGCAGCAGTGTGTCATTTGCCAAATAAACGACGCCGCTGCCACCAGCGCCAAGCTTGCGAACGATTTCGTACTGTTCTATGGTCCTTTTCTTCATCGTGGCCATACTTAGTGTAAAGGTCGCGCTGTGGAATACTGCGGCTCACGTCCCGAACTCAGAACATGCGATACAAATCTGGTAACCTGCGTACTGAAAATGAACCCGGTTCGGATGCGTCTCCCCTTTCTCTCGCTGATTCCCTTCGCCAGCCTCGCATTGGCTGCTATCCTGCACGCGCAGCAGCAAACACAGGTCCATACCGGCACCTCCACCGGCGTCGAAATCGCGGCACGCTTCCGCACCATGCTCGCCAATCACGAATACTTCCGCATCGCCGACGAGCTCGACCAGCTCCCCCCCGAACAGGCGCAGCTCTATCGCGGCCTTCTCGCCAACCGCAACAACAACACCCAGGCCTCCATCGAGCTACTAGAGCCTCTAATCAACAAGCTCGCAGCCAGCGGCAATATCGACCAGGAAAAGCTAGTCCGCAAAACGCTCGCCGAAGACTATCTCCGCCAAGGCGACCTCGCAAAAGCCTCCAAAGCCTATCAGGAACTAGGCAGCAAGCTGACGCCCGACGAGCGCGATGAAATCGAACTCCCTCTGAAGCTCCTGCCACTCGCCGCCAGCAATCCCGCAATGACCGTCGAACCAAGCGTGCCCTTCACCATGCAGGTAAGCCGCAATCCCCTCGGAGTAACCGACGTCCCCGTCTTCGTAGACGCACACCCGCACCGCTGGATGCTCGACCCCACCGCGCCCTTCAACTTAATCGCTCGCTCGGTAGCGCGCGAGGTCGGCCTGAAAATCTCCGACCAGAGCGCGACCATCCACACCCTCACCGGCAAGCCCATGACGGTGCACGTCACCATCATTCCGCGCATCACAATCGGCGGCCGGCTCGAACTGCACAACATGACCGCCTTCGTCTTCGAGGACAAGGACTACTACTTCCCCGCCAGCAGCTTTCAAGTACAAGGCGTGCTCGGATTCCCCGCTGTCTCCGCACTCGGCAGCCTGACTATCTCCGAAGACGCAACCATCACCGTGCATCCCGGCAAAGACCTCGACGCCGAAGCAAAGAATGCCGGCGGCGCACGCTTCTTCCTCGACGACGACCGCGTAATCGTAGCCCTCGGCCCAACCGGCAACGAGCGCATGTTCGCCGTAGACGCAAGCGGCCAGCAGAGCTACATGACCTCGCGCTACTACAACGAGCACACCAAAAGCTTCACCGGCACCCCAGAGCTCTTCCACGTGCCCGGAAGCGACAGATACCCGCCCCAGCCAGCCTACACAGCAGAAACCGTTCCGCTATCCGTAGCCGGAACCATAGTCCCAGCGCATTTCCTGCAAGTAATCACACAGCCCATCGGCAACGCCGCCATCGACGATGTCTACGGCGTACTAGGCGTAGACGTACTAGACCAGCTACGCAGTTACACCTTCGATTACCGAACCATGCGCTTCCGAGTAAAAGGCAGGGAGTAGTAAGTAGGGAATAGCGAATAGAAAACATGGAAGTATCGCCAGGTTGTTGTTTTTGCTTTCTACTTACTACTCCCTGCCTTTTCCCTTCCCTATCGTCTTCCAATTGCGCTATAGTCGCTGGCCTCTAGGAATCCCCCTCTGGAGGAGACGATGAAAATACAGGACACGATTGCCCAGGTGCTCAAGGGCAAACGAATCAGCAAGGCTCTCTCGGTAGCGCCCGACGACACCGTTTACGACGCTCTCAAGCTTATGGCCGAGCACGACGTAGGCGCTCTGCTGGTGCTTTCCAACAGCGAGCTGGTAGGCATTCTCTCCGAGCGCGACTACGCCCGCCGCGGCATCCTGCAAGGCCACACCTCGCACGAAACGCACGTAAGCCAGATGATGACCAGCCCCGTAATCTCCGTCACGCCCGAGCATACGGTCGATGAGTGCATGTCCATCATGACCCAGCACCGCTTCCGTCACCTGCCTGTCGTAGCCAACGGCGCAGTCGCCGGAGTCGTCTCCATCGGCGACCTCGTAAAGTGGGTCATCACCAAGCAGGACCACACCATCCGTGAGCTGGAAGGCTACGTAACCGGCGGCTATCCCGCTTCCTGAAGCTTGCTTATTTCTTTAACAGGTCAAGCCGCAAAAGGCTCTCCGCCGTAGAAACGACAGCCTCCTCACGCGAACGAGGCTGCCACCCCAGCACGCGCTGCGCCTTCAGGCTCGTCGCGTTTTTACTCTTGCCCAGCTCCGGCAAAATCCCCTTCACCCTGCGATCAGCCAGCGAAGCAAAGCGCAACAACCAGTCAGGCATCTCTCCCGTGGGCACCTTCGCAGCCTTCTCGCCCAGGTTCCGCTTCAGAATCAGCGCAATATCCCGCATCGAAAGAAAATCCCCAGAGACAGCCAGAAAACGTTCCCCGTTCGCATTCGGATGCGTCATCGCACGCAGGTGCATATCCGCCACATCACGCACATCCACAGCTCCAAAAGAGATGCGCGGCAGCCCCGGCAGCGCCCGCTCCATCAGCATCTTCACAATCAAAATCGAAGTAGAAAAATCCGCTCCAAGAGCCGGCCCAAAAACACCCACCGGATTCACAACGGCCAGCTCCAGCCCGCCGCCCTCAGTCTTGAGAAACTCCCACGCAGCGCGCTCCGCCAGTGTCTTTGACTTCGGATAAGGCTGCATATCCGGCCCATCCGGATTGCTCCAATCCTCTTCCGTAAAAACAGCAGTCCGGCTCTTCTCATGCCCGTAGCCAATCGCAGCAAAAGACGAAGTAAGCACCACGCGCCGAACCCCAGCATCGCGGCTGGCCTTAAGCACCCGCAGAGCCCCCTCCCGCGCCGGACGAATCAGCTCATTCTCATCCTCAGGAACATTCGACGGAAAAGGCGAAGCAATATGATGAACAAACTCGCAGCCAGCCACAGCCTCGGCCCACCCGGCATCGCCAAGTAAATCCGCAGCAAAGAAGCTCAGTTCCCCGCCAGGATTAGCCCCCGCCTGCTGCAGCATCGCACGAACATCAGCCTCACGGCTGAGACTCCGAACCGTAGTGCGAACCTCATGCCCGGCAGCCAGAAGCTGAAGGATAGTGTGTGCGCCAATAAAACCAGAACCGCCCGTAACCAGAACCTTGCTCATGCTTCCTTTGTCTCTCCCTCATATGGACGGTTGGATGAGAGCCACGTTTCGGTTGGTGCGAAAAGTTTGCTTTTTGCCCAGTCAAATAGACTGATCCAATTCCCGTCAGATACTCCCTGCCGTTACACCGCCACCACAAAACAAATGGCCCCGAAACCGGGGCCACTGTACACATCACACAAACACCATCCCTCAATGCCCGCGGCGAACCGTCCCTTCCGCAGACGGCGGAGGCGGAGGCAACTTAGCAAGCCGAGCCTGCGTGCGACGTCCCATATGGAACATCACCTGCCCAAAGACCAGCAGCACAAGCCCCCACCACAGGTTTACGTTAATGCCCAGGCTGCGAGCATAAAAAGCAGTGTCAGAGTTGGTGGCAGCTCCAAAAACGGTAAGAATGATGCCAACCAGCGTGAACATGAGTCCCATAGGGATGCGAAGGTCGAGATTCATTAACGTTCTCCTTTCTGGTTAGGCGAAGAAAATGCTGAGGGCCACAAGAATCACAAGGATTCCAACAGCCATGGTTTCGGGCCGCTTCCACAGGGGCAAATGCCCCGTCTCCGGCTTCGGCGTAAGCGAGTGAACCAGCCCCACCAGCTCCACTTCCGGCTTGGCCTTGGTAACCAGGCTCACCAGAACCGTGACGATAAAGTTGGTAGCGAAAGCAAAGATAGCCCCATAGAAGTTCTGCGCCATATCGCTGGGATAGTGATGCACAACATGAATCCAGCCGCCGTGGATGCCGGGATTGGCTTCAATCGGCAGCGTCAAACCGTGGTGCAGCATCGCCGCGCTGGTTCCGGCAATGAGCCCGGCAAAAGCCCCGTGGCCCGTAGCGCGCTTCCAGAACATTCCCAGCAGGAAGGTCGCAAACAGCGGCGCATTCACAAAGCTGAACACAAGCTGCAGCGTGTCCATAATGTTGTTGAAAGCGATAGCCGCATAAGCCGTGCCAATGGAGAACAGGATTCCCCCCACGGTAGCCCATCGTCCAACCATCAGGTAGTGCTTATCCGTCGCGCCTTTGTTGATGTATGACTGGTACAAGTCATACGTAAAGACAGTATTGAAAGCAGTTACGTTCCCCGCCATGCCGCTCATAAAGCTGGCCAGCAAAGCCGTCAGACCAAGCCCCAGCAGCCCCGTCGGAAAGAAGTGCAGCAGCATATTCGGCGTAGCCATGTCGTAATCCAGCAGCGGCTGGCCGCTCGCCGTAAGCATCGGCTTGCCGGTCACAGGATTAACCTTGGCTGGAACAAGCCCCTTGCCCTGCTCAACTTGTTGCGGAACAACCTGGATGTTGTGAACGATAGCGCCATCAGCCGTATGGCTCACCGTTTCCGTCGTATGCGGCGTAGGCAGGCCAATCGCCAGCAGACCTGGCAGAATCACCAGGAACGGAAAGAACATCTTAGGTAGCGCCGCAATCAACGGCACCTTGCGGGCCGAGTCCATGTCTTCCGAAGCCATTGCCGTCTGGATAACAAGGAAGTCCGTGCACCAGTACCCCGAGCCCAGCACAAACCCAAGCCCCATGCCGATGCCGATAATATCCACGCCCATCGGATTGTTGTGCGCATTGGTCAGCCCATGCCACGCGTGCATGTACTCGTAAGGAACGCTGGCGCGAAGCCCCTGCCACCCGCCAATGTTCTTGAGCCCCAGCAGAACCAGCGGCAGAAAGCCCGCAATGATAAGGAAGAACTGCAGAACCTCGTTATAAATGGCCGAGGTGAGCCCGCCAAGGAAGATATAGCAAAGCACAATAATGGCCGAAAGAATAATGGAGAAGGTAAAAATCCCCTCCGTAGGCCACCCAAGCGAAATAAAGAGCTTGTCGAAGACATGCAGTGCCTGGATAAGCCGCGCCATCGCATACATCGAAATGCCTGACGAGAACACAGTCATCACGGCAAACGTACAGGCATTCAGCGCACGAGTCTTTTCATCAAACCGGAGCCGCAAAAACTCCGGCACCGACCGCGCCTTCGAGCCGTAGTAGAACGGCATCATAAAGATGCCCACAAAAATCATCGCCGGAATCGCGCCTAGCCCATAAAAGTGCGCAGTCTCAAGGCCATATTTCGCGCCCGATGCGCCCATGCCGAGAACTTCTTGCGCGCCAAGATTGGCAGAGATAAAAGCGAGGCCGCAGATCCAGGCCGGAAGAGCCCGCCCTGCCTGAAAGAAGTCCTTGCTGGTCTTCATGTATCGCTTAAGGGCAAAGCCAATGCCCAGGACGAAAACGAAGTACAGCAGCATGATGATCCAGTCAACGGATTTGAGTTCCAAGTACGGTGCTCCTTACGGCGGGGACGCGAGTTTGTGGATAGGTTCCGGTCATTACTCTACGGAGTGTGGGGTACGCTAGTCCAGCAAAAAATGAAAACGCTTACACAACTACATGCACAGCCCTAAAAAGCCCCCTCCAAACCTCGCCCGGGGCCAGAACAATTACACTGAGAAAGTTATGATTCCTACCCTTGCATGGACGCCGGAAGGCGTAAATTTCATCGACCAGACAAAGCTTCCCCTGGAAGAAAGTTATGTATTGGCCACCACCTATGAAGATGTGGCCGTAGTGATTGAAACAATGGTAGTGCGCGGAGCCCCGGCAATCGGCGTTTCCGCCGCCTACGGCGTAGCGCTGGGAGCAATCAAGTCCCCCGCCCAGACCGCCGAAGAATTTGCCCCCGAGTTCGAAAAACTCACAGCACGCCTGGCCGGAACACGCCCCACAGCGGTCAACCTCTTCTGGGCAATCGACCGCATGAAGCGCCTCTTCGCCGACCTCCGCGCCAAGGGCGCGTCCATGGACGAAATCCGCGAAAAGTTCCTCGCCGAAGCCCATAAAACCTACGAAGAAGACATCGAATCCTGCAAAACCATGGGCGCTTTCGGCGGCCAGCTTCTTCCCTCCGAAGGCGGCGTCCTGACGCACTGCAACGCCGGCGCACTCGCCACAGCCGGATACGGCACAGCCCTCGGCGTAATCCGCTCCGCAGTTGAATCAGGCAAAAAAATCCACGTCTACGCCGACGAAACGCGCCCCTTCCTGCAAGGCGCCCGCCTAACGGCTTGGGAACTGATGGAAGACGGCATCGACACCACCGTCATCTGCGACAACATGGCCGCCAGCCTCATGCGCGCCGGAAAAATCCAGGCCGTAGTAGTAGGCGCGGACCGCATCGCCGCCAACGGCGACTTCGCCAACAAAATCGGCACCTACAACGTAGCCATCCTCGCAAAAGAGCACGGAATCCCCTTCTACTGCGCCGCTCCGTGGTCCACCATCGACATGGAAACGCCCACCGGCGACGCAATCCCCATCGAAGAGCGCTCTGCCATTGAAGTAACCCACCACGGCGGCAAGCAGCTCACGCCGCACGGCGTAGGAATCCGCAACCCCGCCTTCGACGTAACTCCAGCCAAGTACGTAACAGCAATCATCACGGAAAAAGGCGTACTCCGCGCACCCTACGAGGAATCGCTAAAAGAGATGGAGCTGGCCGCAAAGTAGCCTGCAAAAAGGACAAGGCGAATTTTCAGCCTTGTCCTCTAATAACCGCCTCACCAAGCTACAGTGGTAGGAGTGTTCGCACTTCCCCTAATCTTCCGTCTCCGGAAGCGCTCCCTCGTGCGCGGCATTGGCTTGGCCATGGTCGCCTTCGTAGCAAGCCTTCTGCTCGCGGGCTTTCCAGATATCAACCGCCTGCACGGCTCGCCATGGCAATGGCTGGTTTTAGCCATCGGTCTCTGGGGATTAGCAGAAACCGCGCGCTGCCTACGCAAGCGTTGGAACCTCTATCACGCCGGTGTATTGATCCTTCTTTATACGGACCTGATGATTCTCGCCATGATTTTATTTTTAGCCGTTTATCCATAGGCTCGCGAACCACCCCAAAGCAACTTTTTGCATCTTAGGTGAGTAATGGCCAACTCCACAGAGAACAGAACCTGCACGCTCTCGGAACCGGTCATCTCGCGTTGACAAATTTCAACTTCCCCAGATCTGTAGTTGGTCAATGCGGCCTTACACAAAACTGGCTTTAACTGTTCGGAGGAACGATGCTCAAGGGTTTCCGGGATTTTATTCTTCGCGGCAACGTTGTGGACCTGGCCGTAGCCGTCATCATCGGCGCGGCTTTCAACGCTATCGTTACGTCGCTGGTGGGCGATGTGCTGAACCCGCTGATTGCGGCAGTAATTGGTAAGCCCGATTTCAGCGGCGTAGTCCTTCACATTGGCTCAGGCGCCATCAAGGTTGGCAACTTCTTCAATGCCATCATCTCGTTCCTCATCGTTGCCGGAGTGGTCTACTTCTGCATCGTGCTGCCGCTGAACACGCTGCTGGCCAGGCTCAAGAAGCCCGAAGACGCGGCCGCTCTCACGACCAAGCCCTGCCCCGAATGCCTCAGCGACATTCCTCTGGCCGCAAAACGCTGCGCGCACTGCGCCCAGCTGGTGGCATAAAAATTCCTTTCCCCAGATCAAAGGCCGCTGGAATCATCCAGCGGCCTTTTCGTTTTTACGCCCTGAGGTCTGCTTTTGTAATTGCAATTTCTGACCGAAAAACCATCCGCGCAAGGTTAGACTGTTTCTCAAGCATTTGCTTCCCTCCATCTCAAAACAAAGGGTCGATCTCACGATGACGCGTAGACCGCTCGCAGTCCTTCTCTCATGCTCGCTTTTTGCAGGCGTTGCACCGGCTCAATCTCCATCGCAGGCCACGCCGTTCGGCTACAAGGATTTCGCAAAGGAATCCAAAATCGAGTCCAGCTTTCTCACCGTGCCAGACGCCAAACTCGCCGGAGAAGAGCTGAAGACCCTCACCGCCAAGCCTCACCTCGCTGCTACGCCAGAAGATCATGAGACAGCGGAATATGTGGCGTCGAAGTTTCGCGCCGCCGGACTCGAAACCGAAATTGTCCCCTACCGCGTCCGCCTCAACCAGCCGAAAGAAGTAAAAATCGAAGCCTATGGCCCCGACGGCAAGCTGCTGGTCACAGGCCCCCAGCGCGAGCACACCGGCAGCGACCCCTTCGAGGACAACCCACGCGTCGTAATGCCCTTCAACGGCTCATCAGGGCAAGGCGACGTAACCGGCGAAGTAGTCTACGCAAACTATGGCCGCCTCGAAGACTACGACAAGCTGGCCGCCGACCACGTAGACCTGCACGGAAAGATCGTGATCTGCCGCTATGGCGGAAACTTCCGCGGCATCAAGGTCATGATCGCGCAGCGCCGCGGCGCGGCTGGCGTGCTCATCTACAGCGACCCCTGGGATGACGGCTACTATCGTGGCGACGCTTACCCCAACGGCCCCTGGCGTCCGGAAAGCGCCGTGCAGCGCGGCTCCGTGCAGTTCCTCTCCATGTATCCCGGCGACGCGGAAACTCCCGGCGTAGCCTCCACGCTCGACCTCCCGGACTCCGCGCGCAAATCGCCGGAAGGCAACGAGCCAAAGATTCCCTCCATTCCCATCAGTTACCACGATGCAGCCCCAATTCTGGCCGCGTTGAGAGGGCCAAGCGTCCCGCAAAACTGGCAGGGCGCACTTCCCTTCCGCTACCACGTCGGCCCCAGCGGGGTGAAGGTCCACATGGTCAGCGTGCAGGACTATCAGCGCCGCATCATCTGGGACGTAATCGGCAAAGTAAAAGGCTCCGAGCTGCCCGATGACCTCGTAGTCGCAGGCAATCACCGCGACGCCTGGGTATACGGCGCAGTAGACCCCAACAGCGGCACCGCCGCCATGCTCGAAGCCGTGCACGGCGTAGGCACCCTACTCAAGCAGGGTTGGAAGCCCAAGCGCACACTAATCTTCGCAAGCTGGGACGCCGAAGAAGAAGGCCTCGTCGGCTCAACCGAGTGGGTCGAGCAGCATGAAAAGATGCTAGCCAACGCCGTTGCCTACTTCAATATGGACGTAGCCGTCTCAGGACCAAACTTTGAAGCGTCAGCGGTGCCATCACTCAAGCAGTTCGTGCGCGAAGTAACGCATGAAGTGCCTTCCCCCGCTGGCGGAACCGTCTACGAAGTCTGGCGGCGTGCACGCCCGGAAGAGAACGAGCATCGCGCCTCCAACGCCTCCGCAGAGGGAGAAGTCCGCGTAGGCGACCTCGGCTCCGGCTCAGACTTCACACCGTTCCTGCAACACGTGGGCGTGCCTTCCACAGACGTAGGCTCAGGCGGCGCATACGGCGTCTATCATTCGGTCTTCGATAACTACGCATGGTTCACCATGAACGCCGACCCGCACTTCGTCTACCTGCAGGAGATGGCGCGCGTCTTTGGCCTCGAAGCCATTCGCATGGCAGACACTGACGTGCTGCCCTACGACTATCCTGCCTATGCACGCGAGATTGCCGCCTATGTGGAGACCGCAAAGCGCAAAGCCTCAGACGCAAAGCTAAGCGGCATAGAGTTCGGCCCCGCCCTGGCCGCTGCTGAGCGCTTCAAGCAGGCAGCCGCAAAAGCCAAGAGCCTGCAATCCGCCCCTCCCGCAGACCCCGGCAAGCTGAACCACGCCCTGCGCTCGGCAGAAGTCGCCTTCATCTCCCCGGCAGGCCTGCCCAACCGCCCCTGGTACAAGCACACCATCTACGCCCCCGGCGAATTCACCGGCTACGCAGCCGTAGTAATCCCCGGCGTAAATGAAGCAATCGAAGCCAAGGACGCCCCGCGCACAGAGGAGCAGCTAAAGGTCCTGACCGAAGCCCTGGACAAGGCCGCAACCGCCCTCAACGGCGCAGAATAACAAACAGGGCCCGGCCTGACCTCAACTGGGCCCTGTGGAAAATCCTTGTCAAGCCCCAAGGCAGGAAATATTTTCTAACTCCTTGATTCCATTGCGCAAAATTCTTCTCTGAATTTGCGCTCAATTAAGCCAAACCTGCCACAATAGAATCAGCAGCAGAAAACGGCCCGATTCCAACCGGAATCGGGCCGTTCTGTTTTCCCGCTAACCTGCTAACTCGCTAACTCAAAAGAAAGGAGAACCCGATGCCGTCGATGACAGGCCCAATCCTCTGTAACCTGCCCTCCGCACAGTTCCACAGTTCCGGCATAAAGAAACTGCACAGCCGCTGTGCAGCCGCCCACAACCATCACAAAACAAACAGCCTGGAAAACCACCCCACTGTGCGCATCACACACGGCGTCTTTTCTTCCCTTACACGAGCCCCGAAAAACAAGCGTGATTCCCATCACCCCAGAATGGTTGACCCTGGCGGGTACGGCTCGTATCTTTATACACAGAAGACTTCTATGAAACTCTCATCGAGCAGCGTGCGAATCGGCCTGGCAGTGGCCGTAATTGTAGGTACGATTGGGTGGCTGGCCTGGTCCGGCTATGGAGCCAGCAAAAGCTACTACGTGACGATTGCAGAACTGCGCGGAATGGGCAACAAAGCCTTCTCCAGCAACCTGCGCGTAGAGGGCTTCGTGCAGCCCGGCACCATTGAGCAGAACGGCACCCACGTGACGTTCGTGCTGAATGAGTTTGAGAGCCACACCGAGAAGGCTGCAAACGGTCGTCTTCTCAAGGTGGAGTACAAAGGCTCGGAGCCGCCCCCCGATACCTTCAAAGATAACTCTCAGGCCCTTGCAATGGGCACCTTTGGCCACGACGGCGTCTTCCATGCGAACACGCTGCAAGCCAAGTGCGCCAGCAAGTACGCGCCAACGCAGCCCGGAGCAGCACCCGCCACAGCCGCCCCGCGCGCAGCAGTTTCCGCTCCCGCCATGCCCACATCCGGAGCCGCGAACTAACAGCATGGAGAGCGCGGCAAGTTCAACGGGCTGCGCACGGCTCGACAATGTCTCCAAGCTATTCGGTTCCTTCGCAGCCCTGCGCCAGGTAAGCGCAGAACTGCAAGCGGGCAAGTGCTACGTGCTCGTCGGAGAAAACGGCGCAGGCAAATCCACCCTGCTCAGAATTCTCGCCGGCCTCCTGCGCCCCACCCACGGAACCATACAGGTATTCGGCGAAAACGAACCGCACGCCGTACGCGAACGCATCGGCTACATGAGCCACGCGCCCATGCTCTACGACGAACTCACAGGCGAGGAGAACCTGCAGTATTTCGCCCAGCTCTACACAGGCCGCCAGTGCTTATCCCCCGCGGACGCACTGCGGCAAGTAGGCCTCGACCCGCAATTGAAGCGTACCCTCGGGCAATACTCGCAGGGAATGCGCCAGCGAGCCTCGCTCGCTCGCGTCCTGCTGGCGCAACCAGAATTGCTCCTTCTCGACGAACCCTTTTCCAATATGGACGTGGAGTCCGTAGCGCAAATGGTGGAGTTACTCGCAGGTTTTCGGCAAACAAACCGCACAATTGTGCTGACCACGCACCAGCGCGAGCACGCCGCCCCAATCGCGGATTTTGTACTGACACTGAAAGCAGGCCGCGTAGACAGCTTTGGCCCCGGAGCACCGACACTATGAAGACCAACGGTGCGCGATTTCTCGAAACACTAGGCATCCCCTTCGAGCTAAGCGAGTACGAAGTAGACCCGGAAGACCTCTCCGCCACGACAGTAGCAAAGAAGATAGGCATGCCCCCGGAGCAGGTTTTCAAAACCCTGCTGACCACAGGCGGCCCGGGCGTATTTGTCTTCGCAGTAATTCCCGGCGACGCCGAGCTGGACTTCAAAAAGCTGGCGCGTGCAGCAGGCCTGCGCAAAGCCGAAATGGTATCGCTCAAAGAAGTACAGCCACTGACCGGATACATCCGCGGCGGTGTAACAATCTTCGGAGCAAAGAAGAACTTCCCCGTTTTCGTAGACGAAACTGTAATTCTGTTCGACAAAATCAGCGTCTCAGCCGGAGCGCGCGGCACGCAAATTCTGATAGCGCCAGACGATTACCTGAAAGCCGCTGCCGCTCTCGATGTACCTGTAGAAACCGCCGATTTAACCAAGTCCACAGCAGGCGGTGCAGCATAATGAACGCAGTCTGGACACACCTCGTAAAAGACCTGCGCATCGAATGGCGCTCCAAAGAAGCCATCAACTCGATGCTCTTCTTCGCGCTGCTCGTTGTAGTGGTCTTTTCGCTCGCCTTTGACCCGCGTGGCTCGTTCGCACGAGAGATTGCCGGCGGCGTGCTATGCGTAGCCACGCTGTTCGCCTCGTCCAGTTCGCTCAATCAGGCATGGGCACGGGAGATTCGCCATCAAGTGCTCGACGCGCAGCGCATGGCTCCCTCATCGGGCGCAGCACTATTCCTTGCAAAAGCACTGGCAAATTTTCTGTTCGTAGAGATTGTCCAGCTACTACTAGCGCCAGTCTTTCTGGTCTTCTACAACCTGCGCGTGGAAGGCAATGCGTGGCTGCTGGCGCTGGTGCTCCCGTTAGGCACATGGGCTTTAGTGGCAAACGGCACGTTCTTCGCGGCGCTCTCCATTCGCAGCCGAAACCGCGAACTTCTATTGCCGTTAATCCTCTTCCCCATCTTTATTCCGGCACTGTTAGCAATGGTGCTTTCGGTCACCGCAATTCTTACAGGCGAGAGCGACCCTACACTGTGGATCAAGCTTCTCGTTGGTTACGACATCATTTTTACAACAGTATGCCTGCTGCTGTTTGATGTAGTGCTGCATGCGGAGTAATATCTGCAACTTGAGATGGAGACCCGGAACATAGCAGGGACGTAAACTGGTACTTCCGGCAGCAAAAGAAAGCTCACCCGGCACGCAAACCGGAGCGGATGGAACAAATGAAAAAGATTGCGATTGGCACATACGTTGTTGCAGTGATTGCGCTGATGATCTGGGGCTTTTATCAGGCCATCTACGTTGCGCCGGACGAACAGACGATGCACGAGGTGCAGCGCATCTTCTACTACCACGTGCCTTCGGCAATGCTGGCGTTCTTGTTTTTCGCCATCAGCCTACTGGGCTCGGTTGGCTTTCTCACATGGCGTCGCACTAGGCCGGAGTGGGCACAGGCAGCGGATGCGTGGGCACTCGCCGGAGCGGAAGTCGGCGTAGTTTTCTGCACAGTTGTGCTGATTACCGGCCCGCTGTGGGGACGCCGTGCATGGGGCATCTGGTGGACGTGGGATGCACGGCTGACGACAACAACCGTGCTGTGGTTGATTTACGTAAGCTACCTGCTGCTGCGGCGTTTTGCCTCAGGGCCGCAGGTGCAAACACTGGCCGCGGTGCTGGGTATCTTTGGCGCGCTCGATGTACCGATTGTTTACATGTCGAACCGTTGGTGGAGAACGCAACATCCCGCTCCGGTCTTCGGCGGCGATTCCGATTCCGGCATCAAGGACCCCAAGATGCTGGCAGCCTTTGGATGGAATGTGCTCGCGTGGCTGGCATGGGGCCTGCTGATTCTTGGCCTGCGCTACGTAGTGGAGCGGCGGCAGCAGAAGATTGCGGAAGCAGAAGCGCTGGATGCGCTTGAGAGCCACGTATAACAGATAGGAATAGGAACATGGACCAGACAGCGATTCTCAATCACGAGTTTACGGTTGCGGCTTACGCGGTTACCTGGATTATTCAACTGGGTTACGTGGTGTGGCTGACGGTAAAGTGGCGCGCAACCAAGAAAGCAAAATCGACAGCGGCGGGAGCGAATGGCCGTTAAGAAACTCTTCCCCTGTTTTGCTTTTGGATTGGCCGCGCTCGGGCTGGCGGGATGCCGGCCGCATGACTTTCCGCAATATCCTGCAAACTATCGCGAATACGCCTACGTAACCAATAGCGTGAGCGGCACAGTCTCCGTGCTGGACGTAGTGAACATGCGCCTGGACCGCGAGATTGCCGTGGGACAAAATCCCGTTGCAGTAATGGCAAGCCCTAAGCGCAATGAAGTATATGTCGTGAACTCAGGCTCCAGCTCTGTCTCCGTAATCGACGCGGAAAAGAATGCAGTCGCAGCAACGATTCCCGTGCATAAGCAGCCGGTTTCCATTCATCTGGATGAGGACGGAAAGCTAGCCTATGTCGCAAATGCGGGATCGAACACCGTCTCCGTTGTTGACTTGGCTGCGCGGCGTGAAGTTGCCACCATTGGCGTAGGAGAAGAGCCCCGCGTAGCCAAAGTTTCTCCCGATGACAAAACTCTCATCGTCGCCAACCACAGCGGCAACTCCGTCAGCGTAATCGATGCGAAGTCCCGTCGCGTACGGGCGATTTTTGAAGGCTGCCCCGGCGCAAGCGACATAGTAATTCTGCCCGACTCTTCCAAAGCCTTTGCAGCATGCGGCGGCGGCCATCAGGTAATGGCAATCACGCTGGCTGCGGAAGCAAAAGCCGACAAGCCTGCGCGTACAGACAAGATGGAAGCGCTGCTCGATGTTGGGCGCGAGCCAGAGCATCTGACTCTAAAGCCGGATGGCGGCGAAATCTTCGTGCTGAACTCGCTCTCCAACTCCGTCTCCGAGATTTACAACACCACGGATGAGGTCGGCTCCACCTATCTGATTGGCGCTGCCCCCAAGGATGGAATTGTTACGCGGGACAACTCCCTGCTCTACGTGGCCAATGCGAATTCGCAGTTCGTCACAATCTATTCGATTGACGACGGCAAGCGCATCGACAAGGTACATGTGGGCGACGGGCCTTCTGCAATGGCATTTTCCGAGACAGGGCATCTGCTGTTCGTGGTTGATGCAGGCTCAGGAGACGTGGCGGCAATTCGCACGGCGTCGCGGTCGCTGTTCACCGTGCTCCCGGCAGGGCGCGGCCCAAATGCAATTGCGGTAAAGTCGTTCCGGATACAGTAGCCGTTACTCCTGATTGCCGTTGCCAATACGCGAAACGCTGAACTGCGCTCCCGCGAACAGAATCAGCCCGGAGATGTAAGCCCAGAAGAGCAGCCCTACCGAAACAAAGAACGGCCCATAGACGTGCGGCAGGTCCAGGTGCGGCAGTACGGCAGCAAAGATGTACTTAGCTCCCAGCCAGATGATGCCCGTAACGATAGCCGTACGCAACACAGGACGCCACGGCACTTTGCGATTCGGCAGCAGCCAGTAAATCGAGAAGAAGAAAAGAATGCAGGCTGCCCCGCTGCAGACGCCAAGCCACGCATAACTGACTGCGTTATAAAACCAGTTGTCTACCTTGTGGAACATAAGGAAGGCAAGCACAGCTCGCTGTGCGGTTCCAAGCGCAATGCTGGCCATACCCAGGATGACCATCCAGATGGCGAGCCCAAAGGCGACTACCTGGTTCATGAGGTAGTTGCGGCTTTTAGCCACGCCCCACGCCTGGTTGAGCGCAACTTCCAGCGGAAGAAAGATGCCCGTGCAGGAGATGAGAATGAACAGCAGAGAGACAAGCTGCACATGGCGCGGAACAAATAAACGCAAGTCCCCCTTGAAATGAGCCGAAGCCAGCGTGGGGAAATAGTTGTCCACTAGATCAGCGACAACACCAGCCATGGCCTGCGAGTGAAAGACCGAAAGCGAAAGTGTGTAAAGCAGGATAACGAATGGCACGAAGGATAGGATGGCATTCGCCGCAACGGAGAACGCGAAAGTATGCACTTCACTATCGAGCAGATAGTTGATAAGCGCGGCTCCGCTATGACGCAGGCGATACCACTTGGAAAGCTGCGGTGCAACGTCCGGAGGAGCAGGCGGACTGTCTATGGCGTCAACCACGCCTGCAGTGCTGACTTCCGGCTCCACTTCCGCCTGGGGCGATATACCGGAATTTGAGACATCTGCCATTCAATCATCCTTCTTCTTAGTGAAATCCCTCGCCGCTGGTCAGCACGAGAATCCTCGCAAAAAATACGTAATTCAAATGCAGGGGCTACTTTCAGAATACTGCGCGGAGTGGCCGTTTATAGCGCCTATAAGCGTTTGGACGTTGCCTCGATGAATTTTCCGCTTGCATCTATTTCAAAATGCTGCCATAAATGGAGCACACGCGCCAATCAGCACCCCATTACAAGCAAAAAATTGCGGAAGGTTGGCGTGTATCTCCCCTACGCAGTGCCTTTTCTCTCCGGGGCCACCCGGTGGGACGAGCAATAAAGATGTGCAGAGCTGTATCAGTTTACGAGGAGAAGCAGGATGAAGGAACAGGGTATTGTGAAGTGGTTTAACGGCGCAAAAGGTTATGGCTTTATTCAACGCTCCACCGGCGAAGACGTGTTTGTGCATTTTTCCGCTATCCAGGAAAAAGGCTACAAGACACTGAATGAGGGGGAACCCGTCGAATTTGAGTGCCAGCAAGGCCCCAAGGGGCTGAGCGCCGCAAACGTCCTGCGAGCTTCGTAAAAGCAAAGCGGCCTTCCCATGCAGGAGGCCGCAGGGCTCTCAGCGGTTTTCCGCAAGGTTTTTTTTCCCAGGTTGACACTCCGAATGATTGTTGAGTTTTGCCAACGCCCATTCCGCGGCGCTACGGACTCCTGCGTCTGTTTCCTGCGCCCAAAAGCGGAGCTGCTCAATGAAACGGGGCTGGTTGCTATTCCCCATTGCCACGGCAATGTTGCGGCGCAGCCCAGGAAAACCCGTGCGGCGAACCGGAGACCCATTGAAAGTTCGCTCGAAAGCCGCTTCATCCAGGGATGCCAACCAGTCAAGCGTGGGATTCACAAGCTCAGGTCGCGGGGCAAGGCTAGGATCGGCTTCAATGGGGCCTTTGCGCAATTGCTTAGCATTCCATGGACACACATCCTGGCAGATATCGCAGCCAAAAACCTGCCGCCCTGTCTGCTCCATGAGTGCAGGGGCAATGGGCCCCTTGTGCTCAATCGTCAGGTAAGCGATGCAACGCGTAGCGTCCATTGTGTATGGCGCAATGAGAGCATTGGTCGGACAGGCTTCAATGCAACGGCGGCATGTACCGCATCGGTCCGGGGCCGGGAGCTGCGCAGCCGGCATACTCTCCTCAGCCACATCCAGCGAAGTCAGAAGCACAGCCAAAAATGTATAGGAGCCATGGTCGGGATGAATAAGGCAGGTATTTTTAGCCTGCCACCCCAGACCCGCTGCAACCGCCAGCGAGCGTTCGACAACCGGCCCCGTATCAACGTAAGCACGGGATTCAAATTCGCCATACTTTTCGTGCAGCCGCGCTTCAATAGCCCGCAGCCGCTTCAACAAAACTTTGTGGTAATCGCTGGGCCGTCTCTGTCCGCGAAGCTGCCCTTCCGTATCTGTCTGGCTGGTGCAGGCATAGCGGGCAATCCATGCCGCATCTTCCGGCACGGGATCTATGGAACGGGGCTCTGCGCTGTTATAGCTGGCAGAACAAAGAATCGCCGAACGCACCCATGGAAAAGGAATGGTCACACGGGAACGGACAGGCTCACCAGCCTCATTCTGCCGGGCAAGATAGTGCATACTCCCGGCGCGCCCCTCGGAAAGCCACTTTGCAAAGCGATCCGCGTCGCGCTCTTCGTGCATGTGGGGCAAAGCCACAAGCCCCGCTTCCGTAAACCCTGCCTCAAGCGCAAGTGCGCGCGCAGCGCTGTGGCTCAGGAGCTTTGGGCTTGCAGACGGATTGGTGAAGCTTTGCAAAATGGAACCAATTCCCTTCTCGTTGCGTAATGATTTCCAGATGTCCGATAGCGGACAGTCCGCACAACAGCGTACAGCCAAAAGCAAGCTCCGGAAATACCGGAATGCGCGTATTCCCTTTAATTTGAGCATATTTGCCATGGGATACGTTTGGCATCCGGCGTGCACAACATAAGACGTGCATATTTGCCGGATAGGCAATTGGCATAGCTGGAAAGGAGATTTTGAAAATGTATATCGTCAGAAATGGAGATGGAAGCGTGCAGGTGAAGGCACCAGAACAGATTACCGAACTGGTTCGCGGCAGTGATCTCGCACTCGTAGCCTGCATAGAGCCGCTGGTGCGTTCGGGCCACGTCACTCTGGACTGCAGAACAATTGAACGCATGGACGCCGCCGGCATTGCAGCGCTGATTACGCTCTACGGAGTTGCGCAAGAAAACGGCAATGCATTTCGCGTGTGCAATCTGAGGACGCATGTAGCGGAAATTCTGGCTCTTGTAGGCCTTGACCGCATTCTGGTTGCGCAGGGGGACTGCTATGATTCGCACCCCTGCGGTGCCTTTGCGCAGACCGCCGCGTAAGGCTGTGCAAGGCCTTGCGCGCGGCCTTCTTCTACCCGCATACGGGCTTTTTCATACCTCTTTTTACCGGCTTCAAAACAAACCCCACGCTGTGACCCGCAACACAGCCAACCGCATTCACACAGGCCTATCACGTAACCATCGCGTGGCGCGGCCTGCTTTGCAGGATGATTCGCACACGCCCAGCCTCGAATGGTCCACCCGTGCTGGAGGCTGAGCTACCAAGCCCCTCACTCTTCATGCGACTGGCTCCGCGCGAAATTCGCACGGAGGCATCCTTCCATGGCATACGGCGTTCTGGAACATCCGCCTGTCAGCGAGACAGGCGCACCCACATCCACATCTGGGACAACCACCCGATATGTCTACTTCTTCGGCAACGGCTCTGCCGACGGCAATGGGCGCATGAAAGACGCGCTCGGGGGTAAAGGCTCCGGGCTTGCGGAGATGACCAACGCAGGCCTGCCCGTTCCGCCGGGATTCACAATTCAGACAGAGGCATGCCGCGAGTTCATGCAGGGCATAATCTCTCCCCACATGGAGTCGGAGACAATCACCGCATTAGCAAAGCTCGAAAAGCTACAGGGGCAAAAGCTGGGCGCGGGAGAAAACCCACTGCTGGTCTCCGTGCGCTCCGGGGCAAAGTTCTCCATGCCCGGCATGATGGACACGATTCTGAACCTTGGACTCAATGACAAGTCTGTAGAAGCGCTGGCACGGCACATGAGCGATGCGCGCTTTGCATACGATTCATACCGGCGGCTAATCCAGATGTTCTGCGATGTAGTGCTGGAAATCCCCAAGAAGAAGTTTGAAGCAATCTTCGATGCAGTCAAGAAGCGCGAAGGCGTGAAGTTCGATTACGAACTACAGACGCCAGCGTTGAAAGAGATTGTTGCCGAATACAAGAAGTTAGTAAAGCACGAGACCGGCAAGGAGTTTCCGCAAAATCCGCTGGAGCAGTTGACGCAAGCTCGCGACGCGGTTTTTCGTAGTTGGAACAACGACCGCGCAAAGATTTACCGCCGCATTCATCATATTGACGAGCGACTGGGAACAGCCGTAAACGTGCAGGCAATGGTCTTCGGCAACATGGGCGAAAGCTCAGGAACCGGCGTAGGATTCACGCGCAACCCCGCAACGGGCGAACACACCTTCTTCGGCGAATACCTGACAAATGCACAAGGCGAAGACGTAGTCAGCGGAGTAAGAACACCGCAACCGATTCGCACGCTGCAAAAAGCAATGCCGCACGTCTACGACGAGCTATGCGCAATTACCCGCAAGATGGAAAAGCATTATCGCGACATGCAGGACTTTGAGTTCACCATCCAGGATGGCAAACTCTACATGCTGCAAACGCGCAACGGCAAGCGTACTGGACCCGCAGCAGTGCGCATCGCAATTGACATGGTGCGCGAAGGATTGATTACAGAAGAGGAAGCAATCCTGCGCGTCGAACCGAACCAGCTGTATGACTTCCTTGTACCTCGTCTGGAAGAAAAAGGCGTTGAGGTAGACGTAATTGCAACCGGCTTACCCGCCTCCCCTGGCGCGGCTGTCGGGCAGATTGTGTTCACCGCAGAAGATGCCGTGAAACACGCGAAGAAAGGCGATTACAAATCCATCATTCTTGTCCGCGATGAGACCACTCCGGAAGATATCGGCGGCATGGAAGTAGCTGCTGCAATTCTCACTTCGCGTGGCGGCATGACGAGCCATGCGGCAGTTGTCACACGCGGCATGGGCAAGTGCTGCGTAGCCGGCGCAGGCGGCATTCAAGTCGATGAGAAAAAGAAAGAGCTTCACGCAAAAGGCAAAATCTTCAAGCAGGGTGATTGGATCTCACTCGATGGCACAACAGGGCGCGTAATTGCCGGACAACTCCAGACAATCCCCGCCAAGCCGGACGATGCAGACCTCGTTCGCTTCATGCGCTGGGCAGACTGCAACCGCAAGCTCAAGGTGATGGCCAATGCGGATATTCCGCGCGATGCGGAACAGGCGCGGCTATTCGGCGCAGAAGGCATTGGACTCTGCCGCACGGAACACATGTTCTTTGCACCGGACCGCATTGAACACATGCGGGCAATGATCCTTGCGAGCGACGAGAAGCAGCGTCGCGAGGCCCTTGCAAGGCTGCTGCCAATGCAGCGCTCGGATTTCATCGGCCTCTTCAAAAGCATGGGCCCGCTGCCGGTTGTAATTCGTCTGCTGGACCCGCCGCTGCATGAGTTCCTGCCACAGCGCGAAGACCTGAAGCTTGAGATTGCGCACCTGATGGACACCAAGTCGCACTCTCCGAAATTGAAGGAGCTTCATGCCCTTCTGGAGCGCGTAGAAGAACTGCATGAGATGAACCCCATGCTCGGTCTGCGCGGCTGCAGACTTGGCATTGTCTATCCCGAAATCACGGAGATGCAGGCGCGAGCCATCTTTCAGGCTGCCGTGAATGTAAAGCAACACGGCGGAGATCCGCATCTCGAAATCATGGTCCCGCTGATTGCCACTGTGGAGGAGATGCGCAATCAGGCGTCCATAATCAAGCGCGTAGCTCGCGAGGTCTTCAAAGCAGAAGGCATCCGGCTCGACTACAAAGTAGGCACGATGATTGAGCTGCCGCGTGCGGTAATCATCGCCGACCAGATTGCAGAAGAGGCGGAGTTCTTCAGCTTTGGCACCAACGACCTGACGCAAACCACCTATGGCATCTCGCGCGATGACATCAACCAGTTCCTGCCTGCCTATGTCGAGCACGGCATCTTCAAGCAGGACCCGTTCGCCACGCTCGATCAGGCCGGAGTAGGCGCACTGGTAAAAACGGCCATCGCAAAAGGACGCACCACGCGGCCTCATCTTGAAGTGGGCATCTGCGGCGAACATGGCGGCGACCCTGAAACCGTGAAATTCTGCCACAGAATCGGGCTCAACTATGTATCGTGTTCACCCTTCCGGTTGTTGACGGCAAGGCTGGCTGCAGCACAGGCGGCACTCCAGGAAAAACTTGTGGGGCTAGACCTGTATAACGGCTCTCGCTAATCAGCAATCGGCGAAGCGGCAGGGGCAATCGGGCTATGCCCCTGCCGCTCTTTTACTTCCCTTCCGGGGCGTAGTAGCCTTCGCGCGTGGCCACGGTAAGGTCGTCCTTATTGGCCTTGAGCGCAATCTTGTGGAAGCCGCCCTCATTGTCCAGCTTGTCGGGCGTATAGGTAAGCAGATACTGGTTGCGCAGCTCGGCCTCAATCAGCTTGTAGATAGCGTCCAAGTCTTCTTTCTTCTTCGCTTCAAAAGCGTGGCCACCAGTGCGGTCGGCAATCTCCTGCATAATCTTCTTACCATCGATGCCGTTAGCACCCTGCGGCTGCCCGCCACGGTGACCGCCACCACCGGGCCATCCACCGCCGCCTCCGGGATACCCTCCCCCGCGATGACCTCCGCCGGGGAAGCCGCCGCCATTACCAAATCCGTGCTCCTGCTCGCCCTTGAAGTAGATGGTGTAAATAACCACATTGGCGCGGTCAGCCGCATCAATCGCTTCATTCAGCGTCTCTTTGCTGCCGCGGTCCGCGCCGTCAGAAAAGATAACAAGCGCCTTGCGGCCATCTTTCGCCTTCATCAACTCATCCGACGAGAGATAAATCGCGTCATAAAGTTGCGTGCCTCCACGGCTGCGGCGTGGACGGTCTTCACCGTTGCCATTGTTGCCTCCACTGCTAGAGTCCGCGCCTTCATACTGCTCCTGGCGCGAAGCGCTCATATCGTCCAGTTCGTGGTGCAGCTTGTCGCGAGAGTTCGTGAAGTCCTGCAAAAGCTCCACCTCACGGTCAAAGTGCAGCAGAAATGCCTGGTCCTTACTGGTTGCCGGCGGAGCAGGCAGCATAAGATCGATAAAATTGCCCGTCGAGGTGCGAACCGACTGCATCACGTTGCTCATGCTGCGGCTTGTATCCACCAGCAGGCCAATGCGGAAAGGCAGGTTGGTTTCATGAGCAAAGCTCTTGATGACCTGGGGACGACCATCCTCCGTCAGCGTGAAGTCCGACTTTTGCAACGTGCTAATAAGCGCGCCATGCTTGTCGCGGACAGTAACGGGTAAAACCACTTCGCGGGCATTGATGTGCAGCGTAGCTTCCGGCGCGGATTTCTGGGCCTGACTAACGACAGCAAATGCCGCGAGAACCAAGGAGGGGAACAAGGATGCGATAGGGGCGCGCATAGACAATACAAGTCGCATGGTTTCGTCTAGTTAGACGCTGCAGGACCGCCTGAGTTGCGAAAACTTGGTGCTCCAGCACCTGGCCGCACCTCGAACATGACCAAAGGCGGTTCTACCTCTACGACGAAAGTAACTGTTACCGTGCCGGTTCAAGGTACTAAGGCCATCAATTCTTCTATCTGTCGCAAATCATTGACCATTTTTTCATGAGCACCCCTTGAGAATTGCCAAGCGCCCCAGAGGCGATTCTTTGGAGGTTACATTGAAAAAGCTTATAGCCGCGTCACTATCTACCTTGCTCACAACGGCTACCTTGCCGATGCCGGCTTTTGCAAACGGCGGCGGGGAACCCACAGCTACCCCCATCAAGCATCTGGTTGTTATCTTTCAGGAAAACGTCTCGTTCGACCACTATTTCGCCACCTATCCTTATGCGTTGAACCCCAAGGGCGAGCCCCGCTTTGTAGCCAAACCGGGTACGCCTTCCGTCAACGGGCTGTCTGGCGGCTTGCTGACCAACAATCCGAACTCCCTCAACGCCGCCAATGGCAGCGGCAAGACGAACCCCTTCCGCCTGGACCGCTCACAGGCCTTTACCGCCGATCAGGATCACGACTACACGCCTGAGCAGGCCGCCTTTGATTTCGGCCTGATGGATGCCTTCCCGCTTTCGGTCGGCACCGCCGGCCCGCCGCCAACTTCCGGCCCCAACTCGAACATCACCTCCACACAAGGCCTGACAATGGGCTACTACGACGGCAACACCGTCACGGCCTATTGGAACTACGCGCAGCGCTACGCCATCAGCGACAACTCCTATGACACGAACTTTGGCCCCTCCACCGACGGTGCCATCAACCTCATCTCCGGCCAGCTCAACGGCGTAACCGAGGATAACAACCCCGGCGGCGCAACAATTGACGACGGCAGCGGTGGACACACGCTCATCAGCGACGCGGACCCAGTCGGCGATGTCTGCTCTACAACGTCTGGCGAAACAGTGCGCTTTGGCGGCAGAAACATTGGCGATCTGCTGAATGCCCGCGGCATCAGCTGGGGCTTCTTCTCGGGCGGCTTTAACCTGAGCACGGTCAACTCGAACAAGAGCACGGGCTGCAAACGCAACAGCACGTCGCCGGTTTCGGGTGCAAACAAGGCGGATTACATTCCTCACCACCAGCCGTTCCAGTACTACACCTCGACGGCCAACCTGACCCACGCGCGCCCCTCGTCCGTTCACACCATCGGCGAGCAGGGAGACCGTGGCAACCACCAGTACGACCTGCAGGACTTCTTTGACGCGGTCAGCGCCGGAAACTTCCCTGCTGTCTCTTACCTCAAGGCTGTTGGCTACCAGGACGGTCACGCCGGCTACTCGACCCCGCTGGACGAGCAGACCTTCGTGGTAAACACCATCAACTTCCTGCAGAAGTCGCCGGAGTGGAACTCGACCGCCGTAATCATTGCTTATGATGACTCCGACGGTTGGTACGATCACCAGCTTGGCCAGATTGTGAACCAATCGGCCACGGCTGCGGATATCGTCAACGGCAAGCCCTCCTGCGGTACGGGAGAAGCTGCTCTGGCCGGTCCGTACACGCAGCATGCACAGGGCCGCTGCGGTTATGGTCCTCGCCTGCCACTGATCGTCATTTCGCCCTGGGCGAAGGGCAACTTTGTTGACCACACGATGACCGACCAGACCTCCGTTCTCCGATTTGTGGAAGACAACTGGCTCAACGGTGAGCGCATTGGACAGGGCTCTTTCGACGCACTGGCCAACTCGCTCAACAACCTGTTCGACTTCACGCATGAGTCGAATGCTGGGCCGTACATCCTCGATCCGAACACCGGACTCGTTCTTGCCAATGGCCAGGGTGGCTTTGGCGGCGGCTATGGTGGTGGATTTGGCGGTGGTTTCGGCGGCGGCTTCGGCTGGTAAGCTGGCTGCGTACGCAAGTGCGCAAGCAAACGAGAGCGGGGGCGCAATGCCCCCGCTCTTGTCATGTAAGCGTAACAAAGCGCTGATAGCTTGTTAAATCAATGATTACACGCCGCAGTTTTCTGAATAGGTCTGCATTGGCTGCCACGGGGCTCGCTGCCTCGCCATCCCTCTTCGCGCATCATGGAATGCACCAGGCATCGAATGTGCCGAACCTTGATGCGAGTAAATTGGCACGGTTTGTTGACCCGCTGCCAATGCTCGTGGTTGCCAAGCCTCAGGAACATCGCACAGCGCCCGGAGGCGCGCGAGTTCCCTACTATCGCGTGTCAATGCGGGAAATTGCGGCAAAGCTGCACCGCGACCTGCCCCCAACGCGCATGTGGTCGTATGGCGGCGCAGTACCAGGAGTTCTCTTTGATACGCGCAGCGGCGAAGGCCAACTGATCGAGTGGGCCAATGAACTTCCTCAGAAACATTTCATGCCCATCGACCACACCCTGCATGGCGCAGAGAAAGAGCTGCCGGAGGTGCGCGGCGTAGTCCATCTGCATGGCGGCAAAACTCCCGCCGAGAGCGATGGCTACCCCGAAGACTGGTATGTCCCCGGCAAGTCACGCACGTACTTTTATCCGAATGAACAAGACGCGGCGACGCTGTGGTATCACGACCACGCAATGGGAATTAACCGGCTGAATATCTATGCCGGAATGTTTGGGCTTTACCTCGTGCGCGATGCGGTTGAGGATGCGCTGAATCTGCCGAAGGGGCCATACGAAATTCCGCTGGTCCTCGCAGACCGCGACATGAAACCGGACGGCCAGCTAAGCTACCCGGTTTCTCCAGACGCCGAGCGGCCATGGGTGCCCGAAGCCTTCGGCGAGCTGCACATGGTCAATGGAAAGCTCTTCCCCTATCTCGACGTAGAGCCGCGAAAGTATCGATTCCGCGTCCTGAATGCAGCCAATGGGCGCTTCTACCGCCTCACTCTTTCAGGCGGCGGAACAATGCAGCAGATTGGCAGCGACCAGGGCCTGCTCGCTGCGCCAGTAACAGTAAAGTTTGTGCAGATGGCCCCGGGCGAGCGCGCAGATCTTGTAATTGATTTCTCCCATAGCCGTGGCGCAAAGATTCAGTTACAGAGCGAACCCTTCGGTCTTCTGGAATTTCGCGTTGGCACCACAGCCGTAACGGATACGAGCACGGTTCCTGCAACACTGCGCCCCATACAGCGCATCGCGGAATCAACAGCAGTGCGCACGCGGCGGCTGACGCTGGATGAAAACCTGAACCTGATTGCCGAGTCCATGGGCATGCTACTCAATAAGACGCCATGGCACGCGCCAATTACAGAAAAGCCAGTCCTGAACACAACCGAAATCTGGGAACTGGCAAATCTGACCGATGACACGCACCCGATTCACCTGCATCTTGTCCGCTTCCAGATTCTCGATCGCCGGCGCTTCGATGCCTTCGACTACACCTACAACAACAAGCTGCGCTACACCAGCGCGATTATGCCGCCAGATGCAAATGAGCTTGGCTGGAAGGACACGGTGCGCGTGAACTCACACACCGTCACACGCATCATTGTCCCCTTCACCGGCTACGCAGGCCGCTATGTGTGGCACTGCCATTTGCTGGAACATGAGGACAACGAGATGATGCGGCCTTACGAGGTTCTACCTGCGGGTTCGCAAGGCTCATAAAAGAGCTGGCTGGCTTTCCTACCAAACCAGCCCACTCTTCATCGACATTGGAATAGCCGACAGCTTACTTAACCGCCGTCGGATACCACTTCTCAAGGTCATCGTGCATCTGCTTGAGCGCTTCCACATTCAGATAGACCATGTGTCCCGCCGGGTAATAGCCAAACTTGACGTTCCCGGCAATTGAAGCCGGAAGCATCATCTGCGCAATATCGTGCTCAGTCCCGAAAAACGGCGTAGCAAGATCAAACCATCCATTCGCAGAGAAGACCTTCAGGTTAGGATTCTTTCTCATGCAATCGGCCAGGTCGAGCACAGTATCCGGCTGCGGCATCGGACGGCCTGCCATTCCCCCGCCACCACCTCCTCCTCCAGAGGGACGATGCTCCCAGTTCCAGCCTTGAGAGCCCTGCGCATGCAGGTTGTACGGCTCAGAAGTCACATACTTGAGTTCGCTCTGCAGATACTCGTGGAAGTTGCCAACAAATGCGCCGCCAATCCCCGTATCTGAGGGATCATAGCCCGGATTCTCTCCAGCCGAGTCCGGGTCAAAGCCATCAAAGCGCGCATCATAACGACCGAGTATCTGCTCCTGGTCGCGCAGCAGCTCCTTGCGAAAGCGACTGGGAGAGATGCGCAGCTTGGCCTCCTTCACAAACTGCTCGCTGAGCCCTGTGAACCCCGCCACCTGTTTCGCAATCGCATCAAACTGCGCAGGCGGAAGCTGATCGCCTTGGTCGAGCGCAGTTGCATAAGTGCTGCGAGAAAACTCGCGAGCCTTCTGAACAAACTCTTCCATGGAACCGTTGTGAGGAACCTTGTTGTAGTACCAGGCAATCGCGGCGTAGCTCGGCAAATACGTCTTGGTCTCAATGTCGTAGCCGGGGCTGCGCATGTAGTAGTTGAGAATGGAAGAAAGCAGAATCACGCCATTGAACTCAATGCTGTCATTGTTCAACGACGCGACCAAAGCAGCCGATCGCGGCGTGCCATAGCTCTCGCCAAAAAGAAACTTGGGAGAGGACCAGCGCTGATTGACCGTGATGTAGCGCGTGATGAATTTATTGAAAGCGCGCACATCTTCATCGACACCGGTAAAGTCCTTCGCCGTGCCCGTACCCACCAGCCGGGAAAAGCCCGTCAATGGCGCATCCACAAAGACCAGGTCAGTCTTGTCAATCAAGCTGTATTCATTGGTAACAAGGCTGAATGGCGCAGGCCCAGTTGCCTTCGGGCTGGAAGTCACAACACGCACCGGACCAACCGACCCCATATGGAGCCAGATAGTAGCCGAGCCGGGGCCACCGTTATAGAGGAAAGTCACCGGCCTGTTCTTGGCAGGAACACCATCTTCTGTATAAGCCACATAAAACATGTTGCCAATCGGCTTGTGCTGCTCGTCGTTGATTAACAAGTGTCCTGCAGTCGCCGTATAGTGCACAGTACGCCCGCCTGCCGCCCAATCATGCTTGCTCTCAACCTTATCTTCCGGCGGAATAGGCGCAGCTTCCCTCCGTGCTTCCCTTCCTTCTGGAGCGGCAGGTGCATCTTCTCCGCGGTTGGGGCGCGCCGCAGCCTGCGAGCGCAAGTTGAAACTTCCTGAAATCAAAAGGAGCAGAAGAGCAACTCCCGCAGCACGCGATAAACCCTGATACCTCTTGTTCATCCTCTTCACAAATCCTCCGGTAAAGTTACCGCACAAGAACATCCGGTAAAAAAGCCGACACTTATCCACTGAGCGGCTTGCATACGCTCGCAGGCGGATATACGGAAAGACAGGCGCCGCAGTCATGCCGTGCAAGCAAGACCCCAGCGCCCAGCCACTTACTTACTGGTGAGAACTTTTGTTGCGGACTTCAGCACGTCCACCTCGCGCTCCAGCGCTGCTGCTGTACGCGCAATCTCTGCATCCACAATCTTCCAATCCTTCTGCTCAATCGCTTCGCGCACCGCAGGCAGAGTCTTCACGCCATACCCGGTGTAGAACCCCGGCGCATAAACCATGTTTTCAAACCATGGACGATTCGGCAGGCCACTCGGATCAAGCAGCACACGCTGCGTCTTCATGAGCTCTGCATTGACTTCCGGCCCCGCACTTGCGGCATGTGCTGTAAATGCCTTGTCGTAATCAGCAGCAGCAGCCGTCAAATCGTCAGAAGCCTGATCCAGCGGAGCAAAGTTGAAATACGGCGGAACAATATCAACAGCCGGAGGCACACTTACTTTCTTGGGATTCTCCGCTGCCTTGTATGCGCCTTCGGCAATATTCGTATTGCGCTGCTTAATCTCGCCGCGCATCGTATCCGCCAGCTTCTTCACCTCGGTGACATAGTTATGCACCGTGTCTGCTTCATCGCCAAACTGGTACGGAATCGTATCAGCATCGGCCATTCGCATCATCATCGTACCCGCAGTCTGCGCCAGCGCTTTTCCATAGGCAAAGTCCGTGTCTTGGAAGTGCGTATACCAGTAAAAATCGTCATAGATCGAGTGGTACTGCCCGCCGCCTTCGTCTTCGCCGCCAAAACCAAGATTGGCGCTGGCAATTCCAAGGTGATCGACAAACACCGTGTAGTCGGAGCCAGAGCCAAGCGCGCCAATACGGGTATCCGGTCGGTTGCGTGAATCAGGACGAGCCTCGCTATTCCCTTCCCCGCCTCCGCCACGGCGAACTGCACTTGCCAGGCGCGCACGCTTCCACACCGACATCTTCGTCTCAGGATCATCCACATCCTTCACGACGCTGTTAATGAAATTTTCGAGAGAATGAGAGCCCGAAGCATTGAAAAACCCGCGGCTGTTGCCATCCGTGTTGAAGTAAGCAACAGCGTGCTGCTTAAGGTCCTCCGCATGAAACTCCGCCCACTCAGTAGATCCAAGCAGAGCCGGCTCTTCTCCGTCCCAGAAGCAATAGACGATGGTGCGGCGCGGCTTCCATCCCTGCTTCAACAGTTCGCCCAGCGCACGCGCTTCTTCAAGCTCCGGACTAGCACCGCTAACAGGATCGCCCGCGCCGTTCACCCACGCATCATGGTGATTGCCGCGAATCACCCACTGATCTGGATAAGTGGAGCCGGGAATCGTCGCAACCACGTCATACAAGGGCTTACGGTCCCAGTTAAACTTCAGCGCAAAATGCGCCATCGCCTTGCTAGGCCCGGTCTTGTAAGTAATCGGCAACGCTCCGCGCCAGTTCTCAGGCACGGTCTGCCCTCCCAGCGCCTGCAACAGAGGCTTTGCATCCGCATAGGAAATCGGCATCACCGGAATTTTGGTAATCGTCTCAACCTTTTCGAGAGGGATTAGCTTTGTGCCCGCCACCGCGCCTACACCGGGCGTTTGCGGATCGCCGGGATACACCGGCATGTCCATAACGCTACCGCGCTGCACACCATCCGGCGGACGCATCGGCCCTTCCGGATAGATATCACCGCGTGCATAGCCATCATCCTTGGGGTCGGAGTAGATAAGGCATCCCACCGCGCCGTGCTGCGCAGCCAGCTTCGGCTTGATGCCACGCCACGTCTGGCCATAACGCGCAATGACAATAGCGCCTTTTACAGAAACGCCCATAGCCTCAAGAGCCAGGTAATCCGCCGGCGCGCCATAGTTGACGTAGACCAGCGGAGCCGTTACATCTCCATCTCGCGAATACGCATTGTAGGTAGGAAGCTGCTCATCCTTCTGGCCCGATGTCGGGTCAATCTGCAGCGCAGGCTCTTCCAGCTTCGCAACGAACTTCTCCGCGCCCAGCAACTCCAGCGTGCGAGATTTTGGCGTAGGAAACAGCGCCTCAAACTGCTCAATCTTGGCGTCCAATCCAAAGGACTTCAACTGCGCCACCATCCACTCGGCATTGTCTTTGTCGTAGACCGAGCCCACATGGTGCGGGCGTGCTGAAAGGCGGCGCATATTTTCGCGCAGCCGCGCAGTATCAGGAATAGCGCGGAACTTCTGTTCCCACTGCACTTCTTCCGTGGAGTGTTCGGCGGTATAACCGCGCAGCGAAGAGTCCGCTGCGGGAGCAGCCGCATAAGCGGACAGGGAAAACAACAAACAACACGCGGAGAAACGTCGCATCGGCATCGATACCTTTCGACTTCAAAGCTTGTGAGCAGACAGGGAAAGCGTATGACCTGAGAAGCGGTATGAATGTTGCAATAGTGAAACAGACTGTAATACGCTTCCGCCAAGCTGTCAACGAAACTTTCTACGCAACGTGCTTGCTGAAAACATGTTGCTATGAGCCGTATTACGTATTTTTCTGTAGACGGCTCTCACTTGAAGGCAAGCTGTGCCATACTCGCAAATCCCTGCAAAGGAAGAGCCATCATGCCTGTAATTCAAGGGTTTCCATCATCGTGCCTCGTGAAGCGCATTCACAAATCGGCACTGTCTCTCGCGATTTTTACTGTCGTTTCTGCGCTGTCTTTCGCACAGGACACAACCGCATCGCACAAGCAGGTTCTCGAACTTGTCGATAAGAACGCCGCTCCATGGAAGCAGGTTTCACGCCAGATTTGGGAGTACGCCGAGCTGGGCTATCACGAAAACAAGAGCTCCGCTCTTCTGCAGGAGAAGCTCAAGGCCGAAGGATTCACCATCCAATCCGGCGTAGCAGACGAGCCAACAGCCTTCATCGCAAGCTACGGCCAGGGAAAGCCCGTCATCGCAATTCTGGGCGAGTTTGACGCACTGCCCGGCCTCTCACAACAGTCCGTGCCAGAGCGCGCCCCCGTTGCACCCAATGCTCCCGGCCATGGTTGCGGCCATAATCTCCTCGGTGCCGGAGCAGCACTCGCCGCCATTTCCGTGCGGCAATACATGCAGGCAAATCACATCACCGGTACTCTGCGCTACTACGGCACGCCCGCGGAAGAAGGCGGTTCAGGCAAGGTCTACATGGTGCGCGATGGCCTGTTCAAAGACGTAGACGTCGTGCTCCACTGGCATCCCGCCGACCGCAATTCTGTAAGCAACGGCGGTCTGCTGGCAGTCGTCTCCGCCAAGTTCACCTTCCACGGAGTAGCCGCGCACGCCGCAATGGCCCCGGACCGCGGTCGTTCTGCGCTCGATGCCGTCATGCTGATGGGCAATGGAATCGAGTTCATGCGCGAGCATGTTCCCAGCAACACCCGCATTCACTACATCATCTCCAAAGGCGGTGTCGCACCCAACGTCGTACCTGACCTCGCGCAAATCGACCTCATGGCGCGCCACCCTTCCAATGCAGTGCTGCAAGGCATCTGGGATCGCATCGGAAAAGTAGCCCAGGGAGCCGCACTGATGACCGGAACAACCGTAGAAATCACAGACATAGGCAGCGACGCCAACATCATCGGCAACGATGCACTAGCGCCTGTTGCGCAAAGAAATCTGGAGGAAGCCGGCGGCTACACCATGAACGCCGAGCAGCGCGAGTTCGCTCTCAAGCTGCAAAAAACACTGGGAATCGACACCGTCCCAGACCTCGCCCTCACCAACACAATTGAGCCCCTTCGCCCTGTGGACCCCAACGCCCCTTCAGCCTCAACCGATGTGGGAGACGTCAGTTGGGCCGTGCCCACCATCGGGTTTTCCGCAGCTACCTTCGTCCCCGGAGTAGCCGCGCACACATGGCAGGCCGCAGCCTCCGCAGGCATGTCCATTGGACAAAGCGGCATGGTTACCGCCTCCAAAGCACTCGCACTCACCACTGTTGATCTGTTTTCCAGCAGCGAACTCGTCAGCGCTGCGCATCAGGATTTCGCGCGTCAACTCACCGGCAGGAAATACGTTACAGCGATTCCAGAAAACCAGAAGCCACTGCTTAACTATCGCGGTAACTAAACCCCATGCACGCATCGTGCGAGGGCTGCGCTGTTATGCCTCCCGCCCTCTGCATAATGCGCAGTGTCTCAATCCCGCGCAGATAAACACCTGTTCGCAGCTTTTTACGCACGCAATAAAGACGGTATAAGAAATAAATATTTATTTCTTGCTCGCTTGCAACTTGTATCGTACATTCCAAAAAAACACATCGCAGGACACGCTTATGCCGAAACCGTTGGCGTTCGTCGCATGAATCTGTCTGGTATTCATCCTGCCGTAGTGCCCTCTGTACCCACTTATTCTGCCTGTTGCACAGAACCTGCTATCACGTGCCCATCTTCGAGATGAGCGCATGTGCCCATACGCATTCGTACTCTCGATTTGCTGGAATTTGGAATTTCCTCATTCACGAGGTTAGGAGGCAGTTCATGAATCGACTCAGATTTCGTTGTGCAGTGCCCTCCCAGTGTGTCTTCCTCTTCTTGTTCTTTGCGCTGCTTACAAGCGGAATCAGGCTTGAAGCACAGGCGGCCAGCAGCGGCACCATCACTGGTACCGTAACTGACCCAAAGGGTGCGGTGATTCCTGACGCCGCCATTGAATTGACAAATCTGTCCACCAAAGCAGTACGTTCCATCGCCAGCAACAAAGTTGGTTATTACGTATTACCGAATGTAGAGCCCGGCAACTACTCAATCGTAGCCTCCAAGAGCGGGTTTTCTAAGGAATCCATCCCATACCTCACGGTCGCGGTCGGTGCCCAGACAACAGCAAACTTCTCCTTGCAGGTCGGCACTGAAACCACTGTTGTAGAGGTGCAGGCCTCCAATGCTGACCTGCAGACAATGAATGCCACAACCGGCACAACCGTCGATACTGTCATGGTCGAATCCCTTCCCGCCATCGGTCGCGACGTAGCCAGCTTCGCAACCATGCAGCCCGGCGTTACGCCCGGCGGATATGTGGCCGGCACAACCAATGACCAGGCAAGCTTCTCACTGGACGGCGGCAGCAACTCCAGCGACATGGACGGAAACTTCACCACTTACACAAGCGGCAACACCAACTCCACCGCTGGCGGCTTTCTCGGTGCAGGCCCGGCAGGTGTTGTTCCCATGCCTCAGGACAGCGTTGAAGAGTTCAAGGTTTCCACCTCAGGCCAGACCGCGGACTTCAACAACTCCTCCGGTTCGCAATCACAGATTGTTACCAAGCGCGGCCATGACAAGTGGCATGGAACAGCCTACGAGTATTATCTGGACAACAGCTTCAACGCCAACAGTTGGCAGAACAATTACCCCACCAGCGCTACTCCCAAGCCCAGCTTTCACTACAGCCGCTTTGGCGTAGCAGGCGGCGGCGCTATCCTGCCCCACATGTTTGGTGGCAAGACTTATCTCTTCGCCAACTACGAAGGCTTCCGCTATCCGCAGGCAACCACATACGAGCGTGCCGTTCCCTCGTATGAATACCTGCAGCTGGGCCAACTCACCTTTGGCAGCGACACCTTCACAAAGAGCCAGCTAATCGCCAATGACCCGCGCGGCATCGGCATGAACTCCACGATGTATAACTACTACAACACTGAGTTGCCTGTAGCTCCAGCAGGAAATTCTGGCTCCACAGGCGCAAACGGCAAAAGCTATGCCGGCATTTTCGATCAGAGCTGCGGCGCTCTCTCCGGCTCCATCTGCGATAGCGTCAACGTCATCGGCTATCGAGCCAACCTTCTCATCCCGCAGAGCAGCAACTTCTTCGTCGCTCGTCTTGACCACGACTTCGGCAGCAAATGGCATTTCATGTCCAGCTACCGCTACTACAACCTGCAGAACGTCACCAACAACCAGGTGGATATTGGCGGCGTTCTCCCCGGAAGCACCATGGGCGTACCTCACGCGTTAACTCCGCGTCCGCAGCAGCCATGGTTCCTGGTAGTGGGGCTTACCACGAACATCAGCTCTTCCCTTACAAACGACTTCCACTACAGCTACCTGCACAATTTCTGGCAGTGGAAAGGTGCAGGCGCACCTCCGCAGATAGATGGAGCCAGCGGAGCCCTTGAGCCGCTCGGCGAAAGCACAACCAACGTGCTCTCCCCCTACAACGTAAACACGCAGAACATCCGCACCCGCATATGGAACGGAAAGGACAACTCCATTCGCGATGATTTGACGAAGCTCTCCGGCGCTCACCTCATCCAGTTCGGCGGTTCGTTCCAGCACAACTTCAACTACCATCAGCGTACGGACAACGGAGCCAGCATCAACTACACTCCCACCTTCCAGCTTGGCGATGGAGGCGGCGGTGGAAACGTCACCTACTCCAAGCCCGGCCTCGGAGCCGTTGCATCGACGTCCGCATATCAACGCATCCTCGACACCTACTTCGGCATTGTGACCGACACGCAGGTTGCCAACACCTACTCCAACGTAGGCGGCACACTCACGTTGAATGCGCCCTACACGGCTATCGGCGCAAACACAACAATTCCGTACTACAACCTCTATGTCACTGATACCTGGCATATCAAGCCCAGCCTTACCATTAACTATGGCCTGAGCTACGCAATTGAAATGCCGCCGTCAGAGCGTAATGGCAATCAGGTCATGTTTACGGATGAATCAGGCAACGCAATACATACCAAGCAATGGCTCGCCGCAAAACAGGCAGCGGCCTTCTCCGGTCAGGTCTACAACCCCTACATCGGCTTTGCGCTGCTTCATAATGTTTCTGGCGGACGCTCATATCCCTACGATCCGTACTACGCGGCACTCAGCCCGCGCGTTGCCGTGGCATGGAACCCCAAGTTCACAGACGGCGCATTGGGCAAGATTTTCGGCGATGGCGCAACAGTAATTCGCGGAGGCTACGGTCGAATCTATGCACGCATCAACGGCGACCTTCAGGTGTTGAATCCTTTGCTCAGCCCCGGACTCATTCTCGCCACGCAATGCAAATACGCACAGTCATCCACCACCGGAGCCGGCGGATGCAACCAGAACAACTTCACGGATTCCACGGTCTATCGCTTCGGCTCGGATGGCACATCGCCCACTCTGGCTGCGGCGGCACTGCCGGCAACTCTCCCCCAGCCCTATCGCCCCGGTCTGGATGGCCCCGGCGTATCCATCGCATCCCCGCTCGACCCCTCGCTGCGACCCGCGGATGTCGATACCATCAACTTCTCCGTTCAGCGCCAGATCAATCGCAAGATGCTCGTCGAAGTAGGCTATATCGGACGCCTCATTCACCACGAGTACATCATGCTGAACCCCAACGCCGTTCCCTACATGCTCTCCCTCGGCGGCCAATCCTTCCAGCAAGCCTATCTTGCATTAGAAGGCATGTTTGGCTGCACCACGTCGGCGAGCGACTGCGCAACCAGCGCCGCTCCCACAACGGTTGTCGCGCAACCCTTCTTTGAAGCGGCTCTCGGCGGAGCAAACTCCAGCTACTGCCTCGGCTACTCAAGCTGCACCGAAGCCATCGTTAGAAAGCAGACTGGAAAAATCCGCGCACAGCAGGTCTTCAGCCTGTGGCAAGCGCTCGACAACAACACGAACGGCGCAAATGGTTCAGGCTTCACCTTCAACCGAAGCCTGATGGGCACGCCAACTTCCAACGCTACCTATGGCAGCGCTGGCCAGATCGTCACCGGCCTGAGCGTAGGCACCAGCGAAGGATACAGCAACTATCACGGCGGCTACGTGTCCTTCAAAGCCACTGCGTACCACGGCCTCACGCTGCAGGAAAACCTAACCTTCAGCAAGGCACTTGGTCTGGGCGCATACAACCAGTCCACCAGCTCAATCACCGCGGAGGATTCCTTCAACCTGAAGCAGCAATACGGACGTCAGGGATTCGATCAGGCATGGATATTCAACACATTCGTTGTCTATGAAACTCCCTGGTACAAAGAGCAGCACGGCATCATCGGCCGCGTCGCTGGTGGATGGACATTATCTCCAGTCATCGTTGCCGGTACTGGTCAGCCTCTGCAATGCGGAAGCAACAACAGCGGCCAGAACTTCGGCGGTGAAGACGGAAGCAACTTTACCGACGGCGAAAGCTGCGTATTCACCACCTCCTTTACCGGCGGCGCTCACGCTCACCGGGGAATCAACGGCGGTGTTGACGCCAACGGTGTGAAAGTCGGCACCAACACCAAAGGCCCCGGCCAGGCAGCCATTAACTTCTTCAAAGACCCGGTTGCCGTGTACAACACCGTCCGTCCTCCCATCCTTGGCCTCGACACACGCAACGGAGGCGCAGGCCCAATCAGTGGTCTCGGCTACTTTGACATCGACCTGAGCGTCAAAAAGAAGGTTGTCGTCTGGGAGCGAGGCAGCATCGAGCTTTCCGGCGTCATGTTCAACGTAATGAACCATCTGAACTTTGCTAACCCCAGCCTCTCTCTTCAAAGCAGCACCAACTGGGGAACCACAAAAACACAGGGCAATACCCCGCGGCAAATCCAAATGGGTATTCGCGCCAGCTTCTAAACCAAACCGGGCATCTTTCTATGACTCGCCAGGGCCATCTCTGGCGAGTTATAGAAACACAAACCCAAACACCTTCAGGATTCTCGCTCTTAACAGCTTTTTTCTATTACAGGGTTCTTTGTTCCATGCTCCGCTGTATCCTGAGCATGTTGATGATGCCAGAGCAAGAGCCTATAGACCCCGCAGACCGTGAGAGCCTCGAGCGCGCAGTTTATCTGCTCGAAACAAACAGCTTTGTCACAATGCTCGCGCGCCTGCTCGGCCACCCCGCCGACGCTATCATCTCCTCTCTCCCTCCCTTCATCGGGGAAGCGATAGCAAAAGCCTCGCAAAACGCAATCACGCTATGCCTCAAGTTCGCTATGAAACCAAGAAGCCCGCGCAGCCTTCTCGGCATTGCAGGAAACCATCCGAAGCTTGTTTCAGGACTCGCCGGGGCTCTCGGTGGCTTCGCCGGAATGGTCGCTCTTGCGGTCGAGCTTCCCCTCACAACCATCGTCATGTTCCAATCCATCATCGGCATTGCGGAAGCTGCCGGCGAGGACGTATCAAAGCCAGAAGTTCGAGTAGCATGCCTTGAGGTATTCGCGCTGAGCGCCGATGGCAGAGGCCCAGCTGCTACAGAATCTGGATATTACGCAGCCCGGAATGCCTTGGCCAAGTCCGCCAAAGATGCCGCGGATTACGTCCTCCGCCACGGCTCCTCCGTAAAGGCCGGCCCCATGGTCGTCGAGTTCGTCTCCGCCATCGCCCCGCGTTTTGGCCTGCTGGTTTCGCAGGAGATTGCAGCCTCAGCCGTTCCAATCATCGGCGCAGCCACCGGAAGCTCTCTGAACGTAGCCTTCGTCCAGCACTTCAACAACGTAGCCCGCGGCCACTTCACCGTCCGAGCCCTCGAAAGAAAATACGGCGAAGAAAGAATTCGTCAGGAATTCGAGCAAATCCGCGAGACCGCCCGCAACACACGCAAGCCAAAGCGCCTGAAAGACACCCGCGAAGAGATTCGCAAGTAGCCCACAACAAATCAATCGATTGAAGGCCCTTCATCATCGAATCAAATAATATTCGACAGAATATTGATGACCAGCCCAAGAATCGTCGCCACAAAGAAGAACGAATAAATAGCATGCAGCAGCGTAACGCGCCGCACCTTCGGATTGGTGATAGTCACATCCGAAGTCTGATAGCACATCGCAATCGTGAATGAGTAGTACATAAAATCCCAATAGTCAGGCATCTTCCGTTCAGGGTAAGTCATTCCCTCATCAAACTCCGCCTCATCTTCGGAGATCGTATCGCTGTAGTACATGTGCATGTAATGCAGGCCAAAGCTGATGTGCGCCACAAGCCACCCAAGAGCAATAGCCAGCAACGACGCGCCATAGTGAAAAAGCCGCAGCAACTCCGAGCTCTTATCCGGGTGCGCCATAACCGGAATGACCAGGAGGCCCACCAGCGTAAGCAGCATCAGAAGCAACAAGTGAAAGTTCCTCCATCGCGAGCGCATGGATAAACGGATGCAAGCCTGCTGCGTGGCCGTATTCATCAGCCAGACACACAGTGCAATATAGAGGATGGTGGCAACGTCGAAACAAAGAATAAGCCGCATGTCACTGGGCAGCTCCGGCATCACCAGAAAACAAATCCCAGCACCAAGCAGCGATAGGACAGGTCTTCCCCTGTCTTCAAGTATCCAAGACAGGAGAGGAGGAATAGGCGTGCCAGCGGATTGGGCTGAAACCTGCGCCACGATTACGTATGCTAGCATCGCGCGTTTTTCTAAATCGTGAATTCCCTGAAGAAACTTTCTTCCACACCGGAATATCCCACGCGCATCGCTTGATAATGAAGTAGCCTGCCAATTCACACCCGCAACACGCTGCCTGAAAGGAGAACCGAACATGCTGGCAACCAGCATCAAGCAGTGGAAATATGCCCTGCTGCTCTTTATCCCCCTGTCCCTGGCGCTGCACCATTTTTCTCTCGCAGCGCCAACGCTGATATTCCTGTCTGGCCTCATCGCCATCGGAGTACTGGCCAACTGGGTGCAGCGCGGCACCGAGCAGGTGGCAGCTTATGCGGGCAGTACCATCGGCAGTCTGCTCAATGTCAGCTTCGGCAACGCCGCCGAGCTGGTGCTGGCACTTTTCGTACTATCCAGCGCGCAGACCCAGGTGGTGCAGGCACAAATTACCGGCTCCATCATAGGTACAACACTGCTGTTCCTCGGCATCGCAGTAGTAATAGGCAGCTTCCGTCATGAGCGGCAAACATTCAAGCAGGACCACGTAGGACTGCTATCCACAATGCTGCTCTTGCTGGCCGTGGCCATCCTGCTGCCCGCTGTTTTCGATGTCACGGAGCGCCTGCTTTCCCCCAAAGCAAACCTCTCCATGCTCGATGAGTCTCTAAGCCTCGGCGTCTCGGTAGTCCTTCTGTTGCTTTACGGAGCCCACCTCATTTACGTCCTCATGAGCAATAAGAGCATGTTTGAAAGCGCTCGCGAAGACGAGGCCAGCGCACCCGAGTGGAGCCTGCCTGTAGGACTGGCCGTCATGCTGGCGGGCACAGTCGGAATTGCCTTTGAATCGGAACTGGTCTCATCGCGACTGGCCGAAGCCTCCGCACAGTTCGGCCTTCCGCCTGTCTTTATGGGCATCGTAGTACTGGCGCTGATTGGCACCGTCTCCGATCTATTCGTAGCCGTGTCCTTTGCCCGCGCGGGCAAAATGGACATCGTACTAAGCCTTTGCCTCGGCTCGGCCATTCAAATCGCAATGGTCGTAGCGCCGGTGCTGGTAATTGTCTCCTGGTTCATCGGCCACCCCATGAACCTTGTCTTCGGCAGCCCGCTTGATCTCTTCGCAATTGTCAGCGCAGCCTTCGTCGTGCGATTTATCGTCGCCGATGGCGAGACAACATGGTACGAAGGCTTCCTGCTAATCGGCGTCTATATTCTCTTCGCGCTCGCATACTTCTTCATGCAGCGCGTATAAGCCGCGCACTACTGAAGCTGGGCCAGCGCTGCTTCCAGGGACAGCAGTTCGCGCTCTCCTGCATCGAAGACACCAACTGTTCCACCGCCGATATCGTAAACCCATCCATGAACATGGATATCGCCTGCAGCAATTCTTGCCGCCACTGCGGGATGTTTGCGAAGAGCAACAAGCTGCGCCTTCACATTCTGCTCAACCATCGCCTGAACAGCCTGCGGCCCCGACAAATCGGGGTGCACTCTCCGCACCTCTTTCAGCACTCCAGAGGCATTCCCAAGCCAGGAGGTAACAGCAGGCATATGCTCTGTAGCTGCAGCATTCAACAATCTCTTCATAGCGCCGCAGTCGGAGTGCCCGCAAATCACCACCTGGTTCACCTTCCGTTCAGTACACGCATACTCCAACACTGCCGAAATCTCACACGAGCTATCGCTGAAAGGCGGAACAATATTGCCAACATTGCGGCAAACAAAAAGTTCGCCGGGATGGGCCTGTGTAATTAAGTCAGGAACGATGCGGCTGTCTGCGCAGGTGATGAAGAGCGTGTGCGGATGCTGTCCCGAACGGAGATGCTCAAAGAGGTCGTGGTCTCGCGGAAATTCCCTGTTATGAAAGCGCCGCACTCCTTCAAGTAAGACGCGCAGCGGTGTTTTGTTCGTCATAAGGTATCTCCTTTATCCCTGCCTATCCTCGGAAGAATGCCGTTCGCAAGCGCTCCCAGCGCGGCAACATTGTTGGTCAGCACCGACATGCCAATTCCAAAGTCCATGGTGAACGCATCAACAATGCAAAGCACGTTGGGCACCACGATAAACACTTAGCTTCTGCGCACATTGCTCTCCAGGTCACGAGCTATGTCCAGCAATTCGCAAAGCTTGCCAAGCCCAGGCTCCATGAACACCACATGCGCCGTGTCAGTAGCAATCGAAGTTGCGCCGCGCAGCGACACAGAAACATCCGCCTTCTTCAGCGCGATTGCATCGTTAATACCGTCGCCAACAAAGCAGACCTTGCGCCCTTCCTTCTGCAGATTCTCAACGTAGTCAGCCTTGTCCGTCGGCAGCACCTGCGCAAAGTAGCGGTCCATGCCAAGCTGTTCCGCCAGCCTGCGCGTAGGAGCCTCGTGATCCCCGGAGATAATGGCGATGTGCTTGATACCCCGCGCACGCAGCCCCTTGATAATCTCCGGCACCTCGAGACGAACCGAAGCGCGCAGTTCCAGTGCACCACCAATGGCATCATCCACCGCAACCATCACCATGGTGTGCCCTTCGCGATGCGCCTCCTCCAATGCCTCTTCAATCTTCGGCGTAAGCGCCACGCCTTCCGTATCCATATAACGACGGCTGCCTACACGGATTAGGTGGCCATCAACGCCAACACTGATGCCATATCCCACCTTGTACTGCATACTGTCCGCAGGCAGAAGATCAAGCCCTTCCTCTTTTGCCTTTTCCAGGATGGCAAGCGCAATCGGATGATGGAATTTATGCTCCGCCGCAGCGGCATAGCGCAGAATCTCATTCGCCGTATGTCCGTTGGCAGTAATCGTCTTTCCAATCTCAGGACGCTCGCGTGTAAGCGTGCCAGTCTTGTCGAAGCGCACTGTATCCACGCCGCAAAGCAAATCAAGCGCACGCCCATCCTTCACCAGCACGCCGCGCTGCGCACATAGCGCCAGCGTGGAGAGCATCGCAAGCGGAGCAGCCATGCGAATCCCCGTCCCCATATCGCTGTTGAGAACAGCCGCAGCGCCTTGCGGACCAATCGTTCCAAACGCCAGCACACCAGCCGCAAGCGTAGGAATCACCGCCTTATCAGCCAACTGCTCGCCCTTGTGCTGAGAAGCAAGCGTATAGCCAGCAGTACTGTTGAGAATCTGCGCAATCTTGGCCGTCACCGTCTCGCCGCCGGATCTCTCCACAGCAACCTGTACCTTGCCCGCCACCATAACGGTCGAGGCATACGGCGGGTCGCCAATGCCCTTTTCCGCAGGCGTCGATTCCCCAGTCAAAGCCTGCTGGTCAACCATCGCCATGCCTTCAACAATCACGCCAGCCACCGGCACCACTTCGCCAGTGTGAACCAACACAATGTCGCCCTTCTCCAGCTTGTCCAGCGACACCTGGATCTCCACGCCATCCTTCAGCAGCCACACATACCGCGGCTGTTTTCCAAACGCCCCCAACAACAGCTTCTTGGAGTTGTCCTCCGTACGACGCACCAGGAATCGCCCGAACGAAAGACACCACGCCAGAATCGCGCCAGCCATTACCTGCCCAGTAACAAGGCAAGCCAGCACAACAATGGAATCCAGCACATCCACGCCAAGCCGTCGCTCCTTGGTCAAAACATCCCAGGCAGCCTTGAAGCTGGGCACCGAAGTATAAGCAAACAGCAGTGCAGAAAACGGAATCAACGCCGGCATCGCAAACTGCGCAGGCGCGGGATTCGCCGCCACCTTCGCCAAAATCGGTGCCGTAGCCACTGCATTCCTCTTCCCCATCCTGCTCTCCACCATCGGCACGCGCATGCTGCTTTACGGCCTCATCGTCACCTGCATTCTGGGAGCAATCGTCACATGGTTCTTCCATATCGAAACCGCCGGCGTAAACCTCGACCAGATTGGCGAGCTTGCAAGCGAGCCTGAAAAGTCCAAAGCAGTCGCCTGACCGGACACCTCTATATAGATAGGGGGCGCACCGCCCCTACCTGTGGAAATCTCTTGTCAAGCCCCAAACTGGAAAATATTTCCTAACCCATTGATTCTATTGAACAAAAAACTTCAACCACTTTGCGTTCAATTATCTCGAACTTGCTACACTTGAATCAGTAGCAGAAAGGCCCGATTCCATACGGAATCGGGCCTTTCTGTTTTCAGGCACAATGACGCCACGGGTACACAACAAGCATGAAGAGGTAGGCCGGGGCTTTAGCCCCGGCAAAAAGCGCAATGGAATGAATGGGCCTCTAGGCCCTGAGGTATGCTTTTTGCCTTAAATTCCTACTTGCGGCGTCTGCGCCATAGTAACGTTTTCAAGCGGCAGAGGGGTACCCCCCCTCCCCCCTCTTAACACTGGGACTGTGACGAAAGGAGCAAACAATGCAGCAAAGGACACTTACAACAAACTGTATCCTGCACTCCGTACCCTGTCCCCTGCCTCCCCCACAGTTCCACAACTCAGGAATAAAGAAACTGCACAGTCCCTGTGCAACCGCCCACAACTCATACAAAATAAAAAGCCTGCAAAAGCACCCCACTGTGCGCATACACACGGACGCATCAAGGATGCACCGGATGCAATCTCTACACGCCATAACGCACCCTATCCGCCATTCAACGTACCAGGCACAAAAACCGCATCAGAACTACCGCTCTCACTTCTGCAGGAAGTCAAAATCGCACGCCGTTCCCTCGTCGCATCCAGCCCAATCTGCAAAATGGAACGGAAGGAATCAAAGGACTCCTGCGACATCCTATCCGTATCCAGATCACGTACTGCCTTGGTAAGAGTTCCCAGCAACTCGTGCCATATTTCCAGCAGCGGAGCCTCGCTCTCCGCCGCCTGCACCGCGATAATCAGCTCCGCCACCCGCTTGATATACAAATCCGCCGTATTCTTCTGCTTCCGTTGCATCCAGCGGTTAAGCTGCCATATCCACGACGCAACCATCAGCGCCACCGTTATCATCAGCCCGATGTAATCCGCATGCGCCATCAGGAAAGATGGCTTGTCCTTGTTGTAGTAACTGGCAGCCCCCGGATGCAGCGCCGGATTGAATGCCCTATACATAATCTTCATCGCCGCCGCATGCTCAATCGGCAGAAAGCGCCCCTTATTTGTCAGCACCAGTTGCTAAAGCGACGGGTTGCCCAACGCACGCACGCGAAAAACAGCATCCGCCTGCCCATTCAAAAACGCCCTGTCGGCATCCGCATCGTCCGTACCGACAAACTGAAAATCCGCCTCATGCAACCCAAAATGCTCCGCAACATGAAGAAACGACTGAAACTGTCCCCCGCTCCGCGCCAGCGCAATCCGCTTGCCGCGCAAGTCCGTCAACCGCTGGACAGGCGAGTCCTTAAGCACCATCAACTGAAACGCATCATCATAAAGAGTCGCCACAGCCCGCGCCGTAGGCCCCGGCAGAATATCCGCCTGCGCCGTTGCCAGTTGTACCCGTCCCTGGCTCAGCATCGCCAGGTTTTCAACCGTTCCGCCCGTCTCAACCAGGTTGATGCGAATCCGCGGATAGTGCCGTTCCACAACTGTCTTAAGTGCGCGGCCAAGAATATAACTCTCACCGTGCGAATCCCTAGCCGCAAGCGTCAAGTATTGCGTCTTCGACTGCTGCCATAGAAAAGTCACAAATCCGGTAATAACACACACGCTCACCGCAGCCAGCGTCAATGGCAGAATCCAATTAAGGTCCAGTCTCATCACGCCTCAGAATGCAGGCGGACTGTTAACAGATGATGAGCAATCACCCCGAACAAGAAATTTCCAGCAGCCTCCACTCGATACCCGCCGCCAGCAAAGCAAAGATACACAGGCTGTCTCCGCCTGTAGAAGTCAGAATTAAGGCAAAAGAACGACAAAGCGGTGACAACTTCACCTGCCCGTCAAATTCATGATGAGTAAAATCGAGCGACTGGCGCCACTGCTAAGACGCTGAGCGCAGTGAGCCACGTAATCGGGGTGAGTAAAGGATGCAATCGCCATTTGCAACAGTAAAAGAAGCGCTTGAAGAGATTGCCAACGGACACATGATCGTTGTCGTAGACGATGAAGACCGCGAAAACGAAGGCGACCTCACAATGGCAGCGGAGTTTGTCACGCCCGAAGCGATTAACTTCATGGCAACGCATGGCCGCGGGCTCATCTGCCTAAGCATGACAGAAGAGCACGCCGACCGAATGCGCCTTCCGCTGATGACGCAGTCGAACACCTCGCGCTTTGGAACCGCGTTCACTGAGAGCATCGAAGCTCGCGATGGCGTAACAACTGGAATTTCAGCACAAGACCGCGCACACACAATTCGAGTAGCAATCGACGCGCACTCTGGACCTCAGCACCTCGTGCGGCCCGGACACGTATTCCCCTTGCGCGCTCGCAAACGTGGTGTTCTGGAACGGCCCGGACAGACAGAAGCCTCCGTAGATCTGGCAAGAATAGCTGGCCTGACCCCGGCAGGAGTTATCTGCGAAATCATGAATGCTGACGGCACCATGGCACGCGTGCCGGACCTGGTTCAATTCTGTAATAAGCACCACATGAAGATGCTTACAATTGCAGAGCTCATCCACTACCGGCTCCATACAGAGCCCCACACTGGCATGCAGACAATGGCGCATTCTCTGCACGCCACGCTGGCGCACTAGCACGTGAATGTCACTGGATACTGCGCAATAACAGATGAGGAAGACGAGAACAACTTCCTCAACAGCGATTGCCAGGCATTTAATAAGGCACGCTCAGAAGAAAGGACAACCTGCATGGGATACTTGCAAGAACTCTTAGCAAGCGCAACTTCGCGTGCAAGAGTTTCCCTCTTCCCATCCACCATCTCGTCTGCAGTCGATACGTTAAGCGTCCAAGATGGCTACCGTTTGTGGGCTTCCACCTATGGCACTGAGACCGCGACAAGCGCGCTCGATAACGAGTTGGCTAGTGAAATGCTTCGCGGTCTTTCCTATACATATCTACTGGACGCCGGATGTGGTATCGGACGAAGAATCCGGACTCTACCGAACGCTGTCGGTATCGACCTTAGTCGGGAGATGCTTCTCGCCGGAGGAGCGTCCAATGTGATTCAGGGCGACATACGATCCATGCCTTTTCCGCGGCATCGCTTCGATATGGTGTGGTCGCGGCTGGTCCTCGGTCATATTCCTGATCCACTGCGCGCCTACCAGGAATTTTTTCGAGTATGTATGCCCGGTGCGTATATCTTTGTGACCGACTTCCATCCCGATGCCGCCGGCGCCGGTCACCGTCGAACACTTACCGATGAATCAGGCGCCGTACATGAGATCGAGCACTATGTTCACAGGAATCACATCCAGCTTGCCCATGACGCGGGCCTGCATCTTCTCCAATACCGAGACGGCGCGGTAGGCCCATCGGTACGCAACTTCTATAGCAAAGGAATCGGCCTCAAGGCATACAAGAGAGATATCGGACTGAAACTGGTAGCCGCATTCCTGTTTCGCAAGCCGCTGACAAAGCCATGACAATAGCCTGACCCCAGTATGACAACTGTATACGGCAAGCTTTCTACTTTTACTTCATAACGTCTTCCTACACGTGTTGGCGGTTATGTGCCAACTGCAAACGCCAATCGATTACAAAAGGACTCACGATGCTTCCAGTCTCCAATGTTGAACTCTCTCTCTCAAAAGAGAGACGTGATATCAATATTCAGACGCACATTGCGCCATCTTTTCTCGTCCCTTCTTCCATGAGCAGAACTGCAAATTTAACCAGAGAGCAGAAAATCCGCGAATCAGTTCTGCAAAGCTTCTCAGTCACATCCTCCAACAGTACCAGCCAACTTCTGCAACTCTCGCTCTCCGAATGGAAGCGTCTACTTCCATGGCTGGACGCCAGCGGCCTCGCATTGTATCTGCTGGACAATTTCACTCAGCTTGGCTTGCGTGACGCCCTTCCACCGGAGATTGCGGCACGACTACAACAAAACCAGCACGATAATACTCAAAGAACAAACGGCATGGTGCAGGAGTCTGTCGCAATTCAGCGCGAATTTCAGAAAGCCGGGCTAACCTATGCCGTGATGAAAGGCATCTCTCTTGCTCCATGGTCAGTGCCAAGACCGGAACTCAGGCATCAATTCGACCTGGATTATTTGATGGATGAACTATCCGCACCAGAGGCTCGCAGCATCCTTGAGCGTCGTGGCTATCGTCTCCTTGCTGTCAGTGGCAACAGCTGGGAATTCAAAATCAATGAAATGCCAAATGTATCGACTCAAGACCTCTACAAAGATCTTCCATATCGTGGCGTAGAACTACATCTGGAATCCAACGCTTCGGGTCAGGACTCCCGTTTAAGTCGTGCAATACACCGCGAGATGTTTGGTATAACCATGCCATTGTTGTCTCCTATTGACATATGTCTTGGTCAAGCTATGCACGCATTCAAAGATATATGCAGTCCTTTCTCACGGGCCGCTCATCTCCTTGAGTTCTACCGGCACGTGCTTGTCCGCCGAGACGATGACAGCTTTTGGCATGAGTTTCGCCACAAAGCAGAACATAATAACAACACCTGCCTTGCCATCGGCGTCGTTACATATCTCATCACCATCATCCTTGGTGATTTCGCCCCAGAGTTGCTTACATCATGGACTGTTGCAACCCTGCCTCCACCTGTGCGCCTCTTTGTAGATATCTACGCCCGTCACACTGTCTTCAGCCAGCCCCCGGGTACCAAAATCTACTTGATACTGCAAAAAGAGCTTGAGGTGTTAGGTGTTGCAGCCAAACGGACAATGAAGCAATCTCTCCTGCCCAATCGATTGCCGGCTATCGTCGTTCGCGGCTCACGCGACGAGACATTATCGACTCGGCTCGCACGTTATTGCATTCAGCTTCGCTTCTTCTTTTCACGGCTGAAATTCCACGTTGTGGAAGGCTTTCGCTATGGAGTTGAATCCTACCAATGGCGCCAGCGTCAGGATAGGCTTTCGTGAAAGACTCTTCTTTGCGTCCGGCTGCGCTGGCTTTCGATTCCGTAGCAAAAGCATTCGACTCGCGCTTTGGTGCATGGGCAAGCGTAGCCGCACAACGCCGAGCTGTGCGCGCCGCCTTACTCAAGCAATTTCCATCCGGAGGCCGCGTCCTGGAGATCGGAGGCGGCACTGGAGAAGATGCACTCTTTCTCGCACAGCATGGCTTCGACATGCTCCTGACTGACCCTTCGCCTATCATGGTGGAGCTTGCCGAAAAAAAGCTCGCGCCGTTTGACGGCTCTGCGGAGCTTGCCGCTGGGGAAGACTTGGAGAGCTTCGCTGAAAGCTATCTCGCCGCCCGACATCCGTTGTTCGATGGTGCATTCTCAAACTTCGCTCCACTCAACTGTGTTACCGAACTTCAGCCGGTCGCACGCGGCTTAGCACAACTGTTGCGCCCCGGCGCGGCAGCCATGTTGGTCCTGTTCGGTACCTGCTGCCCTGGAGAAATGATTGTCGAGACGCTAAACGGACGGCCCAATCAGGCGCTTCGACGCCGCAAACGCGGTCGGGTACCGGCACGTCTGGCCAAGCACAACTTTGAAATTGTCTACCACCGCCATATGGACGTGCTGCGGGCCTTCGCTCCATGGTTCACTCTCGAAAAGCGCATCGGCATAGGAATCGCTATTCCTCCGAGTGCCGCTGAACCATGGATATCTGGCCATCCCAGGCTGCTCTCCATCATGGAGCAATTCGACCGCGCATTTGCTAAACCGCTCGCGGCATTGGGCGACCACGTACTCTATCAATTTCGCCGCAAATACGATTAGCCATTCCATCTACAACCGGTATCCTCATCATCCGCAAAGCGATGACGACATTGAGACATTCTGGCGACACCTAAGGACCAGCAACTTCGTAGACTTGCCGATATACAACAGCGGTGCAGACACAGCACACCGCATGCCCAGGATACGCAGGTGAACTTACCGAATGAAGCTGAAACAAATTGCGGACATCAGCCTTCCAACGCCTTTGGCCCACTTTCGCATGATGGGCTTCGAGAGCTTCAATGACGCACCGGAAACCAAAAGCAAAGATTCCCAAACCGCTTTGGCGCTCGTGCTAGGCGACATTCGCTTCGGAGCACCCGCTGTTCGCATTCATTCCCAATGCACCACTGGGGATATCTTTCACTCTCTTAGATGCGACTGTCATGACCAGCTTCATCTGGCGCTGCACGTCATTGCAGAAGAAGGTAAAGGTGTTTTGCTTTACGAGTATCAGGAAGGCCGCGGCATCGGTCTAATGGAGAAGTTACGCGCCTACGCTCTGCAGGAGCAGGGCTTTGACACACTCGAAGCAAACCTCCATCTTGGTCATGCCGTTGATCTCAGGGATTACCGCCTTCCCGTCGAGATTTTGCGTTTTCTCAACGTCTCTTCCCTTCGCTTGATGACGAATAATCCCAGAAAAATACAAGCGGTGAGTTCTGCAGGAATTGAAATCGTAGAACGTCTGAGTGCGGAAGTGCCGAACAATCCATACTCGGAACATTACATATCAACCAAGCGTGAGAAGCTTGGCCATCTTACCGGAAAAATAAGCCCTGAAGCCACGAAGCACACAGTACACATTTCCCAGATAAACCAAAAAACAACAACCGGGGTGAATCTTGGCTGACGTCCTGCTGACACATTCCTATCACCTTCCCTACGACGCAAAGCAGTTGCGCAAGATGCAACCCTACACGCCGGTCGGAACATTGTATGCAGCAGCGGCTTTGCTCAACCACGGAATATCTGTGGCAGTATTCGATTCCATGCTGGAAGAGCCCGGCGAAAGATTTGTCGCGATGTTGCGCAACCTGCAGCCAGCAATCGTTGCCATCTACGAAGACGACTTCAACTTTCTTTCCAAGATGTGCCTCTCACGTATGCGAGAGGTTGCCTGGCAAATCGCCCGGGCCGCTTCGGAGATAGGAGCCGTGCTCATCGTGCATGGCTCCGACTCTACAGACAACCCGCACCTGTTTCTTGAACACGGCTTCGACTATGTGCTCTGTGGGGAAGCTGAAAATACGCTTGTGCATCTGTGCTCATCTCTTCTACAAGGAAGTGAGATACCAGACTTGGATGGGCTTGTCCGACTCGACAACAATCATAGGATGGTCAGAAGCCCACAACGCTTGGCGAAGAACCCGGAATGGACTCACCTTGTGCCACCCGCACGTCACCTCATAGATTTGGAGCCCTATCGCAAAGCATGGGTTAAGGCGCACGGATACTTTTCGACCAATATGGCAGCTAGTCGCGGCTGCCCCTTTCAGTGCAACTGGTGCGCCAAGCCTATCTCTGAGAATCGTTTCCATTTACGCGCAGCATCAGCCGTCGCGGAAGAGATGGCTCAGCTAAAGCAGGCAGGAGTGGACCATATCTGGTTTAGTGACGATGTGTTTGCACTAAATCACCACTGGATTGAAGAACTCGCCGAAGAAGTGACAAAGCGAAATGCAGCGATACCGTTCAAAGTACAGTCACGTGCCGACCTCATGCGCGAAGATACTGTATTGCATCTCAAGGCAGCGGGCTGTGCAGAAGTGTGGATGGGAGTCGAATCGGGCTCACAGGCGATTCTCGATGCCATGAGCAAAGGCATCACACTGGAACAAGTGAACATTGCACGGAGTCGTCTATTTGATGCCGACATTCGTTGCTGCTTCTTTCTGCAATTCGGCTATCCCGGTGAAACATGGGCAGAACTTCAGCAGACAATCATGCTTGTCCGCACACTGCGGCCTGACGACATTGGGATCTCTTTTTCCTATCCTCTGCCGGGAACTTCTTTCTATCAGCGTGTACAGGCTCAACTTGGGATAAAGCGCAACTGGGTTGATAGCGATGACCTCTGCATCATGTTCAAGGCTGCTTATACAACGGAGTTTTATCGCGCCGTGCGCGAGGCATTGCACGCGGAAGTAGATTCCTGGTCTCAGCCAAAACCACATGATGCAGGCACTCATTGCCAAGACCTATGGCAGAAAGTCTACGAGATGGAACCCTCGAATCGCGTCTCCGGTGCTTTTATCTTCTCAGAGCAGACGCATCTGCTTGCAGATTCGGTCATCGTCTCCGTGGAGCAGTTAACTTCATCCGGGAAGGCGTAGATGGAAACGCCTCTACATCCTCGTGAAGCGGACCTGCTGGATGAAGCCCGCGTCGCTGCAGCGAACCATATTGTCTTGCTGCAATGCCCATGCTGCAGAGCCGATACAGAAGGTTACGTTTGTCCAAAGTGTGACTTTCAATTCAAGAACTGCAACGGCATCATACAAGCATTGGCCCCGGAACGACGCACATATTACGAACGCTTCATACAGGAATACGAACTTATCCGCACTGCGGAAGGCCGCGGCAGTCAACTCGAAAGTTTTTATCTTTCATTGCCCTATAGAGACATTACCGGACGCAACAATGCGCAATGGAAAATACGCTCAAGGAGTTACAAATGCCTCATCAAACATGTATTGAAGCCGCTGCGTAGTCGCGGCTTGGTTCTCGACCTTGGTGCGGGCAACTGCTGGATGAGCTACCGTCTCACAAACGCTGGCTATACGCCCATAGCTATCGATTTACTTACAAACAAACAAGATGGATTAGGCGCCGCTACACACTTCAACCGCCACCTATCCGCACCTATCTTAAGGTTTCAGGCTGAGCTATCGCGTCTGCCTTTCTCTAAGGAACAGTTTGACGCAGTTATCTTCAATGCCTCGTTTCATTACGCGGAAGACTATGAGCTTACACTGCGTGAGGCCCTGCGCTGCCTGCGGCCTGGAGGCCTCGTTGTTATCAGCGATACGCCATCGTACTCACGCGAAGAGAGCGGAAGACAAATGATCGCAGAGAAGCATACAGCCTTTCTGCAGCGCTTTGGGACAGCATCCGATTCCGTAAAAAGTCTTGAATACCTGACCAAAAAACGACTGTGCAATTTGGAACAAGCTCTTTCCATTCAATGGGCCGTTCATCGGCCCTGGCATGGGTGGAAATGGGCCATGCGCCCCTGGATGGCCAGATTGCGCGGGAGGCGCGAACCGGCACGTTTCCGCATTTACTCTGCGAGGAAGAATGCGTAATCCTGCAAGATTGACGGAGACGCATATGCCTATCCAGCTTCAAGGATGCCGCTGCGTGTTCTCTGTGGATAAAAATACTCCTGCCTCCCTGAGAGTCGCAGAGGGGAGGATTACCCATATCTTCCAAGACCAAACAGCGATACCTCCTTCCGAATATATCGCTATCGATATGAGCGATTTTCTCATCATGCCCGGACTCATCAACGCACATGACCACTTACATTTCGCATTGCACCCGCGTCTAGGCAATCCTCCGTATCGAAACTATATCGAGTGGGGAGAGGACATCCACAATTGCAACGCCGACGTAATAGCGCACTACAATGCCGTACCTCGCGACGTTCGTCTCTGGTGGGGAGGGCTCCGCAATCTTTTCTGCGGCGTAACGACAGTCTGCCATCATGACACTCTCTGGCCGCAGTTACAACGGGGTGACTTTCCGATTCAGGTCCTGCAGAGATTCGGATGGGCTCACTCCGTCGCACTTGGTGGCGATATTCGTCGGAAACATGCTGCAACACCTGCAGGAAGTGCATTCATCGTTCACACGTGCGAAGGTCTTGACAGCGTGGCAGTCGAGGAGGTCTTTACACTCGACCGCCTCGGGGTTCTAGATGCAAACACGGTGCTTGTGCATGGCCTGGCAATTGATAACGACGGCATCGCGCTTGTGCAACAATGCAAAGCTTCGCTCATCGTATGTCCCTCATCCAATCACTTCCTCTTCGGACGAATGCCGCAGATGCAGCGTCGCAGCATTGCAAATGTAGCTCTGGGGAATGACTCACCTATCACTGCGACCGGCGACTTGCTGGATGAAGTTCGATTTGCCATTCAGCATTGCGATGTCATTCCATCCGATGCATACCACATGGTTACAGAAGCCGCTGCCTCCGTCCTTCGTCTACGGAGTGGCGAAGGAGCCATTCGCCTTGGCGGTGTCGCAGACCTGATTGCCATTCGAGACACAGGCCAATCTGTTGCCAAAAGATTGCAGTCGCTTTCGATGGAACATATTGAGTTCGTGATGATTCACGGGTGCATCCAACTCGCTTCCGATAATGTCTACCGGCATCTGCCTGCATATTCAACGGAGGGGCTCAATCCACTTTGGGTCAACGGACATCTGCGATGGTTACGTGCTCCCATAAAAGATTTGCTGCAAAGTGCTGAAGCCATTCTGGGAACCGGACAGGTTCAGATGAGCGGACGTTCGCTCCGCTGGATGGAGACAGATGCTTTCTGCAACAGAGAAACTTGGCTGGAACAATCCACTAGCGGCATCGGGAGAAGATAAGTGGCACACTTCGGACTGCTGGCCTACAAGGGGGCAGGACATCTCAACCCGCTCTTGGCGCTATCAAGAAGACTCGTATCACGCGGACATCGCGTTACAGTCTTTCAACAGCCAGACATGGAGCAGAAAGTTCGCCAACATGGTCTGGAATACTTCGCGATGGATGCAGCAGTCACAGCCGACGCATCCTCTACTCACATAGGCAAGTCCAACAACCATCCCATCTCCCCGCTTGCCGAGATTCGCTCCCGTCTCCAGCGCGTCAATGAGGAAATGCGGCATTTTCTTGAAGCATATCCCGCTGCCATACGAGCCTCAGGTGTAGATACGCTCTTGATAGGAGAAATATCCCTCGCTGGGCCCAGCGTGGCCGAGATGATGCGTCTTCCTTATTTCATTGTTTCGACCACCATTCCGCACAACTTCGGCTGGAAGGCGCCTCGCTTCATCGAGCCACGAACCTATTGGTGGGAGCATCTACGCAAGGAGCTGCTGGAGGTCTCTGTACTTCGTATGCGCGGTCCAGTGCGCCGGAGTCTAGACAAGTACAGAAAGCAGCTTGAACTGCAATCAATTTGCAACATCGGCAAAACATTCCCGGAGCTTGCACACATTACACAATGGCCTCAGTGCCTCGATATTCCACGTCACAAGCTACCTCCGCGCTTCTTCTATGCCGGCCCTTTCATAGATGTAGAGTCAAGGCCCATCGTGAACTTTCCCTGGGAACGTCTTGATGATCGCCCCCTCGTGTATGTTTCGCTGGGAACAACGCGGAAGGGCAACCCGGAACTCTTCTATAAAATCGCAGAAGCCTGCGAACAACTGAACTTGCAGGCAGCGATTACCTTTGGAGGAACTCGCGACTCGACGGAATTACCCCAGTTTCCGGGAAATGCAATAGTCGTCAGCAACGCTCCACAGCTTGAGTTGTTGCAACATGCAAACCTCGTCGTCACACATGCAGGCCCCAACACCGTTCTTGAAACTCTGAGGAACGGCAAGCCAATGCTCGCACTTCCCATCACGCTGGATCAGCCTGCCATCGCTGCAAACCTGTCCAGACTCGGAGTCGCTGAAGTACTTTCCGCAAAGAGCCGCTCTGCAGGTCATATTCGCGATGCGTTAGCCAAGCTGCTCAGTGAACCGCGTTACCGCCATACCGCAGAAAATTTACAACAGCAGCTCTGCACGCATGACGGACTCGATAATGCCGCACAAATCATAGAAGACCTACTACCGAAGTAACCGGAAACCAATGCCAATACGCTAAGATGCGGTATCGCATTCTCTTCTCACGTCATATATAGTCAGAGCTCGTCCATCAGATTTTCCAACTCTGCAATCGCTTCGTCCAAGGAGCAGTAGTGCAAATCATAGCTAGGCACATCAGCAAATCGTTTCAGAATAAGCGCATGCCTCGCACGAATACTTCCTGCCGAATAAAGCTCGTCGCACATCCGATCTGTCGCACTGCCTCGCGGCAGTCTCTTTAATCCCCTTTTCGCCTCCGGATAGCGCCTGAGATACACTACCGCGAAAATATCAGCTTCCGCTGACGACTTGATTGCAGGCAAATCACTAACCGGAACTTCAATCGACGGCTTCCCTTCTATGCGCGAAGTAATCGAGTGATGCGCTAGCTCTGGAAACAGCTCCTTCGCTGCCGGACGAAAGCGTACTCGATGCGCGTGCCCTACCACGCGCAATGACTCGGAAGCATTCACGAAATACACCGTATCATCAGACGTGTAGATCCATCCCGCTCGTGCACAAGCGTAAGAAAGTGTTGACTTGCCAGCGCCTGAATCGCCACACAGCAAAACACCTTTTCCATTTCGGCTGACACATCCGGCATGTAGGTCTGTTACGACAAACGAGCCCAATAGCAGGTAGACAACCTTCTCCAGAAAATTCCGTTGAAAATAGAGCCGATTCTCCACCGCACATTCATTCAGCCATGTAAAGTTTGTTCCAGTTTGCAAGTCCAGCAAAGCCTGGTTCTTCTGATCTGCAACAAGCGAATACAAATGGTCATACTCGCGACGAGTAGGCTCCTGCGGGCACAGCGTAGCTCCATCTTTTGTTACGCCAACTCGTATTTGCAACCCAGAGTTTCCGTGCCGTATGCAATTATGTCCAAAACTTTGTTCAGCCGTCTCCATAACTCTGGCATCGTTGGTAAGGATTTCCACCTCAAAGCCAAGCGGATAGAACGAGCGGCGAATACCCAGCGCCATATCACAAAGCAACGCTTCCTGCGCTCGAGCAGAAGCCTTCCGGTCCTCTTTCTGTCCGGGCAAAGATAAGCAAGAGGGAGCATCCATGATTACGTATTCACTCTCCTACTGCAGGAGCAAGCCGCTCTCGCATCAACAATTCCGTATTTACATGCAACTTGCATTTAAGCAAGGGAACGACTATTGCAAGGCTAGTCGGAGTTCGACGTATCTTTGTCATGGAGCGGTCATACAAATGTCATCGTCTCTAGCTGTTTTTTGAATGACATTCAAGTGACAAACAGCAAACGAGCCAAAGACACTTCATTGTGTCTCTCACACTACTGTAACTACAGCATCCACGGAACAGATTGCCGTGCAGGAGAGACACACATGAAGAATTTCCATGAACTGCAGATGGAATCCCTTAGCCCCGAGTCACTGCGTAATCAGCTTAACTCAAAAGGCTACGCGCTCATCCGCAATCTGCTGCCACAGGATGCCGTTCGGTCTGTTCTCGCAGACGTTACAACCTTGCTCCATGCCGCCCAATGGCTCAATCCATCCTTTGACCCTCTGGACCACATCCCCGCGGATGGCGTTGCGTTTGGTGATCCCGACCCGGTCTTCAAGCATGTGTATCAGCAGGTTTTCAACCTCGAATCATTTCACACGCTACCGCATCAGCTCGCCTTGCGAAAAACTATGCAAATGCTCGTGGGCGATGAAGTGCTGGTCCACCCCAAGCCTATCGGTCGCTTGATCTTCCCCAACTGCGAGCGTCTTGTAGTCCACCCGCATCAGGATTACGAGTTCATGGGAGGCGACCCTGAATTCTTTACCGTCTGGATTCCGCTGCATGATTGCCCAGTCGAAACCGGGCCATTACAAATTATCGAGGGCTCACATCGCCACGGTATCCACCAGCACCAGAGGGAAAACCTTCATGTCCCAGAGATACCGATAGGCGTCATCGCAGACCAGGAGTGGACTGGGGGAAGCATCAACGCAGGCGATGTGTTGATTTTTCACAGCCTGACCGTTCACGCCGCTTCACCAAATATCTCGCGACAGATGCGTCTCTCCATAGATTGCCGATTCCAGAATGCACGCCGTGCCCTAAATCCTTCCAATCTTGTCTTTGCAGGCGAATCCGGAAAATCCTGGGACAAAACCTATGCCAACTGGAAGTCAGACAACCTGAAGTTCTATTGGCAGAACCTGCCGCTATTCCTGAAACCTTCCAAGCTTGAACTGGAACAAATGGCCAAAAATGCCGAATCGTCAGCAGCGCGCGTCCGCTATGAACGTATGGCAAGCCAACTTCACAGAGGCGTGAAAGAGCACCGCTACTAGCTAACAGCAGAGCAACTGAGTGAGAACCTGGAAAGCCTGGAGTAATAGACAGGCCGTCAATTCATCATGGGCCTAATCGAGCTGGTTTCGGATACAGTAGGTTTCAAGGAACGTTCTGCCAACTGAATAGCCAGTTCTCAGAGACTGGGGGGTGCCTCTAGGAGCTATGCAAGAGGAGTTTGAGAAACCTTATGAGGTTTATCGAATTCCTGTAACTCATATATTTTTCAGGGGTTTAAGCATAGAAAATACAAAAATTAGCTGGTAGCGCTAACGGGAATCGAACCCGTGTTTTAAGATTGAGAATCTCACGTCCTAACCCCTAGACGATAGCGCCACACTTTGCGGGGATGGCTGAAACGGAATCGTTTAGCCGCTCTCACTACTTTATCAAAAAAAAGGCTCTAAGCCAATGGGCTGCGCAGGGAGCTAAATACCCAGCTTGCGTACTTCCTCGTTATAGTACTTGCGATAGAGGATCTCCCACTCCTGCGTGCCTTCCAGAATGATTTTACGCTGGGAGGTAATCTTCGCACGAGCAGCAGCGTCAATCTTGGCTTCTTCATTCAGCAGAGATTCAAGAGCCTTGCGCGCTTCTTGGCGAATCGTATTGCGGTCTTCCATGAAGCCAACTTCGTCGATTTCCGCCAGCGTATCGGCAACGGTATGTGCGAGCTTATTGAGCTTGTCGCGGCTGATTCTCATGGCTACAGCACCGCCTTGTACTTGCGCGCGAGTTCATTCTTCACCTTCTTGAACATCTCAGCGTATTGTGCGCCGGATTTGCGCATCTCTTCCGAATACGCTTCAAGAATCACGCGCACTTCTTCATTGATGCGGTCTTCTAGCGAAAGTTCGTCAATCAACGCATTGGACACACGCTCCTCCGTCGCAGGCAAGTTGCTGGTGGTGATGAACTTGGCCTCGATGAGGTGCTTGACCGTACGCTTACCCAGGTAGCCGATGTATTCGCGGGAAAAGATCATGAGTTAAGGTTCAGAATAGCGCATTGGGGCCATCTATGTACACAATGCTGCCCACGAGCCGCATTCCAGGGTAATCTCTGCTAGCCGGTGCGGCCTTACAGCGATTTTCATTGTGCTACCGAAGCTGCAGCAATCTCGAATTCTCTTGTTAGAAACCTTCAACCGCGGTGCGGACAGGATTTCGTATTGATGCACTCGTCGGCAAGGCGCAGGCGCTCGACTGGACGGCCGTTGACCAAATGCTCCTGCACAATCTCCGCTACATCGGCGGGCGTTACGTGTCCATACCAGACAGATTCGGGATACACAACAATAGTTGGGCCGTGCTCGCATTGATCCAGGCAGCCCGCTTTGTTGATGCGCACGCGAGAGCCAAGATTCGCGGCCTTCACATTCTGTTGCAACTGGGTAAGAATCTCACTGGTGCCATCCACAGTACAGGACGGACGCGGCGCACCTGCGGGGCGATTATTGAGACAGACAAAAACATGATGCTCGAAAACGGGCAAAGGGAAAAATCCTCCTGATTCGAGAGTAAAGCAAGAGCGAGGGATGAGTGACGAAGGACGAGGAGCGGATTCTTCTTACTACATTCGCTGACTTTTCGTCCCTTATCCTTCGTCACTCGCCCTTAACTTTCCACAACCGGGGCCCCATCTGCGAGAATGAAGACCAGAGTATGAGTAAAGATAATCTGCTTGCCCTTAAAGACGACATGGTGGCCTTCATTGAAGGCCATGGACTGCTCCGCGTACCCGGCTTTGTCACCGAAGAAGTTCCCACCGTTCTGTGGGATGGCAAAGACAACCCGGACTCGTGGAAGGACTTTGTGGAGATGGCCAAGCATGTTGGCGCTCCCTTTGTAACCTTCAGCGAAATAACACTGGAGCGCGAAGAACTCGACGCACTGGTGGAGGAAGCCGGGGAGATGAACTATCCTGACGAAGAAGCCACTGAACTTGTCGAAGCGGAGATGCTGCGTAAATATTCCGGAATGCTCGGTTATATTCAGCTTGGCTTTGTCTATCAGGGGCTTGTCTTTCTGCATGAAACCACCACTGAGTGGTATGAGCGCTATCAATCGCTACTTGAAGACATCGAAAGCTTCCGCGACATCGTCATCGACGACCATCACCACCACGACGACGAAGATTAGCCATCTTAGGAACTGCGCTTCACGCACCAGAGCGCCTTTGCGTTCCTCTCGATGGGAGAAGTTAGCAATGTGCCGGATTGAGCCAAAAGCCTTCCGGCATATTGGCAATTAGCCGAAGCGAACTATGGCACAGACAGCACTATGACGATTCGGCAGCGATGGATAATGGAGCCTGCACACATGCAGGAGTCAGAGACTCTGGCAAAAGCTGCACATTTGCCGCTGGTGCTGGCTGAACTTCTCATTGCTCGCGGTATTTCGGATGCACCTGCTGCACACGCCTTTTTAAACCCCTCAACAGACCAGTTGCATGCCCCTATGCTCATGCTCGGCATGAACGAGGCAGTTGCTCGTGTTGAACGCGCTATAGCACAGCACGAGCCTATTCTGCTTTACGGAGACTACGACGTAGATGGTACGACAGCCGTTGTTCTGATGAAGACCGCCATCGAAATGCTTGGCGGCGTAGTACGTTTTCACGTACCACATCGGCTGCGCGAGGGCTACGGGCTGCAGTCGAGCGTGCTTGAGTCTGCTTATGCAGATGGCGTGCGGCTTGTCATCACAGTAGACACTGGCATGCGCGCCGTTGCAGAGGCGGAAACAGCAAAGCGAATTGGCCTCGACCTCATCATCACCGACCATCACCTGCCTAGCGCAAGCGATCCCCTGCCCTGTGCAACCGCAATTCTGAATCCGAATCAACCAGGTTGCCAATATCCAGAGAAATCACTCTGCGGCGCTGCTATTGCCTGCAAGTTAGCACAAGCATTGCTGGAGCGGCGCGATGCCGCGAGAGCGCGAGAAAAGATTCTGCCAAGCTTTCTAAAAATGGCGGCAATCGCCACAATTGCCGATGCCGTTCCTCTACGCGGAGAAAATCGAGTCATCGCAGCGCTGGGCTTGCGTGAACTGCGTAAGCCAGTTGGCGCAGGACTGCGTGCGTTGTTCAACGTGGCAAAGCTCGACCCAACATCAAAGGCGCTCACCGGCTTTGATATAGGCTTCCGTATTGGCCCACGCATCAATGCGGCAGGGCGCATGGATATTGCCTCAGAAGTTGTGGAACTGTTTACAACTCGCGATGAAGGACGCGCCTGCGAATTGGCTGACAAGCTGGAAGTGTTGAACAAGCAGCGACGTGATACCGAAGCCACGGCTCTTGCACAGATTGAGCGTCGGCTGGCGGAAGATTCTGAACTGTGCGAAGCTCCGCTACTCGTCGTCGATGGCGAAGACTGGCACCGCGGTGTGATTGGCATCCTTGCTTCACGTGTTGTGGAACGCGCAGCCAAACCTGCAATTGTTGTAAGCGTGGAAGATGGCATAGCGCATGGATCGGGCCGTTCGGTGGATGGTTTTCCTCTGCTGGAAGCAATTGAAACATGTGCGGATATCTTCACACGCTTTGGTGGTCATGCCTTTGCGGTGGGCTTTGCACTGCCTGCGGAGAAGCTTCCAGAACTGAAGAAACGGCTTGTAAAGCATGCCAGTGAAAAGCTTGCCGGTCGCGAACCGGAACAACTTCTGCGCATTCATGCCGATCTTCCGCTTGAGCGCATCACGCCCGTTCTGGTCGGGTGGCTGCGTAAGTTGGAACCGCTGGGGCATGGCAATCCTGAGCCTGCGTTTCTTGCGCGCGGCGTGCGCGTATGTTCCGCGCCCCGCATCATGAAGGAACGGCACATACGTCTTGAACTTTCAGGCCACGCATCCAGCGCAGGAGCCATGAAGTGTATAGGCTGGGATTGGGCCGCGCGCTGTGCAGATAGGAATGTGCGCGAAGGAAGCGTGGTAGACGTTGCCTATCGTATCCGAGAGAATGAGCATCCTGAGTTCGGCGGAATTGAAATGGAGATGCTCGGAATACGCAATGCGAAAAATATTAACAAATAGTGTGCTCCGTACAAACTACAAAGGCCCACGAAATTTCGTGGGCCTTTGTAGTTTGTATTTACAGAAAGAACTTATCTTCCATGCGGCCCATGCGGAGCCGAGTGCTGCTGCGGAGCCGAATAATGCTGTTGAGGAGCCGCTGGACGGCTGAAGCTCTCCCTTGACTGCTGCGGCTGGTTAAAGCTGGGCCGCTGCTGGTTCACAGTCGGACGCTCAGCCTGCTGGTTGAAGTTCTGCCGCTGCGTCGGCTGATTCGCCGTCGGACGCTGCGTCTGATTGAACGCTGGACGGCTGGCAGCCTGATTACCAGACCGTTCATTGTTGTTATTGAACCCGGGGCGATTGGCCGGAACCGAGTTGTTCGCCGGGCGCGCTTCGTTGAAGGTCGGACGGTTCGCACCGGGGTTCGCGTGGTTTTCCGCCTGCAGCGGGCGATTAGCCACAAGGTTCTGCGGACGGCCGTTGTTGACCCTGGCATAGGACGAGCGGTCGTTGCGCGCTGTTTGCATATGCTGCTGCTGGAAGCTTGTCGGAGCCACATGGCGCTCGTTCATGTAAGAGCGCTCTGCGACAGAAGGCGGATGGTTGATACCACCGGGGCCGCCGCTGAAGGCAACGCGGCGGTCATTCATAACCATATTGCGTTGCACAATCGTACGATCCTCATACACATTGCGAACATATGTACGGTTCACGTTCATCACAGCCGTATTGTAGCGGAAGTGTCCGCCGCCCCACATGCCGCCGACAAAGCCGACACCCATGTAACCGAAGCCATAGTTAATGCCACCGTAGTAGCCAACGTGCGGCCCCCAGTAACCGGGATGGAAGATGTAGAGGCTGTTTTCATATCCCCAGTACGGCGGAGTCCAAAGGGCACCTACATAAGGAGCCGGAACCCAGGCACCCGGGACCCAGTAATAACCGTCCGGACCGTAGGCCCAGTAACCCGGCGTCCAGATGAGGTCGGGGCTGGGGCAGATAGGCTGCACGTAAACGGGCAGTACAGGAGGCCCAAAGTTCACGCTGATAAACACGCCCGCATGCGCCTTCGTTGCGGGAATCAAGGGAAGCAGTAACACCAGCAAAAGCCAGCGTGCGGAACGGAAAAGTTTCATAAATCTATGGTCCTCCTGATACATGTAAGCCCGCGTGCGTCCACAGGCTATTGGGTTAGAACCCAGGTGGCGGCGGGAAGTTGCAATTGACAGCGAAAATCTTATGAATTGTATAAGATACGTCTCTTTGGGAACGATAATACCAGCGCCTGCTAAGCATATCAGTACCGCAGTCCAAGACTCAGGCCAAAGATCTTGCGAGCCTCCAGATTGACGGGGGCCAGTGCCGGTCCTTGCGGCGTCAGCACCTCGGTTTCGCCAATCATACCGGCCACCTGTCCCACCCCCACACCAACGCTGAAGTGCGGGTTTTCGCGCTGCGTCACACGCAGAGCGTAATCCATGGTGGTGGACAGCCGCCCGCCGCCACCCGCCAGCAAATATCCAAGGTTGACCGAGCGAGAAGGCTGCTGCAAAAAGCCCGCTGCAGGAACAATAATCGTATGTAGTGGCCCCGGCACTGGAATACCAAGCCCGCCAAAAAGCCGTCCTTGGTATCGCGTGGACTGACCGCCAATACCAAGAATAGAAGCATTTGTAGCCTTGAAGCCAAGATTCGCAATAAACGGAATAGGCTTATGCGCCCATGTTTTGGTGGCTACCAGATACAAATCCTCATTGGTATAAGACTTAAGCGGGCCGCCAAGCGCCTGCCCAATCGCTCCGGAGACATACTTATCTCCCGTACGAACTACAAAGCCCGCAGCCAGTCCCGGAGTCAACGGAGTTCCCTGCCCGTCCTTGACCACCGTCACTTTGCCATTAAAAACATTCATACCCGCGTAGTGCCACAAACTGCTGAAGGCTGTCGAGTCGCCCGTCACATGCACGTTGCGCGTGTAACCAAACTCAGCACGATTAGCAATGCCTTCCTCAATGCTGAAGTTGTGAACATCGCCAATCACCTTGTCGGTATTGAGAAAGTAATATCCCATAACAGGGTGCGAGAAGATCTGCTTCTTTCCTGACGGAACGACGTAGGCCGTAGGCGTAACGAACCCTCCTGTCTGGCCTTCAATCGTCAGGCTCTGCGCCCAGAGGCTGGTGGCGGACGCCAGCACTGCGCCAACAAACACTGTGCAAAAAATATGAGGGGAACAACCAACAAACTTCACTGCTAACTCCATGGGGGAAATGTTCTCCGTTCTTTCACATGAACCTCCCTCTTTTAGCGCAATGCGGGTGCGGAAGTCGCGGTCAATTTACTTTGCCTTAAAATAGTTCCTCTCGGAAATGCCTTCGAACTGCCCGGCGCATTACTCGGTCATAGGCACCGTGAAATGTTAAACTCACGCCATGCCATGGGGCTTGTTCATCACACTGGAAGGTTTGGACGGTTCAGGAAAAACAACGCAGCTCAAGCGCCTTGCCGCATGGATGCAGAAGCGGGGCGTCGAGCCCGTGGTGACACGTCAGCCCGGAGGCACGGAAACTGGCGACCGAATCCGAGCCCTGCTACTCGATTCCCGCTCCGCAGGCCTTGCTCCGCTAACTGAGATGGCGCTTATGTTCGCCGACCGCGCACAGGCGATTGCCGATGTAATTGAACCGGCACTGGCAGCCGGCAAAACCGTTCTCTGTGACCGCTTCACCGACTCCACCGAAGCGTACCAAGGCGGCGGCCGAGAGCTTGGTTCAGAGGTTGTACTGGAGATGCACCGCATTGTCTGCGGAAACCTGCAACCCGATCTGACACTACTGCTGCTTCCCTCCCTTGAAAAAAGCCTGGAGCGCGCGCGCCGCCGCAATGACCGCGTACAGGCCAGCGAAGGCAAAGACGAAAGCCGCTTTGAGCAGGAGAAGGATGCCTTCTACAGCCGCGTGTGGCAAAAATACCGCGAAATCGCTACGCGTGACGCGAATCGCGTTGTTGTCATTGAAGGCGACTTATCCATCGAAGAAGTTCAAGAGCAGATTGTAGAAGCCGTTGCAATGCGCCTCACGCAAACATCGCAAACATAACCTAACTCACGCAGGCCACGCACCCAGCATGCGCCGCACAAGCAACAACTGCCCCAAGTGATAGGCATTATGATCAGCAGTTAACAGCGCTTCCCGCAGCAAAGTCTGCCCCGTTCCATGTGGAATCCGCGCAAACAAATCCGTAGACTCATCTGCCACAATCTCTGCCAGCGTTTTGCGATCTGCGAGAAAAGCGTGAACCGACTTGTCCCAGGCTTTCGCGTCAGGAGGCTCAGGTGAAGCCGGCCAATACCCCTCCGGCCAGTTCGGCGACTCATGCTTGGGATCGCGGCTGAACTCAAGGATGTCCCACTGTGTTAGACGCATATGCTCCAGCAGCTCCCATGGTGAGTGTGGCGAGCCATCCTGCCGCTTACCACGCAACTCTACTGGAAAATCAGCGATGGCATCTTCAAACTCCGCATGCGCTTCACCACTGCTGAGCAGTTTGACCAACTGTTTACGCAAAGCCCCAATCTCGCTCATGAACTCTCTCCCTGCAGCCAATCAAGAATAACGGCGGCCCGATTAAGAGATTCCATGGCGTAGAACAAAGATGCTTCTTCTGCCAGCTAATTTGCGTTGTGAAACGACTTGTTCGGATGCGGCGGAGCTTGCGGAACCGGTCGCGGATCAGCCTTGATCTCCTTCGCAAGCTCCTTCAGCGCCGCATCAAGCTGCGCATCTTCGCCTTTATCTGTGGCGTTCGGCAAATTGTCCACCGTTATATCCGGCTCCACACCACGGCCTTCAATCAACCACTTACCATCTGCGTAAACACCGATTTCCGCCGCCGAGGCCACTCCATTATCCGCCTGTGCGGTGTCTCCGAAACTTAGCCAGATTTCGCCGCCCCACGTGCGCATGCCAATCAGCTTACCCAACTTGAGTCGTTTGAACCCTTCGCTGAAGGCTTCGCCGTCTGACATGGTTTCGTGGTCACATAGCACCACCACATGCCCTCGGAAAGCCCCCTGCATATTCCACGTAGGATTTCCCACGCGCGTTTGGAAGTAAAACCACGCCTGCCGCAGCAACCTCTCCAACAGCCACGAATCGATATTGCCTCCATGGTTATGCCGCACATCAATGATTAGCCCCTGGCGATTGAAGACTGGATAGAAGTCCCGCGCCCACTGGTTAATATCATTCGGGCCCATGGCACGTAAATGGACGTATCCAACCGTGCCGTTTGACTGCTTCTCCACCGTGGTGCGGCGCGTGTACTCCCATTCGTTATAGCGTAGCTGCGCATCCATACCCGAGGAGACCGGCACAACAATCACATCACGCGCCACGCCCTGCGCATCCTTCACATGCAATAGCACCTGCGTTTCTGCCTTGCCGCGCAGCAATACGCGCTCATCCGGAACACTCAGCGCGTCCACACCATCAATACTGGTGATAACTTCGCCGTCCTTCACAGTGGATTCAGGCTTAGCCAGCGGTGGCGCCTGGTTAGGAAGATCAGGGTCATACGCATACACGTGCTCCACCACGTAGCCCCCGGCCTGTGCGTCGCGCCGAAGCCGTGCGCCCAGCGTAGCCACTCCGATGTGATCGCTGGCCTGCCGCTCATCGCCACCAGCAACAAAGGTGTGCAATGCGTCAAGCTCTCCCACCATTTGCGCAATCACATCATTCAGTTCATCGCGATCCGCCACACGATCCACCAATGGCAGATAACGGTCACGCATTGCCACCCAGTTCACGCCATGCATATTGCGGTCGTAAAAATAGTCGCGTTCCAGTCTCCACGCATCTTCAAATAGCCCACGATACTCCGTGCGCGGATTCGTCAGGATGCTCCAGTGAGAAAGATTTATTCCCGCCTTTTCCTTCGCACCATTGCCATCCTTCACATCCGCGTCAAAAATATAGAAGCTGTCATCCTGCGCTACCAGCATCTTCTTGCGGCCTTCGGAAATCTCGAAGCTTTTCACGTCGCTTAGCACGGTGTCAGGCTTGTCGCCCTTATTCGCAATATCCAGGCACTGCAGCGATGCATGCTCGCCTTCGGAATTCGTCCAGCACAAACGCTTCTCCGTTGCAGCCAGACTGCTGTAATTCGCCGCCGGAACCGGAACCTCCGTTACGCGTGCAGCCAGATCGTTGAAATCAATCTTGACCTCAACCTTCTTCTCGTCTTTCTTGTCGTCTTTTTTATCTTTATCATCGGGCTTTTTCTCATCCTTCTTGTCCGCAGCCGCTTTCTCATCCGGCTTCTTTTCTTCCTGTTTGGTCAAATCCTTGCCATCGCGGTACAGCTCATCATCCGCCAGAAACGGCGAGCGTAATCCTGTGGTTAGCGCAAGTTGGTAGACCTTTACCGTTCGGTCAAAGTGAGGCTCCGGCTGGCGCGCACCCCACGGCGCCATCACCGTTGTCTGTAGCGAACGGTCTGACAAAAAGTAAAGCCACTTGCCATCACTCGACCACGCCGGATTACCGCTGTTATAGCGGTCCGAAGTAATCGTCTCAATCTTTCCCGAGTCCACGGCATAAATCTTCACTTGTTGAAACTGGTTGTCTGCCGTCTCCGAATAAGCCAGCCACTTGGAATCCGGCGACCACGTCAAATCACCAAAGTCGCCATTTCTTGAGACAGCGATACGTTTGTCCTGCTTCGAATTCGTATCCAGCAGCCAAAGCTCCAAGTCTTTGTTCCAGTGCGCAATCCACTTCCCATCCGGAGAAACCACTCCACCCCAGCGCAGCACCTTCGCATTGTGTGTCCACTGCTCGCCCTTGCCTACGCCATTTGCCGGATACTTCCAGAACTCCGTCTCGCCACTTTCCGTCGAAAGCGTAACAATCGACTTCCCATCCGGCAGAAAAAATGCACCTCGATAGCGAATCGCATTATTTGATGCAACCTTTACAATGCGCCCCGGCTTGGCCGGCATTACAAACACCTCTCCGCGAGCCGTAAACACTGCACTCGAACCATCTGGCGCAAGATGCACATCCGTCAGATAGTCCATCGGCTTCTTCACCCAGTGCTCGCGCATCTGGTCAAAATCCGACTGCAGCGTAACCGGAATCACCTGCTCATGCCCGCTCGACGGATCGAGCGACCATAGATCCGCAGCCGATGTGTAAACAATCTTTCCATCAGAAATGGACGCGGACTCCACATCGAAAACCTTCTGATGGCTCTCCTGCTTGAGATTCTTGCCGTTCTCATCCATCGACCAGACATTCATAATGCCGTCGCGGTCAGAGAGAAAATACACGCGTCCCTTCCAGAACATTGGATATGCCGATGTGCCTTCATAATCCGTAGTCAGCGGCATAGCCTCATGCACGCCATCGAACTTCCAGATACTCTGCGCAAAGCCTCCTTTGTAGCGCTTGGTCTGGCTCGGCTGTTGATTCCATCGGACAAAAAATAGCGTCTTGCCATCGCTGGAATACACGCCCTGTGCCGCCTCTGCCAACGGAACAATCTCGCGCTTTCCCTGAGCATCCACCAAGGCCAACTGGTCGCCGGGCAACGTGGTATAGCGCCCAGTGGCAATTAGCAATCGCCCATCATTCGCCCATCCTACTGGCGAGGCATTACCCTCCCATGTCCTGCGTTCCGGCAGTCCGCCGGAAATCGGCATGGTGTAAACCTCATGCGGCCCTTCATAATCCGCCAGAAATGCTACCGTCTTCCCATCTGGCGAAATGGTGGCCATCTCCTCAGAGCCCGGTGCAGTTGTCAGCCGATGAGCCGCGCCACCGTGAATATTCACCGTCCATAAATCGCCTTCAGAAGAGAAGACAATCGTGTCGCCATGCAGCGCAGGCCAGCGATAGTAACCGCTATGCGTGCTCTCAGCACCGCTATCAGACCCGGCAGCAAAGATTGTTGGAATGAAAGTGAAAAACAAATACGCTAGCAAAGAAACGCGGCGGGCAACCAAGGTCAGTCGCATGAAAGCTCCGGCACAAGCAGATGGAATGCACGCGGACAGACATCTGTCGGCCTTCTGCAGATTTCCCTGACGCCGCGATGCAAGAATTCTACGTTATAGTGCGCGTCTCGCAGTTCCGTATCTTTGCCCCGTCCGTTGCAATCTGCCCAATCATCCACCGTAGCGTCCGCTGTGCATCTTCGAGGGCAGTACGCGTCCCCTCCAGACGGCTAATCATCAGAGCGCCTTCCAGGGTGGCAATAATGGAATTCGCAACCGTCCGCGGCACCGTCCCCTTGCAAATCTCTCCATTCCCGATTCCCATCTCGACAATCTCCACCAGGCGCTTCTGCCAGTCATGAATCGTTTCCAGAGCCAGCTTGCGCAGAACCGGGTTACCGTCGTCGGAGTCAATCGCTGTGTTCATTAGCGGACAGCCGCCAGGAAGATCCGCGCGTGTCTCCACGAAACGCTTCACTAAGGATAGCAGCAACTCCACCGTTCCATGCTCGCGGTCCACCATGTCCGTGCGCAGTTTGACAGCCTGTTCGAGCGCATAGCGAAAGGCCGCCGCCGCCAACTCCTCTTTGCTGGCAAAGTGGCGGTATAACCCGCCTTTTTCAAGTCCGGTAGCCTTCATCACATCCTGCATGGAACAGCCCTCATACCCGCGCTGATTAAACAGCGGAGCCGCCTTTGCAAGGATATTCAGCCGGGTTAGCTCGCCTTTTTTCATCTTCACTCACGCTTAAAGCAAACTTCGCAAACAAATCTAACTCAAAAATTCATGACTCTAAACAACCGCACAAAAAATCGAATCTGTAGCCAAACATCTGAATCTGATTCATTATGAGACCGAACGGTCTCAAATTTCTACAAGATTCGGACCCGCATGGCTGCCACTGTCGCTTCCCCCGCCCCCCTTGCATCGCCAAAAGCCATCGCGCGTCCCGCCGTCAATCCATGGGTTATCGCGCTAACCGTCACGTTGGCCACCTTCATGGAACTGCTAGACACCTCCATCGCCAACGTCTCGCTTCCTTACATTGCGGGTGGTCTGGGCCGTTCCTACGACGAGGTCACCTGGATTCTCACCAGCTATCTGGTTGCCAACGCCGTCATCCTGCCCCTCTCCGCATGGCTCTCCCGCATTTTTGGCCGCAAAAACTACTACATGCTCTGCGTGGCGCTCTTTACGGTCACATCTTTTCTATGCGGCATTGCGCCCAGTCTTGAAATCATGCTCCTGGCCCGCGTGCTACAGGGCATCGGTGGCGGCGGCCTCGCTCCCGTCGAGCAAGCCATCCTGGTAGACACCTTCCCGCCCGCCAAGCGCGCCTCAGCCTTCGCACTTTACACCATTGCTATCGTTACGGCACCGGCCATCGGCCCCGTACTCGGCGGCTGGATTACCGACAATTTCAACTGGCGCTGGGTCTTTCTCATCAACATCCCCATCGGCTTCCTTTCACTATTTCTCACCAGCCGATTCGTACATGACACGCCGGAGTTCACCGCTGAGCGCAAATTCGTTCGCGACGAAAGCGGCCGCCTGCGTGTAGATGCCGTAGGTATCGCCCTGTTAGGTATTGGCTCCGCGGCTCTCGAAGTCGTGCTCGACCGCGGCCAGATCGACGACTGGTTCGGCTCGCGCACCATCTCATGGCTCTTAGGCATCGCTGTTGTCTGCCTTGGCACAGCCGTCTTCTGGGAGTTCAATCAGAAAGACCCCGTCATCGAATTCCGCCTGCTGCGCTCACGCAACTTCGCGCTCTCCAATCTCTTCTACTTCGTCTTCGGCGTAGGCCTCTTCGCATCCACCACAATGATTCCGCAGATTCTGCAATCGCTCTACGGCTACCGCGCCATCGACGCAGGTCTCGTCCTCGGACCCGGAGCCTTCGTCATCACCATGCTTGCCCCCGTTGGCGCACAACTGGTACAGCGCGGCATCATCGCGCCACGCTACCTGCTCACCATCGCCGTGGTCGTCGTCGGAATCTCATTCCTCCATTACAGCGGTTTCACCCTGCAAACCGACTACAACCATTACGCCTGGGCCCGTGCTCTGCAGGGACTCGGTTACGCCTTTTTCTTCGTTCCGCTTTCGGTCATTGCCTACTCGCAACTCAAGCCTGGCGAAAACAACAAGGCATCCTCGCTCACTAACTTCTTCCGCAACTGGGGTGGCAGCTTCGGCATTGCCTTCATGAACACCATCACCGACCGCCGCCAGTCCTTCCACCAGTCCGTAATCGGCGGCGACCTTGCCGCGCCCACGCCATGGGTACAGCAGCAGGTCCAGGCAACTTCCAGCTTTCTGCAGGCCCACGGCTTCTCTCACGCCGATGCGCTCAACATGGCCTATGGCCGCATCTACAACGAATTACACGCACAAACGCAGATGCTCGCCTTCATGGACTGTTTCCGCATCATCGGCATCATGACGCTCTGCGCCGCGCCGCTAGTGCTGCTCACCAAGCACTTCCGCATGGGCGGAGGTCCGTCCGGTGGACACTAATCCAGCCTAAGTAGATGTGGCACAATAATAGAGGACGCATTGCGCCCAACAGGCATGAAATCCACTCGAAACAGAAGCGCATGGGTCTTACTGGCAGTTGCCGTCATGGTGATTGCAACAGCAGCGCGCGCCGAAGCCGGTAGCACACGCTCCGCCTACGCACACCCTGTCTTCGAGTTCCTGTCCAATCATTCCAATGCCGGCTCACTCACGCCGCGTGACGTACCACAGCTTCTAAAAGACTGGTCAGCACGCAAAAGCGGTGCAGCCACGCAATCACGCAACGCAGGCGTGTGGCAGACCATGCTGCCGGTCCTCTTCATTGGCCTCGTTGCCCCGCTGAGCCTCATCGCCTCGCGCCCCATCGTAGCCTCATACAACACTCCCGCATCCCCCGAGCTTGCCTCCGCATTCCAGCGTCCCCCGCCTGCTCTTCTCGCCTAGCGCATTCCGCAATAAGCGGAAATACCGCTGACTTTGCGGTCCTTTCCACGCGCAAACACCTTACTGGTTTACGGAGAATTACGTGGCTTTCGATAAAGTACTCACATCCATCTTCGGCACGGCAAACGAGCGAATCGTCAAGCGCCTGATGCCCATCGTTGCGCAGGTCAATACGCTCGAGGAAAGCGTACAGCGCCTCTCCGACGAGCAACTCCGCGACAAAACGCAGGAATTCAAATCCCGTATCGCCTCGCGCATCGCTGGACTCTCAGACGCCGAAGCCATCAAGGCCGCCGAAAAAGCCGCGCTCGACGAAGTCCTCCCCGAAGCCTTCGCCGTAGTCCGCGAAGCCGGCTGGCGCGTGCTTAAGATGCGCCACTTTGACGTGCAGCTTATCGGAGCCATGGTCCTCCACTCCGGCAAAATCGCCGAAATGAAGACCGGCGAAGGCAAAACCCTCGTCGCTACACTCGCCTGCTATCTCAACGCGCTCGCCAGTAAAGGCGTTCACGTCGTCACGGTCAACGACTACCTCGCCAAGCGCGATGCCGAATGGATGGGCAAGATTTACGAGTTCCTCGGCCTCACCGTCGGCGTCATCGTGCACGACCTCAACGACCAGGAGCGCAAGGCCGCCTACGCGGCCGACATCACCTACGGCACCAACAACGAATTCGGCTTCGACTACCTGCGCGACAACATGAAGTTCGACATCAACGATTGTGTGCAGCGCGGCCACTATTACGCCATCGTGGACGAAGTCGATTCGATCCTCATCGACGAAGCGCGTACACCGCTCATCATCAGCGGCCCCACCGACCAGACCACTGACAAGTACGCCAAGGTCCGCAAGATTATTCCCCAGCTCAAACTCGGCGAAGAAGTCGAATGGAGCGACCACAAGCGCCAGGCCGAGATCGGCATCAAGCTCAACGAAGGCGAAAAGTATTTCAGCGGCGACTACGTGGTCGATGAAAAGCACCGCACTATCGGCGTAACCGACGACGGCTGGATATCCATCGAAAAACTGCTCGGCATCGACAACATTGCCGACGCCGAAAACTGGGATCTCAAGCACTACGTAGAAACCGCCATCAAGGCCCACGCCCTCTACAAACGCGACGTGGACTACGTGGTGAAGGACGGCGAAGTCATCATCGTAGACACCTTCACAGGCCGCCTGATGCCGGGCCGTCGCTGGTCTGACGGCCTGCATCAATCCGTCGAAGCCAAGGAAGGCGTCAACATCCGCAAGGAAGACCAGACGCTCGCTACCATCACCTTCCAGAACTACTTCCGCCTCTACAACAAGCTGAGCGGCATGACCGGCACGGCTGAAACCGAAGCCGCCGAATTCGAGAAGATTTACAAGCTCGAAATCGTCGTCATTCCGACCAACAAGCCTCTGCTGCGCATTGAGAATCCTGACGTTGTCTACCGCACGGAGAAGGAAAAATACACAGCTGTCGCGGATAGCATCGCTGAGTTGCACGAGAAGAACCAGCCCGTTCTTGTTGGCACCACATCGATTGAAAAGTCCGAACGGCTCTCCGCCATCCTGCAACGCAAGGGCGTGCGTCACGTTGTACTCAATGCCAAGTTCCACGAGCGTGAAGCGGAAATAGTCGCACAGGCAGGCCGCCTTGGCATGGTCACCATCGCCACCAACATGGCAGGCCGCGGCACAGACATTCTGCTCGGTGGCAATGCCGACTTCATGACCCGCCAGGAGCTGGTCAAGCGCGGTTTTGCACGCGCCCTCTCCACAGCCGAAGGTTTCATCAATCCCATGGCTCCCGCAGGCTTCCAGCGCTTCTATTACCAGAGTCAAGAATTTGAGGTAGCCGAGTCCGACTGGCTCGAAATCAACCAGAAACACGCCGCAGAAGCCGACGCCGAACGTGAGCGCGTCAAGCAAGCCGGCGGTCTCTTCATCCTCGGCACCGAGCGCCACGAATCACGCCGTATCGACAACCAACTCCGTGGTCGCGCAGGCCGCCAGGGCGACCCCGGTGCTTCCCGCTTCTTCCTCTCGCTGGAAGACGACCTGATGCGCATCTTTGCGAAGCAGTGGGTGAGCGTGCTGCTCGAACGCCTCGGCATGGAAGAAGGCGTGCCCATTGAGTCGGGCATGATTACCAAGCGAATCGAAGGCGCACAGAAAGCTGTCGAAGCGCAGAACTTCGAGTCACGCAAACACCTTCTCGAATACGACGACGTAATGAACAAGCAGCGCGAAGCTGTTTATGCCCTGCGCCGCCAGCTTCTCGAAGGCGTGGACCAGCGCGAACTGATTCTCGAAGATTACGTCAGCACCATTCTGAGCAATGCACTCGACGAGTTCTGCCCGGAGAACCAACATCCTGACCAATGGAATATCAAGGGGCTCGAAGAACGCCTCTTCGGCCAGTTCGGCCTCACCCTCAGCGCAGCCGGCATCAATGCAAATGAACTGAACCGCCATGAACTAGGTGATGCGATCTACGAACGCCTCAAGGCAGAGTACGCAGCGAAGGAAGGCATTCTCGGCCCGGATACTATGCGTTATCACGAGCGCATGGTGATGCTCTCCGTCATCGACGGCCTGTGGAAGGACCACCTGCTCTCGATGGACCATCTCAAAGAAGGCATTGGTCTGCGCGGCTACGCACAGCAGGACCCGCTCGTCGCCTACAAGCGCGAGTCCTTCGACATGTTTGAAGCCATGATGCAACGCTTCCAGGAAGACACTGTACGCTTCCTTTTCCGCATGCAGATCATCGGAGAAGACGGCCAGCCTGTGCAGGCGGCTCCGCAGGAGCGCCAGGCTATTCCCGCGGCGCCTCCGGTGGCCAGCGCAGAACTATTTCCTGCAAACGCTCCGGTCATCGACGCCATCCCGCGCGAAATCACGCCTCCAACCGCGGCAGCTCCGCTGCCCGTGCCCACGCGCGCCCCGCAAACCACCATCGACGCCCTTGAAAAGGAGTTCGCCCGCCGCAAGGAGCGCGAACTCAAGGCCGCGCAGATGGCCGGTGGATCAGCCGCAAGCCAGCCCAGCCAGCATCGTACCGGCCAGAAGGTTGGCCGTAATGATCCCTGCCCCTGCGGCTCCGGCAAGAAGTACAAAAAGTGCCACGGCGTTGACGCAGCATAACCTTTCTGCAAATCAAAAAAGGCGAGCCTTTTGGCTCGCCTTTTTCATTCTCATCGAATTTCCTATTGCTTCACCGCATCAAATGTCAGGTCGCTTGCAGGAGAATTATTTTCCGCTTTCCATTGCTCAAAGAGCCGTCCATAGCTCGCCGTAATGTAATCCGATGAAGATACTCCAAGCCGTGCCGCAGCACGATCAATCCAGTCCGCCGCGCCTTCCAACTCCGCAAAAATCCCAATCGGCGTCTCATCCAACACGCAGTGCCCTTCGCCATCGCTCCACTCGCTGCGCCACTTCTCATAACGAAATGTAGCCGCCAGCCCCAGCGAGCGGAAGACCTCTGCCAGCGCCTTGCCATCCGCTACTTCCGTCTCGGTCTCGATGCGATGCTTATGTGTATCCTCGCCCGGCCCCACATCTGGCAGCCGCTTATGCGTCAGCACAGTCTTGCCCGCATAGCTGCGAATGCGCAAAATCTCCGTCCGTGCACGCATGGCGCGCTCCGGCGTGTCATACAGCACGTTGCTCTCAAAGGATCGCGGCGTATCGCAGTGAAATCCCGCTGCGCCAAGCCTGCGGCTGAACTCCTCCGCATCCGCCACGCTAAATTTCACCTCAGTCTCAACAGCAATCATGAAGGCAGTATAACGCCGCATCGTTGCATGCAGCGCAAAAGCAAAAGGCCCGCCGCAAAGGACGGGCCTGCATCCACTCCATCTAAATCTACGAACGTTTACCCAGCATGGCATCCACCATGCTTGAAGCAGCTGCCGACGCCGAAACATCATACGTCCCATTCGCCAGCGACTTCTGCACGGCCGCAACCTTCTCCCAGCGCACATCTGCGTCAGCCGACGACTGCGCAATTCCAGTTCCTGCTGCGCTCAGCGTGGTGCGGTCCACTGCATGAGCGTCTGCCTGTGCCGGCTTTCCATCAGGCGAACTGCCAAGCTGGTTCCCTGCGGACTTCACATTCACAATCGAATTCAGTGCATTGACATTGTTATTTATAACCACGATGTTTCTCCTCATTGGATATATCGGCATCGTTCTATTCCCCTACATAGCACTCAAGTAAAACCCTGGCGGTTACCACTCGTTACTCGTGCAGCCTAACAAGACATCTGCTGAAAGTCCAAGCCCTCCGTACGTTACCGAAGTCTGGCGCAAACCCGGTACGAGCAGCGAAGATAGAAGAATGAAGACCTTACGGCTCGGCACATCAAAAGAAGATTTAACCCGGGCTGCGGAAATCCTCCGCAATGGCGGGCTTGTTGCCCTGCCCACGGAAACGGTCTACGGACTCGGAGCCAACGCACTCGACTCCTCTGCCGTCGCCAGTATCTTCGCGGCCAAGCAGCGTCCCTCCTGGGACCCCGTCATCGTACACATCGCCGGGCCCACCGAAAACAACGCCACGTTGTCTCAAATCGCGACAGAAATCCCCACTGCAGCGCAACGCCTGATGACCACCTTCTGGCCCGGCCCGCTTACGCTGCTGCTTCCTCGCACCAGCGCCGTGCCGGATTCCGTTACAGCCAACCGCCCACTAGTCGGCGTGCGTATGCCCGCGCATTCTGTCGCCTTTGAACTGATTCGTCTGGCAGGCGTACCCATCGCCGCCCCCAGCGCCAATCTCTTCGGTCACACCAGCCCTACCACAGCTGCGCACGTCCTTGAAGACCTCGACGGGCGCATCGACGCCATCGTAGACGCAGGCCACACACAACACGGCGTCGAATCCACCGTGCTCGACCCCACACAGAACCCGATGATCGTCTATCGCCCCGGAGCCATCACGCTCGAACAAATCCGCTCCGTCGCAGGAGAGGCATTCTTGTACGAAGCTCCCATTCAGAAAACTGCTCCCGAAGCTCTTCCCTCACCCGGCGTAGGCATTCGCCACTACGCGCCGCGTGCGCGACTCATTCTTGTAGAAGCTCCGCCACAAGATTTAGCCGCCAGGCTCACGCGCACGGCATCGGAGTTCCCGAACGACCGCCCCGGTATTCTCCTACCGGCGGAATTCGCAAGCACAGCCCCTGCGCACACAGAAATCTATCTATGGGGAAGTTGGAAAAAACCGGAAGAACTCGCCGCAAATCTCTATGCCGGTCTTCGTGCTCTCGACGCCGCAGGCTGCACCGTTATTCTTTGCCCACTTCCGACTCGAGAAGGGATAGGCGCCGCACTCCGCGACCGGCTTTATAAAGCATCATGGAAAGATGCAAGCTAGCAGGGTGACTGAAGATTAGCCATTCTCGCCCTGCTTATACATGTATTTAATCGCCGACTTATACACCAGCATCCGCGAGCGCCCGCGAACTTTCAGCGCATTGCGGTCATACCACTCAATGCAGCCCGAGATCGCCTCGCCGTCTTCCATCACAATCACCATCGGCGTCTGCGACTGAATCTGCTTCTGTAAGTAAAATAGCTCCGCCTGGTGCACCGCTGCCTGCTCTTCATATACCGGAGCATGAAAGCTACCCGAGGAATGCCCACGCGTAGAATGCCGCCTCTGCTGGACAGGAATTTCCGGCGTTTCCACGCCTTCGAAGGCAAGATCAGGCAGAATCGCTTGTCCGCTCATATTTACAATCCTTTCTATTTACAACTCAATCGGCGTTGGCAGATAACAACGCGCTCACGCTCAAAAATCTCGGGGTTTCCTACCATCGATATCTCACCTACAGCCTGAAAACAAAGACAAAAATCCTGCACACCGCACGAAAGTTTTTCGTGTTGCTCCAACACGTCGATGAAAGCTTGTTACTGGATATAAAGATGCCCGCGCATAGAGCCGGGTTGCGCGGGCGGCACAGAATTTTGCTTTTGCAGCTTGCCCTTGGCAAAGTACAGATTTTTAACGTGCCGCCGTGCTGGATTCCAGCCCCACCGCCATCGCATCCAAGGAGAGCGAACGCAATAGATTTCGCCGCATGCCCGACTCCACCTGCCCCAGCGCATACGCTGCACCGTCAATCCAGTCCAGCGTCACCATCTGCGCCAGTTGCGCAAGCTCCGCCGCAATATCCGAGTTGCGCGCAAACTGCGGCGTGCCCGCATGAATCAGCAGCAAATCCTCAACCAGGCTACCCATGGCGCGCAACAGGTTCACCGTCTTCTCCTGTCCTTCGGCCCCTGCGCGATAAGTTTCCGTCGAACGAAACAGCGCCGAGTAATCCGTCTGCCTCAGCGCCCCTCGCAAAATCACCAGCGCATCCTGCCGGCTCGCCAACCACGCGCCTAAATCAAATGACAATGCGCGGCCTACCGCACCCTCTGCCAGCCGCGCCACCAGCGTACGCTCCGTGGCCCGCAACTCCGGCTTGCGCTTCGCCAGCAACTCCTCCAGCTCAGCCGCTGGAAGCGCACCCAGCCGATGCACAATTGCCCGTGACCGAATCGTCGGCAGCAGCTCCTGCGGATTCTCCGCCAACAAAATCAACGAGGCGTGCTCTGGAGGTTCTTCCAGAAGCTTGAGCAGACTGTTCGCCGCCTCTTTCATAAACGCCGCACTCGTGAAGATGAAAAACGCGCGCTTCGCTTCTACCGGAGGACGGTAGTAAGCCGCGTGAATCACCTGCCGCACCTGGCCTAACTTGATAAGCAACTGTGGTGGGTCCGGCGGAATCACCAGCACATCCGGATGCGTCTGGATAAGGATGCGTGTTTCCTTCTTATCCACCTCGCGCAGCTCTTCGCGAGCCTCTACCGCCTCGGCAACTTTTTCCTGCAGGTTCGCCGCTGCGCCAATCCGTACGCAGTTCTCACATTGGCCGCAATAGTCAGGCAGACCGTCTGTTTCCATCGGCTGCAGGCAGTTCACGGCTCGCGCCAGCATCAGCGCCAGCGTGTACTTACCTGACCCGCGCGCCCCGGCCAGAATCATCGACTGCGGAACATGTCCCGAACGCACTGCCTCGCGCAGTCGCGTCACCGTCGCCGTATTGCCAAGAAATTCACCGAAGCCCACGCATCCAGTGTAGAAGAGCCACCCGCAAACGGTAAAAAGCTGCTGTTACTGCGAGGGACAGTCCTTACGCCCAGTATCCGCCACATTCGCAATCAACCACTTCCCATCCTTACGAACCATGCTGAAAAGATCCGTTCCGCAATGGTCCACTTTGCCATCGGAGAAAAATTTGAACGGAGCCCACACCACGGCCAGATCGTTGTCAATGCGAACCAGCGGATCGTAGATGCGCTCCTCTGTCTGGGATTTTCCCGGACGGCTGGCTTGCTCTGCAAACTCATCAAACGTCATCTGCAGGGCCTTCCCTTCGCGCATCAGCACCAGCGCACCGCCGGGCAGCACCTGCGCCTTGATTGCGGCGACGTCATGCCGGGACATTCCATCAAACAGGCTGTGGATAGGAGCCAGCACCGCATTTTCTTCCGGCGTTGCCGGGGAAGCCTGCAAAACTGCTGGTGTTGCAGCAAGAAAGAGCGCGAGACCTGCGAAGGTAAAGGGTTTCATAGGCCCCGATTGTATCTCAGGGAAAAATCTCCAGCCATAAATTCTGCCTCCGCACTGGCCAACTCTCCGCGGCCGGTGATAGTGTTCCTGCGTACAAATTTTTCTGCCCTGTCGTTTTTCATCAACGTCCGTCCAAAACGCAAACGCGCCATTAACGGCGCACGGAGGAACTCCCATGGCAACCATCGCAATTGATCCCCGCATCAGCAGCGCGACTGCGGATTTTGTCTCTTCCGACCACAAAATGCTCATTGGCGGCAAGTTCGTCTCCGCCGCCTCCGGTAAGATCTTCGATGTTTACAACCCCGCCACAGGCGAGGTCATTGCGCACGTTCCCGAGGCTGAAGCCGAAGACGTCAACCGCGCCGTAGCGGCTGCCCGCAAAGCCTTCGATAATGGTCCGTGGCGCAAGCTCTCTGCCTCCGCGCGCGGCCAGCTTCTCTGGAAGCTCGCTGAACTGCTTGAAAAGCACAACGATGAGTTTGCCGAGCTGGAATCGCTCGACAACGGCAAGCCGTTCTCCATTGCCCGCGTCGCTGACGTGCCGCTGGCTGTCGATATGTTCCGCTACATGGGCGGCTGGACGACGAAAATCGCGGGCAAGACCTTCCCTATCTCCTTTCCCGGAGATTTTCACTCCTATACGCTCCGCGAGCCGGTGGGCGTTGTCGCTCAAATCATTCCGTGGAACTTCCCGCTGCTGATGGCGGCCTGGAAGGTTGCTCCCGCGCTTGCCGCGGGCTGCACCGTTATTCTCAAGCTGGCTGAGCAGACCCCGCTTTCCGGCCTGCGCCTTGCGCAGTTGTTTGTGGAAGCTGGATTCCCGGACGGTGTTATCAACATCCTTACCGGCTTTGGCGAAGGAGCAGGCGCGCCACTGGCCGCGCACAATGACGTGGACAAGATTGCCTTCACCGGCTCCACGGAAGTGGGCAAGCTGATTGTCAAAGCCGCTGCCGGCAACCTCAAGAAAGTCTCCCTTGAGCTGGGCGGCAAATCGCCTGCCATCGTCTTCCCGGACGCCAACATCGACACGGCTATCCAGGGCACGGCCTCGGCTATCTTCTTTAACCATGGGCAATGCTGCTGCGCTGGTTCGCGCCTCTTTGTGCATGAAAAGATTTACGACGAGGTGGTCGAAGGCGTTGGCAAGGTAGCTTCCGCCATCAAGGTTGCTCCCGGCCTTGACCCCGCAAGCCAGATGGGGCCGCTCGTGAGCGACGAGCAGTACCGCAAAGTCATCGGCTACATCGAGTCGGGCATTGGGCAGGGCGCAAAGGTTGCCGCAGGCGGCGCGGCCAAGGCCGACCGGGGCTACTTTGTGCAGCCTACCGTGCTGGCCGACACCCGCCCCGGTATGAAGGTTGTGGATGAAGAGATCTTTGGGCCTGTTGTTTGCGCCGCGTCTTTCAACGACAAAGACGTGGAGGAGATTCTCCAGAAAGCCAACGACAGCATCTTCGGACTCGCAGCGTCGGTGTGGACGCAGGACCTGAGCATCGCGCACAAGGTCTCCCGCGGCCTCCGCGCCGGAAGCGTGTGGGTCAACTGTCACAACGTCTTCGACGCGGCGCTTCCTTTCGGCGGATACAAGCAGTCCGGGTGGGGACGCGAGATGGGCGAGGAAGTTCTCAGCAACTACCTCGAAACCAAGGCTGTGACGATTGCGTTGTAGGGGCGAGTGACAAGGACGAGAGAAGCCGCGAATCCATGATGGATTCGCGGCTTTTTGCTGTCCGTGTGTTATGCGCACAGTGGAGTGCTTCCCCACGTTGTTTGTTTTGTTTGGGTTGTAGGCGATTGCACAGGGACTGTGCAGTTTCTTTATGCCGGAACTGTGGAACTGTGCGGAAGGCAGGGTATAGAGTACCGGGTGTAGGGTACAGGGGATTGTGCCTGCCACTGCGTGCATGGGTTCTCCTTTCCTTTTATTTAGCGAGTTAGCAGCGCTACGCGCTCGGCGAGTCAGCGGAAAAATAAAACAGCCCGATTCCTTGGGAATCGGGCTGTTTTTCTGTTCATTTTTAGTGTGGCACAAAAGGGGTTAAATGAGCGCAAAAGTTATCCACAGATTTGAGATTTATTTTTCGATGGTTGAAGGAAGTGCCGCCTCAGATCCGAAATACAGACCTGGAGCTACACCGGAACTATCTCGCTCACATGCCAACCCCTCCTATCCGAAAAAGAAGCCGGGGCAAATACTATCCGCCCCGGCTATTTGTGCGTGCAACACTTGCTTAACCCAAATCCATGCAACTAAGCGGTTCTGGCCTGTGCGGTGACTGGCGTGCTCAGCTTCTGCCGCAGGCTTCCGGCCAGCTCTGCCAGGGTGCGCAGGCGCTCGGCTACGGGCGAACCGGCATCGGAGCCGGAAAGCGCCAGCTCCGAGTGCAGTACCAGCCCCGCGACTGTGCTCTTCAGCTCGGCCTCGATTGCCTCTGCGGCGGCACGGCGTGCGAGCGCCTGTTCGCGTTCGCGGCGATGGAGTGCGGAGCGCAGCTCACGGATCAGCCGCGCAGCGCCGGTGAGCGCAAAGTTTACCTGCACGGGAATCGCCAGGCCGGAGCGCTCCCAGATGGCCTCCGCAGCCGCCGGGTCACACTCGGCAATGGTTTCGTCCACGACTACGGCGGTGAATTCGGCGCGCTTCAGAGCGGCGAGCGCGGCCTTGCGGCCTTCCGCGACTTCCACCTCGCGGCCAAGGTGCTTTGCGATGACATCGGCGCAGTTGCGCGCCCCTTCCATTCCGGTCACAAGAAGAATGCTCATGGGAAATCTCCTGAAAAACAGCTTCCAGCTACTAGCCTCTAGCTGCTAGCCCTGAAGCCTGGCTTGCAAAATCTGTTGGGAAGCCCGGTAAGACGGGATACTCTCAATCCACCGCATCCGTCCGTAACCGCGCAATTGAGCTACAAGCTAAGAGCGAGTAGCTGAAAGCTGCTTTTGCTCACTCCGCCAGCGGATCCGCTATGCCGTATTCCTTCAGCTTGCGGTAGAGCGTCGTCTTGCCGATGCCCAGCAGCTTGGCGGCCTGCAGCTTGTCGCCGTTCAGAGTGCGGATGGCGGAGAGAATCGCGTTCCGCTCCATCTCGGCCAGCGTGGTGACCGCCGGCATGGCCGCGTCTGCCTGCTGCGCCTGCCCGGATGCCAATGCCGCGTGCCGCGCTTCCAGCTCCTTGTTCTGCAGTTGCGTCGGCATATCGCCGAGATAGAGAACAGGGCCGGAAGAGAACGTGCATGCACGCTCCACCGCGTTCTCCAGCTCGCGCACGTTGCCCGGCCACTCATAGCGCATCATGGTGCGCAGGGCTTCGTCGCTCAGCGTGAACTTCGCCTCGCGCTCGCGGCTGATGCGGTCGAGGAAGTGCGCCGCCAGCAGGGGAATATCCTCGCGCCGGTCACGCAGCGAAGGCAGCCGCAGGTTCACCACGTTCAGGCGGTAGAAGAGGTCTTTGCGGAAGGTTCCCTTCTCTACCATCTCGGCCAGGTTGCGATTGGTCGCCGCCACGATGCGCGCCTTCATCGGCACGCGATGCGTTGCGCCTACGGGCCGCACCTCGCGCTCCTGCAAGGCGCGCAAAAGCTTTGCCTGCAGGTCGAGCGGGAGCTCGCCAATCTCATCGAGGAAGACCGTGCCGTTTTCCGCCGAGACCAGCAGACCGTCCTTCGAGCGGTTGGCCCCGGTAAAGGCGCCCTTGACGTAGCCGAAGAGCTCGCTCTCAATCAGCGTTGGCACCAGCGAGCCGCAATCGACAGGCAGGAACGGCTTGGTTGCATTCTGCCCGTAGGCGTGAATGGTGCGCGCCACCAGCTCCTTGCCTGTGCCGCTCTCGCCCAGAATCAGCACCGGGTGCGAGCTCTGCGCCACCTTGGAGAGGATGCGGTAGAGCTTCTCCATCTCGGCGGAGCGGCCAATCATTGCGCCGAGCCCCTGCGAGGCGCGAAGCTGCTCGCGCAACTGCCGCGTCGCTGTATCGGTCGAAAGCGTGGAGGCCGCCCGTTCCAGCACCGAAGAAAGCTCATCCACGGCAAAGGGCTTGGTCAGGTAATCGGTTGCGCCGCAGCGCATCGCTTCCACGGCGGTATTCACCAGCCCCGACGCGGTCATCGCGATAATCGCGATCTGCGGATAGAGCAGCCGGACTTCGGCAATCAGCTCGAGCCCCTGGTTGCCTGCCGTGGCAGGCAGGTTGACCAGCAGGATGTCCGCGGCGCGGCCCCGCAACAGGCTGCGCGCCTGCGCAAAGTCGGCCGTCGTTTCGACGGCATAGCCCAGCCCCGACCCGATCTCGGCGCAGGCCGAGCGAATCGCCTGGTCCACGTCAACGACCAACAAATGCAGTCGCGCCGCGGGGTCCGCTGCTTGAGGAAAAAACTCCATGGAACGTGTGTGGAAGACTGTTGCCAACATTGTAATCGCCTCGCGTGTCTTTTGTGTGGAATGGTGTTGAATCCTTTGGTCCTGCGTTCCGCAGCCCCGCCCGTTGCCGCAATCGCGTTCAGGAGACGCGCACCGGAAGCTCCATCTCGATGCGCGCGCCACCTTCGGCGCGGTTTCCTGCCAGTACCCTGCCGCCAGCCGCCTCGACAATCGAGCGGCAGATGAACAGCCCCAGCCCCCTGTGCGCGGCGGGCCATGTTCCGCCTTCGCCGTTGGCGCTCTTGTTGGTGGTAAAGCCCGGCTCGAAGACCGCCTCCAGTTGCGCGGGATCGATTCCCGGCCCCGAGTCTTCGACAGAGAGCAGGAGCGTCCTCGGCATATCGGCGCTGGCGGCACGCTCGCGCAGTGCAATCGCAATCTGCCCTGTGCGGCGGGTGCCGTCTTCCTCGGCCGCCAGGCCGTACATGGCTTCCGTGGCGTTCTTCACCAGGTTCACCAGCACCCGTGTCAGGTCTTCCGCCGTCAGCCAGACTGGAAGTGTTCCTTCGGCTGCCGCGACTGTGACTGCGACCGCTGGGCCTGCCAGCGCGCTCAGCAGGCTGTGTACTCCCAGCAGCTCTTCGCGCAGGTCCTCAATCGGCTGCTCGGGCACGGTCAGCGAAAGCGCGACCGGGCGCGTTACGCCGGTTGCTTCGCGCTTGCCGAGCAGTGCCAGCTTCTCCACCATCCGCTGGCAGCTTGCCGACACCAGCCGCAGCTCACTGGCGTAGTGACGGCAGGCAATGGAAAGCACTCCCGGCTCCTCCAGCAGGTCGCAGTAAAGCGCCAGCGCCTGCATCATGTTGCGCGCATCGTGCGCGAGGCCGGAGACCGTCTCTCCCCTGCCGCCCACGAAGGACAATGCCTCGGCGACGGCTTGCACCCGGCCCCGCGCTGTTCCTGGCCCCTGTATTGGTTGCGTCCTCTGCATCGCGAAATCCCTCCCCCATCTCTGGTTTCTCAGGCCCCGGCGGCGCTTCCAACCCCATTCCCGAAACGCCGCTTCTGTCCCGCTTATATACACGTGGCGTGCCAAACTCGGACAAGTCGAGTAAGGACCTCATTCCAAAGGTGATAAACCGGAATTTGCGATTCCCTGCCTGTCCGGGGCCAAAGGCCACTTCCGTCCCATAACGGGACAAATCGGTTCAATAAGTCCGTGCAAACAGTAGAAAAATATTGGGTTAGGTGTAAATTCCTGTTTCTTGTCCCAATTCAAAACCATTCCCGAATTGGTCTCGTTTCGGGAACTGCCCCTCCCAACCCGGAACATGCCCTGGAAATCCTTCCCAGAGCCAGCCCGTTACAATTCCGATATGAGCTCGACTCCCTCGTTTTTCCGCCCCGGCGGACGCACTCCCTCCCAGTTGCGCCCCCTTACTCTCGCTCCCAACTTTGTCCAGACTGCGGAAGGCTCGGTTCTCATCTCGCTTGGCAACACGCGCGTTCTGACCAACGCCACCATCGAGCAAGGCGTTCCCGGATGGCTTCGCAACTCGGGGCGAGGCTGGGTCACGGCTGAATACTCCATGCTGCCCCGCTCCACCGTTACCCGCACGGCCCGCGAGAGCGAACGCGGCAAAATTGGTGGACGCACGCACGAGATTCAGCGCCTCATTGGCCGGAGCTTGCGCTCGGTTGTGGATATGCAGGCTTTGGGAGAGCGCACCATCATCCTTGACTGCGATGTAATCCAGGCAGACGGCGGCACGCGGACGGCGGCCATTACCGGCGCTGCGGTTGCGCTGGCGCTGGCCCTCAACGCGCTGGTCAAAACGGGCGCGCTCAAGCAATCACCGCTGAAGCAGCTTGTCGCCGCCACCTCGGTCGGCATTGTCGAAGGCAACGCGCTGCTCGACCTCTGCTATGAGGAGGACTCGCAGGCGGAAGTGGACATGAATGTGGTGATGACCGCCGACGGCGGCCTGGTGGAAACGCAGGCCACGGCGGAGAAGGGCAGCTACTCCCGCGCCCAGCTCAACAACTTGATCGACCTCGCGGAGTCGGGACTTAAGGAAATCTTCGCGATTCAACAGGCGGCGCTGAGTTAGGAGCTGTTAGCTGTTAGCTCGAGTGTGGGAAAACCAGCAGAGTGCGTTTGCAAAAACTTCCAGAGTGTATTTCTCCCATTAATATGGCGCTGATGCCGAGATCTGGAATTTGAGGCAAAAGCATATCTCAGGGCCTAAAGGCCACCCCTTCCATTGAACTTAATTGCCGGGGCTGAAGCCCCGGCCTACCTCTTTGGCACCTGCTCCATAATTGCGATTCCTCCTGTCTGCGCGAGAAAGTTCCGGTCTGCACAAACGAGCTAATAGCCAGGAACTGACGGCTAAAAGCTGCTCTTAAAGGTTGCTTTGCTGCTTCTCTGGCACTGCCGCGCTCTGGCCCGGCGCGTACGGCAGAAATATCCGGAAGCGGCTGCCTGTGGCAGCCGCGCCGCTGGTTATCGAATCAAAGTTCAGCGTACCGCCGTGGCG
>NZ_JBZYWK010000016.1:0-111659 GCF_059115385.1 Occallatibacter sp. FHG110214_02 | reverse complement strand
GGCGCTTACCACCTCCGCAGCAAAATCCATCCTCGCCGGGCGCAAAGAGGAGGCGGAAAGCATTCTCGAACTCACACGTACCGGGCTTGCTTCCTTCGACTTCTCGAGCCTGTTAACCGAGATGCGCGCGCTTATCGAGGCAATCGGTGGCCAACCGGCTAAGCCGGCTGCTTCTGCGGTGGAATCCGCATCCTGAAAACCTAATCCGGTCATGGCAGGTGTTTCGTTCCTCTGAAACACCTGCCGTGAACCACTCCGCATTCCACTGCGTATACTGCCGCAGAACTGAGGTGCACCGAATGCGGAAATGGATTGCCCGTGCCGTAATCGCCATAGTCGTGCTGATTGTGCTTTTCTCCGCAGCCGTATGGCTGTTCTTCCTCTATCCCCGCCGCAACCCGCATCCTCCGCTCAAGCTCGCCCACGGCACCCTCGTTATTCAACACGCCCGCATCTACACCTCACCCACGGACCCGCCAATCGAAGACGGCGCTGTCCTAATCCACGATGGCCTGATAGCCGCAGTAGGCCCCAACATCCCCATTCCCGCTGACGCAACCCAAATCCCCTGCGACCACTGCGTCGTCACCGCCGGCTTCTGGAATGTCCATGTACATCTCACCGAGCCCAAGTGGTCCACTGCCGAATGGCAACCCGCCGCCAAACTCAATGCGCAGCTAGCCGACATGTTCCTCAGCCGAGGCTTCACCACCGTCGTGGATGTAGGCTCCAACCCCGGCGGCACATTCGCCATCCGCCGCCGCATCGAGCTGGGCGAGCTGAAAGGCCCATGCATCTTCGCGGCAGGCACACCGGTTTATCCTCCGCACGGCATCCCGTTTTACGTGCGCGAATCCGCTCCAAAGTGGCTGCAATTCCTCATGCTGCAGCCGCAGACGCCAGAGGAAGCCCGGCGTCTGGTGCGCGCAAACCTGCACAGTGGCGCAGATGTAACGAAGCTCTTCACCGGCTCATGGGTACAGCGCGGCCATGTGTTGCCTATGCCCTTGCCAATTGCGAAAGCAGCAGTCGAGGCGAGCCACATCAACGGCAGCATCGTCTTCGCGCATCCCTCTGATCTTCAAGGCACGCAAATCGCCATTCAAAGCGGCGTGGACGTGCTCGCGCATGTGCCGGACGATACGCGCGGCATCACACCGGCGCTCTTTGCCGATATGGTCCATCACAACATGGCCCTGTCGCCCACGCTCAAGATGTTCTCCACCACGGTCACAACCGACCCGAATTACATGGACCCGCTCTATAACGAAGTCCGCACTTTCCACTCCCTCGGCGGCACGCTCGTCTTCGGAACAGACGTGGGCTACATGGCCGACTACACCACCGAAGGCGAGTTTGAAGGCCTTGGCAAATCCGGCCTCGACTGGAAAACCGTCCTCGCCATGCTCACCACCAACCCCGCCGCGCGCCTCAGCCAATCCGACCGAAAGGGAACTGTCACCCCCGGTAAATTAGCCGACCTGACCATCCTCAGCGCCGACCCCGCCGCCGCCCTGACAAACTTCTCCAAAGTCCAAACCGTAATCCGCTCCGGAGCAGTCATCTGGAAGCACTAAGAAAGCCAATTGAAACCACAAGAATGAGGCAATGCCATGCAAGGTAGGCCGGGGATTTATCCCCGGCAATCAAGCTCTGTCATGTGGCTTTGAAAGGGCACGACTTTAGTCGTGCCGAAGAGCCGAATAAAAAGCACTGGGCTTTAGCCCCTGAGGGATGTTTTTCCAACTCAAAACTGGCTGCAAATGGCTCGTCAGACACAGCCTGCCTCCTTGGGGATATTTCTAGTTCCATTGCGAATGGAATCCTGCTTCGTGAAACATGGCCTTCAAGTGCCGCGCAGCCTTGACCACCCGCGCCGCGCATTCGTATCCTCCCTCCGAGGAGCCTGCATGAGCGCACCCGCTGCCGCCCCCATCGAATCCATCGCCACCCAACCGCTCCTGATCCGCCGCGCCGCAGTTCTGGGCGCCGGAACTATGGGCTCGCGCATCGCCGCGCACCTCGCCAACGCAGGCCTCCCCGTCCTGCTTCTGGACATAGTCCCCGAAGGCGCAAAGAACAAATCTCAGCTAGCTATCACTACTCTCGAAGCGCTGGCCAAATCCAAACCCGCCGCCTTCTACGACGCGAGTTACGCCGCCCGCATCACCCCCGGCAATTTGGAAGAGGACCTGCCCAGGCTAGCCACCTGCGACTGGGTAATCGAAGCTGTAGCAGAAAACCTGACCATCAAACACAATCTCCTGCAGCAAGTAATCCCACACCTCGCCCCGCAAGCCATCCTCACCACCAACACATCCGGCCTGCCCATCTCGCAGATATCCCAAATCCTCCCGCCCAAAATCCGGGAAAGATTCTTCGGCACGCACTTCTTCAACCCGCCGCGCTACATGCGCCTGCTAGAAATCATCCCCACTCCCGAAAGCGCTCCCGAAACCGTAGCCGCCTTCGCCGCCTTCGCGGACCTGAACCTCGGCAAGCAAACCGTCTTCGCCAACGACACGCCCAACTTCATCGCCAACCGCATCGGCGTCGCCGTCATCTCCACAGCCGTATCGCTCATGCTCCAGCAGGGCCTCACCATCGAAGAAGTAGACGCCCTTACCGGAACCGCCATCGGCTGGCCACGCACCGGAACCTTCCGCCTCGCCGACATGGTAGGCATCGACGTCCTCGCCCATGTAGCCGCCAGCTCTCCTCAAGGCGCAGAGCTAAACGAATTCTCCAAAATCCTCAACGAACTGGTCACCCGCAAATGGCTAGGCGATAAATCCGTGCAGGGCTTCTACAAAAAATCCCGCACCGCCGACGGCACCGAAGAGCGTCTAGTCCTCGACTTAAAAACCCTCGAATACCGCCCCCAAACCAAGCCCGCCATCCTCGCGCTCGACATGGCAAAAAACGCCAAAACCCTCCCCGAGCGCCTAAAGCTCCTCCTCGCCAACGACCCAACAAAAGACAAGGCCGCCCGTTTCCTCTGGCCGCTCCTCTCCACTCTCTGGAACTTCTCCGCCGCCACCATCGGCTCCGCCTCCAGCGACGCCCCTTCCATCGACGCCGCCATGCGCGCCGGTTACAACTGGGAGCTCGGCCCCTTTGAAATGTGGGACGCCGCAGGCGTAAAAGAAACCGTAGCCCGCATGAAGCAGCTACAACTTCCCGTAAGCCCCGCCGCCGAAACCATCCTCCACTCCGAAAATCAAAGCTGGTACGCCCCCGACGGCCCGCAGTGCTTCAACCCCGTCACCGGCCACTGGGAGTCCGTCACGCCCCAACCCGGCCACGCCCGCGTAGCCGACTTCCGCCGCTCCCACGGTATCGTCCGCGGCAACTCCGGCTGCTCCCTCGTAGACCTCGGCGACAACATCGCCTGCATCGAGCTGCACTCCCTCAAAAACGCCCTCGGCACCGACGTAACCAGCTTCATCGCCTCCGTCCTCAAGCCCGACTCAGAAGCCGTCCGCAACTTTCAGGCCTTCGTCATCTCCGGCGACCGCGAGCACTTCAGCGTCGGCGCCAACCTCATGCAGTTGCTGCTAGCCGCGCAAGAAGGCGAGTGGGACGAAGTCGCCAGCGCCATCCGCGCCTTTCAGCTCATGACCTCGTCGATTAAGTTCTGCCCCCGCCCCGTCGTCGCCGCACCCTTCGGAATGGCTCTCGGCGGCGGCGCGGAAATCTGCCTCCACGCCGCCAAGCGCCAGCCCCACGCCGAAACCTACATCGGCCTCGTCGAAGCAGGTGTTGGCCTAATTCCCGCCGGCGGCGGCACCAAGGAAATGCTCCTCCGCGCCATTGACGCAGCAGCCGCAATCGCCCCGCCCGACCCCAAAGATCCACCGGCCCGCTTCGCCCAATCCGCCGAGCTGCAAGACGCCACCAAGCGCGCCCTCGAAACCATCGCCATTGCGAAAGTCTCCACCTCAGCCGCCGATGCCAAATCCCTCGACCTCTTCGCCCCCAGCGACCGCATCACCCTCAACCGCGACCGCCTTCTCCTCGACGCAAAATCGCAAGCGCAAGCCTTAGCGGGATCCGGCTACACCGCCCCACTCCCGCGCACCCAAATCGCCGCCCCCGGCCTCGCACTTCTCTCCACGCTGGAAATGGGCATCTATCTCATGGGCGAAGCAGGCTACGCCAGCGAGCACGACCAGAAGGTAGCCAAGTGGGCCGCCTACATCCTCTCCGGAGGCCGCATCACCGCAGGCACCCTCATCACCGAGCAGTACCTCCTCGACCTCGAACTAGAAGCCTTCCTCTCCCTGACCGGCGAGCGCAAAACGCAGGAGCGCATCGCCCATACCCTCAAAACCGGCAAACCCCTGAGAAACTAAGCAGTGTCCAACAAAATTGAAGAATAGGCTTTAGCGATACCGATAAACATCGGAAGAAGGGTACGGGCTTTAGCCCGTACATCATCGCAAAATATGATGGCTGGGGCTTTCGCCCCCGAGGGGTGTTTTTGCTGCACACTTTATCCAACCCGATTCGTAATGTGCTATCCATCGGCCTGTTGCTGGCCGCAACTCAACTCCACGCCCAATCCCCCCTAACCGCTACCGGCAAAGTCAACGTAAACGGCCAACCCCAGCCCTACATCATCCACCATCTTCCCCTCGCAGCCTTCCCAGACCTGCCAGCCCCCATCGCGCAAGCCCTCGCCGCCCACAACTGCACCATCCCGCAAAGCTTCGAGGCACGCGGGCCGGAAAACGTAATCCACGGCAGCTTCGAGCACCCCGGCTCCACAGACTGGGCCGCGCTCTGCTCCGCAGATGGCCAGGTCTCTTTGATCGTCTTTTTCTCAAGCGCCCCCGATAAGCCCACAGTCGTAGCCACGGCTGCCGAAACCGACCGCCTCCAGCCGCACCCCGGCACACCAGAACTGGGCTTCAACTGGGCCATCGACCCCGCTCCCCCCTCGCGCATACGAGAAGCACAGGCGGGCCAGCAGAATCGTCTCCACCCAGACCATGACGCCCTGTCCGACACCACGCTGGATCGCCAAACCCGCTATCACTACTTCGACAACAACAGTTGGACAGAATTTACCGCAGCGCAATAGCCACCCCATTTGACCACCCCGCTCCGCACCATCTATCAATGTCCCAGCAGAGCGCGGGTTTTTCCTGAACCCTATACCCCATACCCTGTGCCCTGCACTTGGAGCCTCCCATGCCGGAAGCCGTAATCGTAACCGCCGTCCGAACTGCCGTAGGCCGCGCCCCCAGGGGAACTCTCGCCACCACACGCCCCGACGACCTTGCAGCAACCGCATTGAGCGGAGCCTTAGAGCGCGTCCCCGAACTCAACAAATCCGAAATCGGCGACGTAATCCTCGGCTGCGCCCAGCCAGAAGGGGAGGCAGGCTTCAACATGGCCCGTTTCGCCGCCCTCCGTGCTGGCCTTCCAGTAGAAGTCCCCGGCGTAACGGTGAACCGCCTCTGCTCCTCCGGCCTTGAAGCCATCGCCATCGCTGACATGCGTATCCGCACCGGCTCCGAGCGCGCCGTCATCGCTGGCGGAGCTGAGTCCATGAGCATGGTCCCGCTCGGCGGCCTCAAGCCTAGTCCCAACCCCTGGCTCGGTGAACATTACCCCGCCAGCCTCTTAACGATGGGCCTCACCGCCGAGCGAGTCGCCAAACACTACGGCATCTCTCGCGAAGACCAGGACGCCTTTGCCCTCGCCAGCCATCAGAAGGCCATCGCAGCGCAGCAATCCGGCAGGTTCAGCAACGAAATCATCCCCGTAAAAGTCACCACCGCCATCCCCGGCGCAAAAGCAGGTAAGCCCGTCATCACAGAAACCGTCTTCGCTGCAGACGAAGGCCCCCGCGCCGACACCTCCGCCGAAGCGCTCGCCAAACTCAAGCCCGCCTTCCACGCGCAGGGAAGTGTAACCGCAGGGAACTCCTCGCAAACCTCCGACGGAGCCGCCGCCGTAGTCCTCGTAGACGCGGACCGCGCCAAAGAACTAGGCCTGAAACCCTTAGCCCGCCTCGTAGCCTACGCCGCCGCAGGCTGCCTGCCAGAAGAGATGGGAGTAGGCCCCATCTACGCCATCCCCAAAGTCCTCAAATCCGCCGGCCTCACCCTCGACCAAATCGACCTCATAGAGCTCAACGAAGCCTTCGCCGCCCAATCGCTGGCCGTAATCCGCGAACTAGGCATCAACCCGGAAAAGGTCAACGTCAACGGCGGAGCCATCGCCCTCGGCCACCCGCTAGGCTGCACCGGAGCCAAGCTAACCGCCACACTCCTCGGCGAGTTAGAACGCCGCAACGCCCGCTACGGCATGGTAACCATGTGCGTAGGCGGAGGCATGGGCTCCGCCGGCATCTTCGAGCGCTTGGGTTAAAACGAGCCAGCTGCCTCCATAACCAAAGCAACCAAAACGTCGCCATCCTGATCGCAGCCGAAGAACCTATAGTTGCTCTTGCTGTTGCTTTCTCCCCATTTCCTCACAAAATCCCCGTGCCCCATCTTTGCGACTTTTTTCTGTCGCAAGGGTGGGACATCTCAACTGCTAGCTTCTCTGTATCCAGTTCTCCCTCCACTTCTGTGGAAAACCCTTGTCAAGCCCCAAACCGGAAAATATTTTCTAACCCATTGATTCCATTAAGCAAAAAACTTCAAACAGTTTGCGCTCAATTATGGTCCTTTATGACAAACTAAAAATAAGCGGAAATAGTCAGAAAAACGGCCCGATTCCAAAGGAATCGGGCCGTTTTGTTTTTCCGCCAACTTGCTAACCCAAAAGAAAGGAGAACCCAATGCATGCAACGGCAGGCACAACCTTCTGTAACCTGACACCTGAAACCTGCCTTCTGCACAGTTCACAAATAAAGAAACTGCACAGTCCCTGTGCAATCCTCCGCAACCCATACAAAACAAAGGAACTGGGGAAGAACCCCACTGTGCGCATACACACGGCATCGCACAAAAGCACAGCCTACCGCAGCAAATCCTCAAGCGTCGTGCTCAAATCCGTCTTCGCATCCCGGTACTTCACAATCACCGGCGCATAGACGCTCAGTCCCCATTCCGCACCCTTGCCTTTGGTAACCGCCCGCGACCCCGGAACCACCACAGCATTCTCCGGAATAATCAGTGGTGTCTCAGCACTCGCCCGAATCACCGTTCCATTCACCAGGTCAAACACCGGAGTCCCACGCGTCAGCACCGTTCCCGCAGCCAGCACCGCACTCTTGCGAACAATCGTGCCCTCGTAGACGCCCGTATTGCCGCCCACCAGCACGTTGTCCTCAATAATCACCGGATTCGCATTCACAGGCTCCAGCACACCGCCAATCTGTGCCGCCGCGCTCAGATGCACGTTCTTCCCAATCTGCGCGCACGAGCCAACCAGCGCATGCGAGTCCACCATCGTTCCTTCGTCCACATACGCTCCGGCATTTACATACATCGGAGGCATGCAAACCACACCCTTAGCCAGATAAGCACCCGACCGCACCGACGATCCGCCCGGAACAAGCCGCACGCCATCCGTAGTGGAAAAACTCCGCGCCGGATACGTGTCCTTATCTACGAACGAGAGCGCTGTCCCCGGAAAATTCACCATGACTCCCAGCCGGAAACCCAGCAGAATCCCCTGCTTCACCCATACATTTACGCGCCAGCCCGTAGGCTCCGCTGCATCCGGCTCCGCCGAACGAATCTCACCGCGCTCAAGCGCAGCCCGAAAATCCGAAAACGTCTGCAGCGCGTTCTTGTCGCCCACCGCAAACGAACCTGCGGCAAAGTGCCGCTCCACAGCTTCCTGAAGCAATTCCGTTGTTGCCATATAGTTCCAAGTCTATCAACCAGAGCAGCTTCCAGCGCTCCCGCAGCAATGAAAAACGCCGGGAGAATCGCGCGCAAAATCGCACAGCAATTCTCCCGGCGTGCTGCCCTCTGGGGGAGGGAAACTTCAGGCAGCCGCGATCGTCTGCGACGGCGTTTGTGGCCGTACCGACATGTCGGCCGAAGCCGGTGCCAGCCGATAGGCATTTTCACCTGTTGGAATCAGCGCCAGCATCACCGAGGTGCGGCTCTTGTTTCCGTGCATATGCTTCGATTCCAGCCACGCGCACAACCGCGTGTCACGAATCTCCGGCTCGCCCTGCCAGAACTCCGGCCCAAGCTCGCACTGAATCTTCAGGTGTTCTAACTGCAGTTCAATGGTTGATATGTTCTGCGGAAAATAGCGCCGCACGTTCTCTGCGCCGATGTGCAGTCCGCAGCGGCCACGACCTTTGCTTTGTGCTTCCACCATCATGGCGAACCTGCTTCTTTTACCAACGCTGAGGGGTGACCCAACCTGTCATCGGAAATCCCCGAACCTTCACCCGCAGGTTCGGATGCCAGTACCTCGCACCGGCAGGGGGACGCCGGTACGGAAATACGCGTACACGTTCGTGCTGTTGAGTAGATGCGCACAGGCTACTGCCGGTTGCCCAATTCCGAGTGCAATCCTACCTGATTGCCGTGAACCCTTGATGAAACACACTTCCTATTTCAACTATAGGGAAAGGACGGATGAACGCTGTGATGGAAAGCACATACCGCATATGGCCTCGCTTACACTGGATTAGTTTTTCTGAGAGGAATTGCATCGCAGTGACATTGGGAAAGAGAGCAGTTCTCGCCTTGGCTGGCCTGCTTTGTCTGGCCGCATCGCAGTCTTACACGCAATCCGCGGCCTACACGCACGCCGTCGAACTCAACAATACCGGCGTTGCGCAAATGGGCCAGCAGTTCACGGAAAAAGCCGCTGCCAGCTTTGGCGCTGCTCTCAAAGAAGACCCAAAGCTCGCGCAAGCCGCCATCAACCAGGGTATCGCGCTGCTTACCCTGCAAAAGCTGGACGAAGCAAAAGCCGCATTCCACCAGGCAATTACACTCAACCCGAAAAACCCACAAGCCTTTTACAACCTCGGCCTCGCGCAGCGCTCTGGCGACGAGATGCAGCCAGCCCTTGAGAGCTTTCTTGAAGCCACAAAGCTCGGCCCCAATGACGCCGATTCTTTCTATTTTGCCGGCGTCTGCTACCAGGAGCTCAAGCAATACGACGAAGCCATCGCAGCCTTTCATCAAGCTTTAGCCATCGACCCACAACACGCTTCCGCTGAGTTCAGCCTGGCCCGCGCCCTGCAGCGCAGCGGCAAACCCGACGAAGCTCGCGATCACTTCCGCCGTTTTCAGCACCTGACCAGCGCAAAGATATCCTCGGCCATCGGCCTTGCCTACGGGGAACAAGGCCGCTACTCCCTTGTCCAGCCAGTGATTGTAAACGCCGTGCAGTCGTCGCCAATGATTCCGGTCAAGCTTGTCGCACAGCCGCTTACGGCTGCATTTCCCAATACAACCGGAGGAGCCTGCATGATAGACGCCACAGGCTCCGGTGCAATGGACCTCGTGCTTCTGCAATCCGGCAGGCAGGCCATCGCGGTTCTTCACCGCGATGCTGATGGAAACTTCTCGCTACTCGATGCAGAAGCCGAAGGCCTGAAAGCCTCGGGTACAGCAATCGCCTGCGCTGTAGGCGACTATGACAATGACGGTCTCAACGACCTCGCTGTCGCACTTGATGACTCCGTGCAAATCTTCCGCAATCTCGGCAAAGGCAAATTTGAAAACGCCACCACGCAATCGGGACTCACGGCCCGCAACCATCCTACTGGAATCACATTTGTTGATTTCGACCACGACGGCGACCTCGATCTTCTGCTCACCGGCTCTCCGCTTACACCTGGCGGCACGCCCAACGTTCTCTGGCGCAACAACGGAAACAAGACCTTTACCGAGTGGATCGAGCCCACAGGTTTAGGCGGCGCAGGCAAAACATCTTCAGCCATCCTTACTGACTTCAATAACGACCGTGCCATTGACCTCGCTATCACCGGCGACAGCCCTTCGCCGCTCTTCTACATCAATCCTCGCGAAGGCAAATACCCCACGCAGCCGCTCTATAATGCCAAACTCCCCGCCACAGAAGGTATTACCATTCTCGACTTCAACAAAGATGGCTGGATGGATGTTGCGGTTACGCATGATGGCGCGCCCGGCATTACTCTCTGGCGAAACGTGCAAGGAGCAACGCCCCAGATCCGGCGCTTCGACCGTGTGGAACTGCCGCTGAGGGATGCACAACACGCATGGGGCATCACGCCCATCGATATTGATAACGATGGCTGGATTGACCTAGCCGCAATCGTCGAAACCAACAGCGGCCCATATCTTCGCGTTCTCCGCAATCGTGGTGACGGCAGCTTTGAAGACGTCAGTTCCGCACTTGGGCTAAACGCCCTTCCACTCACTGAGCCCCGTGGCTTAATTGCCGCCGACATCAATAACGATGGCGCTGCTGGCCTCATTGTCACGCAGAAAAATGCTGCGCCAATTCTGCTCCGCAACATCGGCGCGAATAAAAATCATTTTGCACGCCTCGACCTTGCTGGCTTTGCCGATAACAAAACAGCCCTTGGAGTGAAGGTAGAGATTTTTGCCGATGGTCTCTGGCAGAAGTTTGAGCTTGCCGGCTCCGTCGGCTACCAAACCCAATCCGCTCCGCAAATCCTTGTTGGTCTAGGCGCTGCTGACCACATCGACCTTCTCCGCATCCTCTGGCCTACCGGAGTTCTGCAGGACGAAATCGATCTTCCACATACGCAGGTTATCGCCATGCGCGAAGCAGACCGCCGTGGCAGCTCTTGCCCGGTGCTCTTTACGTGGGACGGCCACAAATACAAGTTCATTGCCGACGTTATCGGAGCCGCTGTCGTTGGTCACTGGTTTACGCCTGCTCGACGCAACATTCCCAACCCCGGAGAGTGGGTCAAAGTTGACGGCACAAATCTCGCATCCATCGGCAATCACATGAGCGTGCGCTTCATGGAACCGATGGAAGAGGTCAACTACATCGACCAGCTTCGTCTTGTTGCGATTGACCATCCGGAAGATATAGACGTGAACCCTGACGAGCGCTTCCTCGACAACCCGCCTTTCGCTACTGGCAAAGTTGTTGCTTCAAAAGGCGCGCATCCACCTGTTGGCGCATGGGACGGCAACGACAAGGACGTGCTTGATACCGTCACCCGCCGCGACCACACCTTTGCCAGCGGCTTTACGCTCACGGCTTATGACGGCTTTAGCAATCTGCATGCACTCACGCTTGACTTAGGCAAGATCAACTACAAAGCTCCACTGCGCCTGCTGCTCACCGGCTATGTGAATTACTTCAGCGCGACTTCGCTTTACGGTGCATGGCAAATCGGAATGAAGCCTATCGCGCCGTACATCGAAGCGCAGTTGCCTGACGGCACATGGAAGCGCATCACCGATGGTGAAGCTGGTTTTCCTGCGGGGCTTGAGCGCACCATTGTTATTGACCTATCCAATAAGCTGCCTGCGGGTGCGCATCGCATTCGTCTCATGAGCAACCTGCTGCTCTTCTGGGACCAGGTGCTCATCGATCAGAGTGCCGATGCGCAGTTCCGCACGCATGAACTGCCGATGGCGCAAGCCACACTGCACTTCCGCGGATTCCCCACCCAGCTTGAAGGCGCAAGCCCCGGCGACCTTGACTATGACTACGACCGCGTCAGCCTCACCGGGCCGTATCAGCATCAGCGCGGCAACTACACCCGCATGGGCGATGTCACAGAGCTTGTGAATGGAATCGACAATCGCTTCGCCATCTTCGGTAGCGGAGAGGAGATTGCTGCTGAGTTTGACTCTGCCAATTTGCCTGCATTGCCGCCACACTGGAAGCGTGATTACTTCTTTTACGCCAATGGATTTGTGAAAGACATGGACTGGTGGGATGCTTCTCCCTTTACGGTTACGCAACTTCCTTTCCATGGCATGAGCAGTTATCCGTACCCTGCGACGGAGCAATTTCCCGACGACAATGACGCGCTCAGTTATCAACTCAATTGGAATACGCGCTTTGATTCCGGTAATCCTGTGCGCTCTTACCGTTTCAACTATCAACTGCTGCCGTCAACGCCGGACGAAGACACATCGGGAGCCGCAAAGCCATGAGCATCGCCACCACGGAAGTCGTGCTGACCTCTGCTACGCAGCAGCTTGAATTGCTGCGCAACGGTGTTATTTCCATCTCCGAATTGGCGGAAGCTCATATACGGCAGATTGAAAGACTGAATCTGCAGCTCAATGTTTTTGCTGACTATGATGCCGAGCGTGTGCGAGCGCAGGCACGGGCTTTGCACGATGTGCCTGAGCCGCGTGGGGCACTTCATGGTTTGCCGGTTACGGTTAAATCCTCGATTGCGACTGCGGGCTATCGCTGCGAGATTGGCAGCCTGCTTTACAAAGGCGATGTGCCTGCGGAAGATGCGGTTCTTGTTGCTCGCCTGCGGGCTGCGGGGGCGCTGATTCTTGGCACGACGAATTGCCCCGAAGGCTTGATGGCCTATGAGACGGATAATCTTCTTCACGGCCGCACGAACAATCCATGGGACCTTACTCGCACGCCTGGTGGATCGAGCGGTGGTGAATCCGCGGCGATTGCTGCAGGGCTTTCTGCTGCGGGGCTTGGCAGTGACAGCGGTGGCTCGGTTCGCGTGCCTGCGCACTTTACCGGCATCTGCTCTTTCAAGCCATCGCCGGGACGTTTTCCGGGGCGCGGACATATTCCGCCTTGCGTTGGCCCCTTCTCTACGCTCGGGGCTATTGGGCCTATGGCTCGTACGATTGCGGATGTTTCGTTGCTCTATCGCACGCTCTCGGGGCAGGATGAGATTGATCCGTCCAGTCCGCCGATTGTTCCGCGCGCGCTCTCGCTTGATGAGCTTCGTATGCAAACCATCGGATACTTTGAAGATGATGGATTGACCCCGGTTACTGCTGAGACTCGCGCTGCTGTTCAGGCTGCTGTGCGGGCTCTTCGCGAGGCTGGCTTTCGTGTCGAGCCTTTCCGGCCTAAGACGCTGGAGGAACTTCGGAAGCTCTGGTGGATTTTCTTTGTTCAGTGCGGGGCTATGTTTTACGAGCCTACTCTTGGCAGTCATCGCGAATTGCTTAGCCCTATCTTTCGCGAGTTTCTTGCGATTGCGGAAGACTCCGGTCCGCTTACTGCGGGTGAGTTGCTTACGGCGTGGGCAGAGCTTGATCTTGTACGGGCCAGGACTCTTGAGATTATGCGCGATTATCCGGTGCTGCTGTGTCCTGTTGCGAGTGTTCCCGCATGGAAGCATGGTGAGCGGGAGTGGATGGTGGAGGGAGAGTCTGTCGCGTATCTCGATTCTGTTCGCTATACGCAGTGGTTCAACACGCTTTCCGCTCCGGCGGCGGTTGTTCCGGTGGGGCAGTCGCAGGAGGGGCTGCCCATCGGGGTGCAGGTTATTGCCAGGCCGTTTGAAGATGAGACTGCGCTTGGCGTTGCGGCTGTTGTGGATGCAGCCTTTGGCTACAGGCCGCCGCCGCTGGCGGTTTGATGTTTTTATGCGTCCGTGTGTATGCGCACAGTGTGGTTCTTCCCCATTTCCTTTGTTTTGTATGGGTTGCGTGGGATTGCACAGGGACTGTGCAGTTTCTTTATTTGTGAACTGTGCAGAAGGCAGGTTACAGAAGGTTGTGCCTGCCGTTGCATGCATTGGGTTCTCCTTTCTTTTGGGTTAGCAAGTTGGCGGAAAAACAGAACGGCCCGATTCCTTTGGAATCGGGCCGTTTTTCTGACTATTTCTGCTTATTTTTAGTTTGTCATAAAGGACCATAATTGAGCGCAAACTGTTTGAAGTTTTTTGCTTAATGGAATCAATGGGCTAGAAAATATTTTCCGGTTTGGGACTTGACAAGGGTTTTCCACAGAAGGACAGGGAGTAGGGAATAGGAAACAGGGAGTAGAAAACAGAGACAAGAACAATTGCAAAAGCAAGAACGGGGCAACATTTCGTCTCTGCGTGGGTTCGCTTCGTCCATAGAAGTGGTTGAACGAGGTTGGAAATGGGGAGGATTTTATGAATGCGTTGCGCTTTGGTTTTCGGCTTGGTGGTGGAGTGGTTCTTTTGATGGCGGCAGTGGTGGCGTCGGCGCAGGCTCCGGCAGTTGCGAAGACAGCTCCGGTGACGGGGCCCGTGCCGATGGCGATTCCAGCGGCTAAGAGGATTTTTGTTGCGAATGGCGGGGCGGATGCCGGGTTGTTTCCGCATCCCTTTAGCGGGAGTGTGGCGCGGGGGTATGACGATTTTTATGCCGACATCAATGGGCTGGGGCGGTATGAGCTTGTCGCGTCGCCGGGGCAGGCGGACCTGGTGCTGGAGTTTCAGTTATTGGCTCCGGTGGGGCCGGCTAGTCCGGATAAGCAGAAGGGCGCGGCTGACCCGCTGCCGACGGTGCGGGTGAAGATTTATGACCGAGTGAGTCATTTTGTGCTGTGGGCTTTTTCGGAACAGGTGGATGGGGCGATTACGCAGCAGGCGCATGATCGCAAGCTGGATGAGGCGATTGCGCGGTTGGCGGAGGATTTTGAAGGGATTGCAGGAAGTAGGCAGTAGGGAATAGGGAGTAGAAGGCAACGGCAAGAACAACGGCAAAAGCAAAGGCAGCTACAAAGGCAAGTGCAACCGCAGATCCTTCGCTCCGCCTACCCCACGAACGATGGAACTGTTCGCGGGGCTCCAATGCGCTTCGCTCAGGATGACACCGCTTGATTTTGTCGGAGAGCTAAGACGGGAGAATTGGGACGGGGTGAGCTGGCGGTGTGGGGTATCCCTGGTCCCCAAATTGCGAGAGACCGGGGGGCACCCGCAAGGCAGTGGTGGGGTTGCTTTGGGGTGCTGGAAACAGTGGAAAATTGGGATTCTAAGGAGAATATATGACGAAATCTTTATGCCGGAGGGCAAAAAAAGTTGCCTGGAAGGTAAATGGGAAACCTGTTTGTTTGTAATGAGTTGTGAGAAATGAATTGGATTTTTGAGCCTGGGTGCGCAACTTTCGGGCTAAAAGGGGTGTCTTTCAAGTTGTGTTTCTATAGAATGGCCGAATGGAGATTCGTCGACGAATGTCAGAAAACCCCGGTCTGATGACGCCGCTCCGAATCTGCCTTTTGGCAGGTGCAGCGGCTTTGGCAGTAACAGCCGTAGCGGTAAATGTTTGGATGTCCCCGGTGCAGGCCAAGGTGTTGTTGCCCCGGCCGGTGTCTACTCTTCCTCCCACAGCTCAAACGGTGCAGAAGATTGTTGTACAGCAGGCGCAGGCTGTGAAGCCGACGCAGGCACAACAGCGCAAGAGCTTGCTGCGCGGGTTGGCGAGCTGGTATGGCGGAATGTTTAACGGGCAGAAGATGGCCAATGGCGATATGTTCGACCAGAACGCCATGACGGCCTGCCACAAGACACTTCCTTTTGGAACGTGGGTGAAGGTTGTGAATCTGCGCAATGGGCGCTCGGTGATTGTGAAGATTACCGACCGTGGAGCGCTGGCTGCTGGACGCGTGATGGACTTGTCGTATGGCGCGGCGCAGAAGCTGGCGATGACCAATGCCGGGATTGCTCCGGTTGTGCTGGAAGTACTTTCGCGGGATAAGGCGAAGCAGTTGCTGCAGCAGGGACAGAGTGCTGCGGGTTCGAGTGCGGCTGGTGTTGGTTCGAGTGCAACGACGCAGACGGCTTCCAGTCAGGTGGCGGCTTCTAAGTAGATTTTTAAATTTTTGGATTGTGCGGTCAGCCTTGGAGGCTGGCCGTTTTTGTTTTTGTGGGGAAGGCCCCTGCTCCCTCCGTTTCAAATCTTTAGCTCCAGCTTCCTTTGTCTAAATCTTTAGTCCCAGCTCTCTTCGTTTCAGACCTTCTCTGTTTGTAGAGGGATGGTCCTTTCTTTTGGAAAATTTGGGTTCTTGTTGGGATGTTCGGGTTTTGTGCGGGAGGGGGTGGGGATTGGCAGTGTTTGGTATTGCATGGTGGGATGGTTCGCGGGCAAGCTAGAGAGCACATGATGGGTGCTTCGAGACAAATCAATGGTGGGCAAGGGGTTTCTCGCACGTGGGCGGCGCTGATTGCGCTGCATGACGGCGTGTTTACCGATGGGCGAAAGGATGCGCTGAAACGGCTGGTTATCCAGGCGGGGATTGCGGGGTTTGCGGTGCATCTGCTGCTGGTGCTGCTGGCGCGGAGCTGGGTGGGTGCTCCGCCGCTGGTGGCCGCGGTAGGGACGAACTATCTTTCGGCGATTACTACGCCGTTCAACTTTATTTTGTTTTACGAGGTGCTGACGCTGATTGCGGCGCTGCCGGCCTCGACGACGCGGTCGATTGGGAACCAGTTTGAGATTGTGTCGCTGGTTTTTATCCGGGATGTGTTTCGGGATTTTTCCGGCGCGACGGAGCCGAACTGGATTGCGCAGCATCCGCAGGTGGCGCTGCCGCTGGTGATTGATATGGGGGCGGGGCTGGTGATGTATTTTCTGGTCACCGTGTTTCAGCATGTGGCGGGGCGGCAGGTGGGGATGCCTCCGAGTGAGCATTATCGCGAGGGGCGGCGGCGGTTTGTGATGCAGAAGAAGGTGGTGGCGCTGGGGCTGACGGCGCTGTTGCTGCTGCTGGCGGCTTACCACCTGGTTCGGTTTGGGATGGATGTTTGGGACGCGGGGCAGAAGGGGCATGGGCTGGGGCTGCCGGAGGCGGGGTTCTTTTATAACGACCTGTTTACGGTGATGATTTTTACGGATGTGCTGATTTTGATTTTGTCGCTGGTGATTTCAGGGCGGTACGAGATGGTGTTTCGGAATGCGGCGTTTGTGGTGTCGATTATCTTGATTCGGTTTGCGCTGGAAGAGGAACGGCCTTATGGGGCGGTGATTGGGGTGGCTTCCATGGCGTTTGGGATTTTGACGCTGCTGGTTTTTAATTACCACTCGCGGTTGAGGGTGAGGGAGATGCTGGATACGCGGGTGGGGGATCATTGAACGGCAGGGAGCAAGGGACCGAGGGAGCAAGGGAACAATAAAGGCTAGAGTGCTTCTGCAGCACCTTCGCGGATGGCTCGGGGGATTGCGAGGATTGCGCCGGTGAAGGTCGCTCCGATGGCGATGGCGGTGACTGCGGGCCACCATGGGTATGCGAAGGGGATGGCCAGCGTGCCGGTGAGAAGGACTTTGAAGAGGCCGCCGAGGATGTAGCTGAAGAGCAGGCCCAGGATTGCGCCGGGGATGGCTTCGAGGATGGTTTCCTGCAGGAGGAAGGCTGCGAGGTAGGTGGTGGATGCTCCGAGGATGTGGAGTATTCCGAAGTCGCGGCTGCGCTCAGTTACGTCTACGTATTTTGCCAGTATGGCGATTAGAAAGCTTATCCAGAAGACGATTTCGAGCAGGTTGGAGAGCCAGTGCGCGATGTTGGCCTGACTGGGGTCTGCCGGGGTGGAGTGGAGGACGGCGATTTGCGTTAGAAGAACGCCGATTTCTATGGAGATGATTAGGCCGGATTTGAGGAGCCTGGTTGGGGTGGCTTGCAGGTTGCCGATTATCAGGGGGTGAATCAAATCGGTGGCTCCGGGGATGCCGTTTTGGTTTTGTGGGAGAGCTTGGATGGGAGAAATGTTGGTTGGAGTATCCCTGGTCCCCAAATGCGAGGGACCAGGGGCACCCGATGTTTGTGGGAGGATGGACTTTTCTTGTCCCTTGTCCCTGTTCCCTACTCCCTGCCTTATTCGCTTTCTTGTCTTACGTAGGGTTTTTGCAGGTAGAGTCTGGCCTCGTTTAATGCGCCTTGCGTGTTGTCGTTGGTTTGGACGGCCAGGCGGTATTCCTGTACGGCGCGGTCACGTTGGCCGGTGAGGTCGAAGATTTTGCCGATTTCTATGTGGGCCCAGACTTCGGTCCAGCGGGGCTCGTCGTCGCCGCGGAGGCAGTCGCGGTAGGAGTTGATGGCGGACTGGTAGTTCTTCTGGGTGAAGAGGATTTCGCCGATGCGGTAGTTGGCTAGCGATGACTGCGGGTTGGCTTCGAGGGCTTTTTGGTATTGTGCCAGGGCTCCTATCAGGTCGCCCTGTGCGACTAGCTGCTGGCCTTTGAGGATGGCGATGCGGACCTGCAGGTCTGGCGTGGATTTGAGGAGCCAGTTTTGCGGGTCGATGGAGATGCGGCGCGGGCGTCCGAAGGTGTCCACGATGTACTGGCTTTCGGTGCCTACTACGTCGATTTTCTTGGTTTCGGTTTTGCCTTCGGTTTCGACGCGGAGCTCGACGGGCATGCGGAAGAGGTCGAGGTCCTGATTGATTTCGCCGACGGTGCGGAAGCCTTTGTTATTGCCGAGGCGGTAGACGGCGTACTTGTTGGTGAAGGTGGGCGCTCCGGTGCCGTCTACCCACTGGGCGAAGAAGGGCGTGAGGTTTTGCTGGGACTGGGCTTCGGCTACCTTGTAGAGGTCGGGGGCGCGGATGCCCTGATCGGTATATTGCGAGAGCGCGCCTTTGAGGATGTTTTTGAAGGCGGTGTCGCCGACTTCCCAGCGGAGCATGTGGAAGATCATGGCTCCTTTTTCAAAGGTCTGGGATTGGAATTCGGGCGAGAAGGGCGAGAGGCGGCCTGAGCTGGAGAGCGGCGTGGTGTCGTAGGCGAGCGCGCCGGCGGCTACGTCCTGCATGGCGGCGTGCATGGCGTTGCGGCCCTGTTCGTCTTCGATATACATGAGCTCGGCGTAGCGGCACATGCCGTTGGTAATCCATGCGTCAGAGAGGGTGCGGGGACTGATCTCAGAGCTGAACCATTGGTGGGCAATGGTGTTGGCGAGGAGGCGTGCGGATTTGTCGGCGGTGTGCGAGCCCATGATGGCGGCAAGCTCGGGCGCCCAGAAGGCGGGGAGGGTGTCGTCGGGTAGCTCGACTACGTTGAGGTGCGAGATTTCCGGCTGGCCGAAGCTACTGATGAAGTAGGCGTACTGCTTGACGGCGGTTTGTGCGAGGTCATTGGCGGCGGCGCGGTGGGCTACGGTGAGGTAGACCTTGACGGGGCCTGCGGAGGCGGGGTCTACGTACTGGCCGGCGATGAGGGTGCCGGGGAAGCCGGGCTTGGTCCAGTTGAAGTTGAACTCGTCGGCAGGTTTGCCGTTGGCGAGGGTGCCGGGGTGGGAGGAGCCGGTCTGGCCGCTGGAGAAGACGCGGATGCCCTGCGGGACCTTGACGTGGATTTGCGCCGTGAAGCGGTCAGTGAGGTAGCCGGTCATGGGGAACCAGCGGGCGGGGTAGAGGAGGTAAGTGATGGGCTCCTGAATGGCCGCGAGCTTGAGGCCTTCCACGGGGCCGTCTTCATTGCCGGTGATGTTGCCGTCGTACTCGAAGGTCCAGTGGGACGGGGTGGTGTGGGAGACGGGCGAATTGGGCGTGATGCGGACGGAGCCGTCGGCTGTGCGCTCGCCGGTGAGGGTCTTGCCGGAGTCGTCGGTGATTTTGGAGATTTTGAGCGCGGGGTGGAAACCGAAGGTGATTTGGTCGGCGTTGTCGGGGGCGGTGAAGGTGACGGTGACCTTGGCCTGCAGGTGATGGGCGGCGGTGTCGATTTCCGCGTCGATGTTGTAGGCGGTGACGTTGAGGATGGGGCGTTCGGCGCGCTGCGGGATGATGGGGCCCGCCTGAGGGGCGGCCTGGGCTGCGGCTTTGGGTGTGACGAAAGACAGGAACAAGATGGCGGCGAGGACGAAGACGGCGCGGGGAAATCGGGAATGAGCGGGCATCGCGGTGGTTGTTCCTTCTTGCAATGAATCTTACTGCTTTTGGTGATGGGAAGTTCGTAAAGACATCCCTCGGGGGCTAAAGCCCCATTCCTAACTTGCTGAGCCAATGTGCGGGCTAAAGCCCGTACCCTTCATGTTGCTGAAGCCTATTTCGAACTCGTTGAGCCGATGTACGAGTTGAAGCCTATGCCCTTCATGTTGTTGAGTTGCCGTATGTGCCCCTCCCTGCTGTTTTGGAGAGCAGGTCGAGGGTGATTTCGGCAACGCGGTCGATGGCGGTGCTGTTGTGGTTGGGGTGCAGTTGGTCCCGGAGTGCGGCTAAATCCTGCATCATGGACGCGCGTTCGGGGCTGTCGGGTAGCAATGGGCGCAACTCCTTCACGATATTGGACGCAGTGAAGTCGTGCTGGATGAGTTCGGTGACAATTTGCTTACCAGCGATGAGGTTGGCCATGGCTACGTGAGGGACATCTACTACGCGTTTGGCGATGGCGTAGGTGAGGGGGCTGACGCGGTAGACGACTACGAAGGGGTTGCCGATGAGGGCGGCTTCTACCGTGGCGGTACCGCTGGCTACTACGCTGGCTCGGGCGTGGAACAGGGCGGCTCTTGCGTCGGAGACGAGGTGGATGGGGAGGCTGGGGGCTTCGGTGGCTATGAGCTGGCGGACTTCTTCGCGCTGCGGAGCGGTTAGAGTCTGCGCCAAGGGGAGAAGAAATTCGGGTTCGGGATACTGGAAACCGAGGCGGGCGTTTTCCGCGTAATCGTCGTAGAGGAAATGCGCGGCTTGGAGCATTTCGGGGAGGTTGGCGCGGATTTCTTTGAGGCGGCTGCCGGGGAGCAGTCCTATCCACTGTTTGCTGGCGTCGATATTGTTTTCCTGCGCGAACTGTTCGCGGTGGATGGTGGGCAGGGGCAGATCGGCCAGGGGGTGGCCTACGAATTCGGCGTTGACGTTGCGCTCGCGGTAGAAGGGCTCTTCAAAGGGGAAGATGACGAGCATCTTGTCGATGTACTTCTGGACTTTTTTGATGCGGCCTTTCTTCCATGCCCATAGCTGCGGGCTTACGAAGAAGATTACGGGAATTCCCTGACGGTGGAACTCTTCGGCCAGCTTGAAGTGGATGTCGGGGAAGTCGATGAGGATGGCGACGTCTGGTTTGCGCTGGGGGATGGAGGCTTTGAGCTTGCGGAATTCGGCGTAGATGCGGGGGAGATGGCGGACGATCTCCGTGATGCCCATGACGGCTACGTCTTCCGCGCGGACGATGCGGTCGAGGCCCGCCATGACCATGCGGGGGCCGCCCATACCTACGAAGTTCAGGCTGGGGTCACGCTGCTTGAGGGATTCTATGAGCATTGCGCCGTAGTGTTCGCCGCTGGCTTCGCCAGCCGAGATGAAGATGGTGGGCATTGACTACAGGGTACAGGGTACGGGGTGCAGGGGACAGGAAAAGCAAAAGCCGGGGAGGAGTGGGGTGGGGTGATGATTATCCCATGTCTCCAAACAGAGGGAGACATGGGGCACCCGGTACCCGGCGTGAAAATCAATGCCTCTGGAAAATGGGCATAGCCATACTTCTGCCTGTGCTATCTGTGGATACTTTGACGGCCGATTCTATTGCTATCACGTAGTGATTTTCGCTCGGTTCAAATCCTAATAGCCAGACTTTGGCTACTCGACATCCATCCAATGCCTGAGCAAGCAAATCGCGCGCAGCCATTGGAGTATCACTTCCCATTGTAACTTTTGTGTTTATTAGCTCGTTGTCTATCATTCCTCCGCGATCAATAGGAGCGATGTTTCGCTTTGCGGCTACCAAGCTGAGGATTTGCTGGATTGTTTCTTCTATTGTTCGAGTGTCTTTCGGAAGAACGATACGAGTGCTGAGTATCGGAAGTTCTGAGTTGTTATATCGAATAGTCACAGTTAATCGATTATCCGCACCTTTGATTATTTCAGCGAGAGCGCCAGTCACAGACGCTCCTGACTTTATAAGAGTTTGAACAAACTGCTCCTCTTCGGATGGATTTGTAGAGTTCGGCTGGGCAATTCTTATACGGAATGTGCCACCGATTGGGATTGGTTTAGACCTGGTTGTGTAATCAAGTTGTGTCTCAGGAAATTCTCCCTCTTCATAATCGAGTACCCAACCATATTGGCGTCGAATAGCTGCGACTGCCTGTTGGGTAGGGCGTGGGCTGCTAGCGGTGATGCTCATGCTGTTATCGGGATTTTGTTCGATTACAGCGTGAGGGATGAAGGGCCGCTTTTCATAGGATGTGCTCGCCGGGGGCATTTGTGCGGCGAGGTTGTGCAGCGTCGTTGCGCAGCTAATAAGGAAAAGGAATTTCGCAGAATACACATGTGCTACAGCTTTCCAGCGCTCAGCATAAATATGCCAACTTGTTAATTGTTGAGTGTGCTGCATATTCCCTCCCGGCAATTTGTTACGGATGACTTATTGACTGTTCCAGTTAGCGTAACTTGTGGGTCATATAGATATATCGGCGAATTGCTGGAACACTGCGCGCTGAGAGCTTGATACATTACAAATCCGCATGGAAAAGTTGTGATAATAGGTGTGCTTGATTTATATGGAGAATTGTTGCGGATGTATTCTACGGAACCGGCTATGAATCCAACAGAATCTGGGCCCCATTGATTGCTGCTGGATACCGGTGGCCATGTAGAACCTTCTACTGCTGGATATTCAGGGACATATGCAGGATTAACGCTTGAGTTATAGCAACTATCTTCTCCCTGTTGGGCCGCATATTCGGTAATAATCCAATTTGAAAAGTTTCCGCTTCCGCCAGAAAGTGTCATCTGAAAATTAGTAAGTGTATTACTGGCTGGATTCGCTCCAACAGCTACAGTACTTTCAGAGGTGGGTGGCGCGGGACATTCTGGTGGCGCTTCCCCGCCCCCACCGCTCCCTTCATAAGGGGCGTCGTTGCATTCGCAATTTTCAAGGTCATATACGCCTCCTTCATCGCCGCATTCATCGTCTTCTTCTTGTAGTTCGTCGGGAGTTGAGTCCAGACAATAGTCATTGGGATTAGTTGCCATCGGTCGCGCGCTGCTGTTTCCGGGCAGCGTGATCCGGTTTGTGGCGAGGATGTGTGGCCTCCTTGCTATTTGGCGAGCTTCCGGGGACAGGTTCATTCGCCTGCCGCTTTGCCTTGCGTTTTCATAATAGGCGAGAACAACTTCATCCATTTGCTGGGCTGTGGACGTGGCCAGATTTTGATGAATGGAATCGACGAGAGCGGATTCATCCCTACCCAATTCACTGAATAAGGAATGAATGATTTCTTTGGACATTGCTGACAGATGTTTGGTTTGTGGATGCGATGCCCGGTCCGCCTCAACAACCGCAGCTCCTTCCCTCCGCGTGAGAAACGGCTGCGCTCAGGATGACAACTCGTAAATTGGTGGGGCTATTCTTCGTGGGTGCAGCGGCAGTTGCGGCAGAAGGTGTGGTTGAGGCGGTGGGCGGCGATCATGAAGGCGCTGCCGGTGAAGGTGATTAGGACTTCCATCCAGTGGGCGGGTAGGGAGTCGCCCCAGAAGGCTCCGGCGAAGATGCAGGTGAGGCCGATGGCCATGAGGACCAGCGTGTGCGGGCGGCGGTGGGTGCGGTAGCCGGTGATGAGGGCGGATGCTCCGACGGCGGTGACTACGATGGCCAGGACGCGGTGGGTCTTTTCTTCCGAAGGGAGGAAGTGGGCGAAGACTGCCGAGAAGGAAATGAGCAGCGGCGTGAGCAGGCAGTGGACGACGCAGAGGGCCGATGCTCCGATGCCGAGGTGGTCGGCGGAGAGGGCGAAGGGCTTTCTGGTAGTGGCTGGCTGTGCGTCGCACATGGGCGGCTGTCTCCGGTTCTTCTTTGGTGATGTTTTAGTTTATATGGAGTTTTGTGGGACGGGAATTGGAGAATTGGCTGGATAGGTATCCCTGGTTCCCAAATGCGAGGGACCAGGGGCACCCGAAGTTTGTGTGAAAAACCTACCTTTATTGCGCGGTTAGCTGGGCTACTTCGCGGCGCGCCTGAACGGACTGGGCTAGCTCGCTGAGCATCTTGTGCGTGGTGGGCCAGTCTACGCAGCCGTCAGTGATGCTTTGGCCGTAGACCAGTGGCTTGCCTGACTCCAGCTTTTGCGCGCCTGCTACGAGGTTGCTCTCGATCATTACGCCGAGGATGTCGGTGTTGCCTGCGGCTACCTGCGCGGCGATGTCGCTGGCGACGAGGGGCTGGCGGGTGTAGTCCTTCTGGCTGTTGGCGTGGCTGCAGTCAATCATGATGCGCGGGTCGAGGCCAGCGGCTTTTATCTTCTGGCTGACTTCGGCTACGCTTTGCGCGTCGTAGTTGGTGGACTTGCTGCCGCCGCGCAGGATGATGTGCGTGTCGCGGTTGCCGGTGGTACGGAAGATGGCCGACTGGCCGTTCTTCGTGTGGCCGAGGAAGGTGTGCGAGATGGCCGCGGCGCGTAGGGCGTCGATGGCGATTTGCACGTCGCCGCTGGTTCCATTTTTGAAGCCTACGGGGCAGGAGACGCCGCTGACCAGTTCGCGATGGGACTGCGATTCGGTGGTACGCGCGCCGATGGCTCCCCAGGCTACGAGGCCGGCGAGGTACTGCGGGGAGATCATATCGAGGAACTCGGTGCCAGCGGGGACGCCCATCTCGTTGAGGTCGATGAGGAGATTGCGGGCGAGGCGCAGGCCGTCGTTGATCTGGAAGGATTCGTCGAGGTAGGGGTCGTTGATCAGGCCCTTCCAGCCAACGGTGGTGCGGGGCTTCTCGAAGTAGACGCGCATGACAATGCGGAGGTCGCGCTGGAACTCGGCGATGGCGGACTTGAGGAGTTCGGCGTACTCGACGGCGGCGCGGGTGTCATGAATGGAGCAGGGGCCGACGAGGACGAGCAGGCGCTGGTCGCGCTTGGCGAGAATCTGGTTGATGTCGATGCGCGAGTTGAAGATGGTGGCGGCTGCGTTTTCTGAGACGGGCCGTTCTTCTTCGAGAAAGACGGGCGGGAGTACGACTTTGTTGGAGAGAATCCTTAAATCTTCAATCAAGGGCTGCATGGTTGCTGGTTCCTGACGGCGAAAGGGCCAAGAGGGTCTTCTTTTTATGGTAGCAGGAAGCAGGGTATAGGGGATGGGGTATCAGGTATAGGGGAAAGCAAAAAAAGCTGCTGCTGGTGCTGCGTCGCTCTTGTGTTTTGTGGCGGGACAGCGCTCCCGGTCTTTGGTTTTGTCCTTCTCTACACCCGATACCCCATCCCCTATACCCGCTTTATTGCGCTTTGGCTCGCAATGTCAGGATGACGCTTAGGATTACGAGGGTTGCGCCGGCGAGGGTGCGGAGGGTTACTGGCTCGTGGGCTACGAAATAGCCGAGGGCTACGGCGACGATGGGGTTGACGTAGGCGTAGCTGGCTACTCGGGTGGCGGGGAGGTGGCTGAGGAGCCACATGTAGGCGACGAAGCCGAGCATGGAGCCTACGGTGACGAGGTAGGCGATGGCCAGGAGTCCGCGCTGGGTGAGGTGCGGGAAGGGGTGCATTTCGCCTATCAGGGCGGAGAAGAGGAAGAGGACGGCTCCGCCGAGCATCATGGTGCAGGCGGCGGTGAGCGTGCTGGAAGAGGGGACGTCGAGGGCGCGGCGGAGGACTCCGCCGAAGGCCCAGGTGGCGGAGCCTATGAGGATGGCGAGGGCGGGCAGGAGCGGGATGGCGATGGTGCTGCCGGGGAGCATGAGGACTACGACTCCGGCAAAGCCGAGAGCGGTGGCGATGCCGAGGGTGGCGTTCCACTTTTGCTGGCGCAGGACTGCTACCTCTGCGATGAGGGTGAAGAGCGGGATGGTGGCGGCGAGGAGGGACGAGATGCCGGAGGGAATGGAGTGTTCTCCCCAGAAGAGGGCGGCGTACTCCACAGTGAACATGAGCAGGCCGATGAGGAAGAGATTGCGCCACTGGATGGGCGTGGGGTTGGCTGCGCCGCGGAGGCGGAGGAAGGTATAGAGCAGGACTCCGGCGGTGAAGAAGCGGGAGCCGGCGGCGAAGACGGGCGGCATTTCGAGGACCGCGATGCGGATGCCGAGGAAGGTGGTTCCCCAGAGGATGTAGATGGCGAAGAAGCAGGCCAGAACGAGGAGTTTGCTGGGCTGCTGGATTTCGCGGGTGACTGGTGTTGTGCTCATGGGGTGATTTCAACTTTACCGGATGTTGGGTGGTGGTTTGGAAAAGCAAACCTCAGGGGCTAAAGCCCAGTGCTTTTTATTTGCCTTTTGTTGCCGGGATAAATCCCCGGCCTACCAGTTGTGCTTGTTGCAAAGCAGTTCAAAGCTGGGATGGTTTGTGGAGTTGGCTCCGTTAGACTGATGGGGATGACGAGACTGAAGTGGATTGTGGCTGGTTTGCTGGGAGTGGGCTCGCTGTTTTTGGGTGGGTGTGGGACGCCGGGCGCGCCGCAGCCGCCTAGTCTGCATTTGCCGCAGCGCGTGGGGGATTTGAAAGCGGTGCGGGCGGGGAACCAGGTTACGCTGACGTGGACGAATCCCAAGCGCGATACGGATAAGGTTGCCCTGACGGGTGATGTTACGGCTGCTGTTTGCCGGGTGGAGGGGCCGGGGGCTGGGCTTTGCGTGGATGCCGGTGTGGTGAGCGCGGCTCCGGGTGCGAAGGGGCAGTTTGTGGATTCGCTGCCGTCTGCATTGGCTGCGGGTGCGCCGCGGGGGCTTAGTTATTTTGTTGAGTTGAAGAATAAGCGCGAGCGTTCGGCGGGGAAGTCGAATGCGGCGGTGGTGCTGGCGGGGGAAGCTCCGGCGGCGGTGGCGGGGTTTGCTGCGGAGTTGAACAAGAGCGGCGTGGCGATGCGGTGGGCTGCGGGGGATGGGGCGCAGGCTGTACGGCTGTACCGGACTTTACTCAAACAGAATGGGTTGACGGCTCCGGTGAAGAAGAAGGAATCGGGGCCGCTGGGTGCTCCTAAGGAGCAGACCGAGCTGTGGCTGCTGGTGGATTCCGATGCGGGGCGGGCTCTGGATAAGTCTGTCAATTATGGCGAGAGCTATGAGTACCGGGCGCAGCGCGTGGCTCGTGTGACGGTGGATGGGCAGTTGATTGAGCTGCCGGGGGAGATTTCTGCTCCGGTGCGGGTGGATGTGCAGGATGTGTTTCCGCCTGCCGTGCCTGCGGGGCTGGCGGCTGTGGCTACTCCGGCGAGTGGCGTGAGTGCGGCGGCGATTGATTTGAACTGGCTGCCGGGGACGGACCGCAATTTGGCGGGGTATGTTGTTTACCGGCGCGAGGGCGATGGGGAGTGGGCGAGGGTTTCTCCTGCGAAGCCTGTGGTGGGGCCTGCGTTTCATGATGCAGCGGTGCAGGCGGGGCATACGTACCGCTATGCTGTGAGCGCGGTGAGCTTGACGGGACATGAGAGCAAGCGGTCGGATGAGGCTGAGGAGTCGGTGCCTTCTAACTGATTGGGGGATTTGCGAATGAAGTACTGCCGGTTTCGCTTGGATGGTAAGACGCTGTATGGGGCTGTTGAGGAGCGCGAGGGCGAGCCGTGGGTTGTGGGGCTTGTGGATGCTCCGGAAGAGGATTTGGGATTCCAGATAGAGCATGGCGGGTTGAGTGCCGGGGTGGAGTTTGAGGCGCTGCCGCTGAAGAGTATGGATCTGCTGGCTCCGGTTACGCCTTCCAAGATTGTTTGCGTAGGACGGAATTATCGCGACCATGCGAAGGAGTTGGGGAACGAGGTTCCCGCGGAGCCGCTGCTGTTTTACAAGCCGCCTTCGTCGCTGCTTGAGCCGCGGGGCGTGGTGAAGATGCCTGCGGTTGCTGAGCGCGTGGATTTTGAGGGTGAGCTGGCTCTGGTAATTGGCAAGCGCGTGAGCAAGGTGCATTTTGGCGTGCATCCGGGCGAGGATTGGCGGAGCTATGTTCGCGGGTATGTGCTGGCGAATGATGTGACGGCGCGCGACTTACAGAAGAAGGATGGGCAGTGGGCGCGGGCGAAGGGGTTTGATACGTTTTGCCCGGTGGGGCCGTGGGTTTCGGATGAGATTGAGCCCCATGAGGGCGTGGAGATTGAGACTCGCGTGAATGGCGAGGTAAAACAGCATGGGTCTACCGCGGATTTCATTTTTTCGATTCCGCATTTGCTGACGTATATTTCCAACGCGATTACGCTGGAGCCGGGAGATTTGGTGCTGACGGGGACTCCGGCGGGTGTGGGGCCGTTGAAGGCCGGGGATACCGTGGAGGTTTCGATTGCGGGGCTGGGTGTGTTGTCGAATAGCTTTGCGGCGGAATAGAGACGAGTGACGAAGGACGAGGTCCGGGCGGGGCGATTGTTATCCCACCCTTGCGGCAGAAAAAGCCGCAAGGGTGGGGCACGGGGCTTTTGTGGGATATTTGTGCGGTCTCAAACTGCGGGGCGGCGAGTAACCGGGCGTTCACCCGGAGCATCCAAACGGGCGTACACTGGAAGAGATGGCGCGTTCTGCGCACTGGAGGAAATAGATGGCGAATCTTTTGGAGCAGTTGCGGAAATATACCGTGGTGGTTGCCGATACGGGCGACATCCAGGCGATGGAGCAGTTTAAGCCGACGGACGCGACGACCAACCCTTCCCTGATTACGGCTGCCGCGCAGATGCCGCAGTACCAGGCGATTGTGGATGAAGTGCTGAAAGGCGCACGCAACGACAAGGGCGAATCGGCGAGCGATACGGATGTGGCGAATCTCGCATTTCAGCGCTTGGCTGTGGCCTTTGGCAAAGAGATTTTGAAGATTGTTCCGGGACGCGTTTCGACCGAGGTGGATGCGCGGCTCTCGTATGACACCGAGAAGACGATTGAGCAGGCGCGGGCGATCATCAAGCAGTATGACGAGGCGGGCATTGGCCGCGACCACGTGCTGATTAAGATTGCTTCGACGTGGGAAGGCATTCGCGCGGCTGAGGTGCTGGAGAAGGAAGGCATTCACTGCAACCTGACGCTGCTGTTCGGCATTCACCAGGCGGTGGCTTGCGCAGAGGCAGGCGTGACGCTGATTTCGCCGTTCGTGGGCCGCATTCTTGACTGGTACAAGAAGGACACAGGCAAGGACTTCCACGGCGCGGACGATCCGGGCGTGCAGTCTGTGACGAAGATCTTCAACTACTACAAGAAGTTTGGCTACAAGACACAGGTTATGGGCGCGAGCTTCCGCAACATTGGTGAGATTACGGAACTGGCGGGCAGCGACTTGCTGACGATTTCTCCGAACCTGCTGGCGGAGCTTGAGAAGACCGAAGGCGAACTGCCGCTCAAGCTGGACGCGGAAGCAGCGAAGGGTCTGGAGATTGAAAAGATCCACATCGATAAGGAAGCCTTCGACAAGCTGCATGCGGAAGACCGCATGGCGCACGACAAGCTGAAGGAGGGCATTGATGGCTTCTCGGCGGCGCTTGTGAAGCTGGAAACGCTGCTGGCGAACCGCTTGGCAGAGCTGGAACAGCGCACTCCTGCGGCGGTTTAAGCGAGTTGTCTGGAATGAAAAGGGCGGCCTTTGGCCGCCCTTTTTATGCCTGCCAGGTTGGGAAAGAATTCGGTAGAAAGATGGGCGCGAGAGTAAGTCGATAAATTTATGTTCTGAGAATCACAACTCCTGTCTATGCAATGTGTCTAACGTAACGGAATTGTGTGGCTGCGCCAGCTGTGGCGCATAGGGTTACATTCCACTCGCAAGGGTGGTTCTGAAGGCAGGGACAAAGAGACCGAAGGACAAACCTAAGTCCCTCGGTTCGATTAAGATTCCCTGTGCATCCAACAACAACGGCTGAATTCCATGAGTGGAATTCAGCCATTGTTTTCTTGTCTCTGTCCCTTGTCCCTGCCTATTTCATTCTCGTCGCCGTCAGTTCTTCTGTTGCTATGTCGCCTACTTTGCGGGTGAACTTGATGCTGTCGCCGTCGATTTTGCCGGTGTAGAGGATGCGGAGGTCGTTGCCCTGGAAGTTGAGTGTTTCTACGAAGCTGATGTTGTCGCCGTCGATTTTGCCTTCGGTGATGTCGGTGGCGCCGGACTGCTCGTTGATGGCTTTGCCGGTTAGTTTGGAGCCGTCTACGTGAAATTCAAAGGTGTACTTCTGGGTGCCGATTTGCGTGTCAAACTGTGCGGCCCACTTGCCGTTGAAGTCGCCGGCAAGGGCGGCGGCGGCGGAAAGCAGGAAGAATAAGGACATAACGCATAATTTGCGCAGCATAGAACCCCCGTTTCCCTATTATCCCTTAGGCGCGAATCATACCATCGGGTGGATGTTTGTCGCAGTGAGCAAATTCATGGAGCATGGTGTAACTTTCCATGCTTGTTTTCCGTCTTCCAACACACAGGGCAACGGGGAAACCGCGGCTTTGGAAGCAAAAATACGTACGGGAGAGTGTTGGTATGTTGAAGAAATTTGCTCTTGCGCTGTTGTTCATGGCGCTCGGAACGGTGACGGCATTTGCGGCGGATGTGACGGGGAAATGGACTGCTTCGGTGGAGACGCCGCGTGGCACGCAACAGTTGAGCTTTGATTTCCACGTGGACGGAACGGCGCTGACGGGCAAGATTACGACACAGCGTGGTGACTCCGATATTTCGGACGGTAAGGTGGATGGGGACACGATTAGCTTTAACCAGAAGGTGAGCTTTAACGGCAACGATATGACGATTGCCTACAAGGGTACGGTGAGCGGGGACAGCATCAAGTTCACGCGCACCATTGGCGAGCGCCCGCCGACGGAGTTTACGGCGAACCGGGCTAAGTAGCGGGTTTCATGGGCGTCCTCCCGGTGATTTAGTAAGCTGGTAGCCAACTTGCTTTGCTTTATGTTGTGCCAGCGTGTGAGAGATTGCCGGGGGGATGCTGCTTGAGAGCTCGCTATTGCAGATTTTTGGCGGCTGCATTTTTCTTTGTACTTGCGCTGTGTATTTTCGCGCATGCAGAGACGCCGGTTTTTGATGCGACGCATCTGCGCGGGCCCAGCGAGCTTAAGGCGCAGTGGCTGGTTCATGCGGGAGATGACCCCGCGTATGCGCGCGCGGATTTTGATGATTCGCAGTGGACGCCTTTTGACCCCACCAAATCAGGTCAGGATATTTTTGGCAAGAGTAGGCCATCGGTTCTGTGGTACCGGCTGCGGGTGAAGGTGGACCCGGTGCAGAAAGATCTTGCGCTGGAAACGAATAACCTCGCGCGGGCGTTTGAAATTTATGTCAACGGGGAGCGGGTAATTACGCTGGGAAGAATTGCTCCTCCCGTTCTGTATACCTTTGGAGCGCACGTTGTTGCTCCGATTCCGAGCAGCCAGATTGCCACGGGCACGCTGCTGATTGCGATGCGTGTTTACGTTACGCAGGCTGAGTGGTATGAGGGTCAGGTTGGCTATGGCAGCAGCAATCTGCGCATTGGCCAGTATGACGTGCTGCGGGACACGGCATGGCTTCGCGTTCTGGGCGGAAGCGTAGTGGATGGAATTGCCGACCTGCTCTTTGTGGCATTGGGTGTTGCGGCGCTGGTATTGTTCTTTTCGCAGCGCAAGCAGGGAGAGTATTTCTGGGTGGCCTGCATGGCCACGCTCTTTTTCCTCCAGGGGCTGGCGTCGGTTCTTGAATCCGTGGCGAATATACCGCTGTTCTGGAAGGTGCTTGCGGCTGCATTGGACCTTGTGGGTCCGTGGGTGTGGGGGACGCTGTACTTTGCGTTTGTTCACCAACGCATTGGATGGCGGTGGCGTACTTACTTTGTGATTGCCGGGATTCTGCAGGCGGCCTCCAGCGTTGCATCGGTGTATTACCCCAACAACATTTCCTATGCGCCGTACCTGCAACTGCCGTCTGTGCTTTTGCAGTCGTTCATTATTCCTGTTGTGCTGATTCGGCATTGGCGCAGGGGGAATCGTGAGGCGGGTATTCTGCTGATTCCTGTGGCTCTTTTCAGTCTGCAGATGTATGCGCTGATTATGACGGTCGTTCTCTTCCTGATGTCGATACAGCAACAAGCCGCGGTTTTCTGGATGAATACGCTTCAGCATAATTTTGTGGGGCCACTGTACGTTTCGAGCGACACGGTGAGCAATATGCTCGCTACTATTTCGATGGGAGTGATTATCCTGCTGCGGTCTTCGCGGATGAGCAAGCGGCAGGCGCAGCTTGATGCGGAACTGGAAGCAGCGCAGCAGATTCAGCAGATGCTGGTGCCGGAGAAGACGGACTCCGTGCCGGGGTTTGCGGTGGATGCGGTGTATCTGCCGGCGCAGCAGGTGGGTGGGGACTTCTTCCAGGTGTTTCCTGCAGGGCAGGATGGGTTGATGGTGGTTGTGGGGGATGTTGCGGGCAAGGGATTGCCTGCGGCGTTGCTGGTTTCTACGCTGGTGGGCGCGATTCGTACAGCGGCGGATGAGACGCATGCTCCGGATATTTTGCTGCAGAAGCTGAACGAGCGTTTGCTGGGCAGGTCGTGTGGTGGATTTACTACGTCGCTGGCTGCGTATATTGCCAAGGACGGCACGATGACGATTGCGAATGCGGGGCATCTGCCGCCGTATCTTGACGGCAAGGAAGTGGAGTTGGCGGGTGCGCTGCCGTTGGGTGTTGCTCCGGCGATGCGGTATGAGACGCGGCAGGTACAGGTGCCGCAGGGCGGGCGGCTTACGTTTTATTCCGATGGCGTGATTGAAGCGCAGAGCCACAGCGGGGAGTTGTTTGGCTTTGAGCGTGCGCGAGAGATTGCGGGAGAGAGTGCGAGTGAGATTGCCAAGCGTGCGCAGGAGTTTGGACAGCAGGACGATATTACGGTGGTGACGATTGCGCGGGAGAAAGCAGTAGCCTCGGCTGCTTGAGCCGAGGCTACTGTGACTATGCGATTGTTTCCCACGTGCTGCAGTCGGCTGAGTGGAAGATTGCTTCAATCACTTTCATGTTTTCGATTGCGTCTTCTAATGGCACGGGGACTTCTGTGTCTTCGAGGATGGCGCGGGAGAAGGCATCGCCCTGCACGGTGTACTGGTCGGCGATGGGGAACTCTTCGCTGAGGATGCCGCTGCCGGTGAGGTCGCCAGTTTCATCAATGAAGATGCGGGTGTGGCGGTCGGTTGGGGCGTTGAAGGGGATTTCGATTTCGATGCGTCCACGGGTACCGAAGAAATGCACGCGCTGGTAGGGGTTGAGCTGCGTGCTGCAGGTGAAGGTGGCCTGGCCGCTGCCGAAGTCGAGCAGCGCGGAAGTGAGGCGGTCGGTTCCGTATGCAGGGTCGCGGTCAACGAGGCCGATGACGCGGTGCGGCGAGTGTCCGAAGCCTACGCGTGCGGCCTGGATGCAATAGCAGCCGATGTCGTAGAGCGCGCCGCCGCCGGATTCGAGCTTGTTGCGGATGTTGTTGGGGTCTACGTTGTAGTAGCTGAAGAAGCCAGAGACGGCGCGGAGGTCGCCGATGCGGCCGTCGCGGATGACTTCCTGCACACGCAGCCACTGCGCGAAGGTGCGAATCATGAAGGCTTCGCCGATTTTTACGCCGGTGCGTTTGCGTACTTCAAGAAGCGTTTCGGCTTCGGCAACGGTGAGGCTTAGCGGCTTTTCGCAGAGGACATGCTTGCCGGCTTCGGCGGCCTTTGCGGTCCACGGCACATGGTGCTGATTGGGCAGAGGGTTGTAGATGGCGTCGATTTCGGGATCGGCTAATAATTCTTCATAGCTGCCATAAGATTTTGCTATGCCGAGTTCGTCGGCGGCCTGGCGCGCTTTTGCTGCATCGCGCGAGGCTATGGCTGTGACTTCGCTCAAGTGGCCCAACTGCATGCCGGGTATGACTTTTCTGACGCCGATTTTTGCAGTGCTCAATACGCCCCAACGAATTTTTTTGCTCATGCGGGGAATGATATCTGCTTGACCGAGGGGGGCACGCAAAACGCGGCATAAAGTTCGCATGAAGATATGTTTTTCAATAAAACTTATGTAAATTTCATCCGTTAAATTCGAGATTTGCGGTGGATTTCTGCTGTTGGGTTTTCTCGTAAACGATTGAAATATAAGTGGATGTATAGATGTATACAATTTGGAATAACAATTGCTTGCTGAGATATCAGAAAACTTCAGAACTATTCTGTTCCCCCCTCTTGAAGTATGGGCCTGGCTAGATAAGAGCGGTGCCTTTCGTATGCAAACCGCCAACTAGCAAGTGCTATGCCAGCCTTCCGCAGCACCCTTGTATTCTTCGCGAATCCCCAGCGCGAAACACGCCGTACAAGTTTCACAACTTGAAGGGAAATTACGTAGATATGAAGAGGTTCATCCTTTCTGCAGCACTCTTACTGCCAGTGGCTACAGTTGCCACTACTGCTCTCCACGGTCAGGCGACCGCATCAGGGGCGATTATTGGAACCGTTACAGACCCGTCTTCCGCAGTAATTGCGGGAGCGCAAATTTCGATTACCAATATCGCGACGGGTGAAAAGCGCACGGCTGTATCTGGCGCGAGCGGCTCCTATCGTTTCGACCTCCTGTCTGCAGGCAACTACCAGGTGACTGTTACCAGCCCAGGATTTTCCGCGAGCACATCCAAGCTGGAATTGCTGGTTGGTTCTACAGCAGCGGCGAACTTCAGCCTGAAGCCGGGCGCTGCTGGTGAGACGGTGGAAGTGCAGGCTGTGGGCTCCGTGGTGGACACGACCAAGACTGACGTGAGCACGGAGATTTCTCCGAGCCAGGTGCAGGAGCTTCCTATCGTTGGCCGCGACGCTGCTGACCTGGCGTACCTTGCTCCGGGCGTCAAGCTGACCGACTCCTATGACCCGACGAAGAGCCGCTACGCGATTATGAGCGTGAACGGCGGCGGCGGCCGTAACGTGAACATGACCGTGAACGGCATCGACAACAAGGACAACACGGTTGGCGGCCCCGTGATGCAGCTTCCACTGGAAGCGGTAGAAGAGTATCACCTGAGCACGCAGCGCTTCTCGGCTGAGAATGGCCGTTCGGAAGGCGCGGCAATCAACATCATCACCAAGCGCGGCGGCAACGACTTCCACGGTTCGCTGTTTGGATACTTCCGCGATACGGCGCTGGATACGGATGAAAAGCAGGCGGACGGCACCGGCGGGCACATCCTGGCGCACCCGGATTACAGCCGGCAGCAGTTTGGCGGTTCGGTGGGCGGACCGTTCTACCGCAATCGCGCATTCGGGTTCTTTGCTCTTGAGCGTGAGCGTGAGAGCCAGTCGCTGATTGAACAGGCAACGGCTTATACCCAGCTTGTTGCGGCGCAGCCTTACTTCCCCGGCGACGAGCCTGCGGCTTCGATTCCACGCCCGTTCTATGAATGGCGCTATAACGGCCGTGCGGACTATACCTTTACGCAGAGGGAAAGCGCTTACATCAGCTACTCTAACCAATCGAATAACAGCTTGAACGACCAGTCGGGCGGCACGAGCGACCTGACCAGCGGCAACACGACAACGAACCAGTTGGAGGTTGCAAACTTTACGCTGAACTCGATTATCAACGACAGCACGGTAAACGTGTTCACGGCAGGCTGGCAGTATTGGAACAACAAGATTCTGAGCGATATCAACTCGCCGAATGTCTCGTTCCCGGATGCTTCGTTCGGTACCAACGGCAACGTTCCTCAGCAGTCGTATCAGCGCAAGTGGCAGTTCAAGGATGACTTCTCGAAGTCGATTGGACGGCACACGCTGAAGGGCGGCGCAGATATTATCTGGAACCCGATTGAAGGCGGCTTGTTCGGCTTCCTGAACCTGCAGCTCAGCTTTGCACAGGACCCGACCTGCATTCTGGCCACGACGGATAATGCGGACGGAAGCTGCGGTCCTACGGCGTTCCCGAACAAGTTTGCGACTCCGGGTGCTGTGACGAGCATGTCGCAGTCGAACGGTGATCCGAGCTTTGGCGTGGCCACCAAGCAGATTGGCTTCTACTTCCAGGACGATTGGAAGCTGGGCCATCGCATGACGATGAGCCTTGGCCTGCGCTGGGACAAGGACGTGAACATGATCGGCAATTCAGTGATTAAGAACACCCGTACCTACCAGGAACTGGTGGCACTGAACAGCCCGTTTTCCAATCCCTATGTGCAGAAGATTGCCGGTAACGACAATCTGGATTTCAGCCCGCGCTGGGGCTTTGCGTATGACATGACGGGCAAGGGCAACCACGTTCTGCGTGGCGGCTTCGGCATGTACTTCGGCAACGTCTTCCAGAACATTCCGCTTTTCATGGAGCAGCAGGCGAATGCGACTATTTTTCAACAGGTACTGGGAATTCAGAACGTAACAGACCCGGTTCCTGGTACGGGCAAGTTACTGGGCGAATGGCGCTATGGCGTTGACCCTATGCCGACGATTCCGGCGCCTTCCAGCCAGCTCAACGACGGTAGCGTGGGCCGCATGATGGACCCCAAGTACCGCAACCCGGTTACGGAAGAGTTCAACCTGGGCTATACGTGGGCGGTTACGCACAGCGCTGCATTCGAAGTGGAATATACGCACGTGCAGGCGATTCACGAGAATAAGTCGTTGAATATCGATCAGCGCGTGCCAACCGGCACGGCGGCGGGCGACTGCTGCACTGCTCCGCTGGATGCGGCATTTGCAGCATCTGATCCGCATCTTCCGAAGTTGAGCCGCATTGTGGATGAGGCGTCGATTGGCAAGTCGAGGTATGACGGCATTAACTTGAGCTTCAAGGGACATGTGAACAAGTACCTGGATCTGACGACGAACTACACCGCGTCGTGGGCATTAGGCTATGACTCGGGTGGCAGCTCGTTCCGCACTTATCCGCGTCTTTCCACGGCTCCGTTTGCTTCGTGGGAGTGGGGTCCTTCGCCGGACGATGAGCGGCATCATGTAACGATTGCCGGTGTGGTTAACCTGCCTTACGGCTTTAACCTTGCCCCGATTATGCAGTACGGATCAGCCCGTCCGTGGCAGCCCAGCAATCCTGTTAGCGCGCTCAATACCGGTGGCGCTACGACGAGTGCTGTCATAGTTCCGATCGGTGACGAAAAGAACTGGTTTGCCTATGCAGGTGCTTCGACGGCGGAAACTACCAATTGCTTCTACGGACTTGGGAATGGCGGCAAGTCAACTTGCACGATTGCGAAGTATGACCCGCTGCGCGGCGATCCGTTCTTCCAGCTTGATTTGCGGTTGGCCAAGAACTTCAAGTTCAAGGAGCACTACAACGTGCAACTCGTAGCGCAGGCATTCAACCTGAGCAATCGTGCGAACTATGGCAATAACTATGGTGCGAGCATTGCTTCGCCTTCCACCTTTGGTCATCCGGCAGGCTTCTTCGCTTCGGGATCAACCATCATTCCGCGTTCGACGTGGGGCGAGATGGGATTCCGGTTCAGCTTCTAACTTTAACGGTCCACGTCCTCCAACGTGGGTCATCCTGGGGCAGACGTTCACGCGTCTGCCCTCTTTTTTGCGGCCTGTTTGTTGGAAGGGCATTGGCATTGGAGCAAAACAAAAGGCCATGCGGATTGCATGGCCTTTTGTTTTGCCGGGTGTGGTTTGCTTAGTCCCAGCTTAGCGAACCGCCGTTTTGATACTCGATGACGCGGGTCTCGAAGAAGTTCTTTTCCTTCTTGAGGTCCATGGCTTCAGACATCCACGGGAAGGGGTTTTCTGTTGCGGGGAAGACGGGTTCGAGGCCCAGCTGGCCGCAGCGGCGGTTGGCGATGAAGTGCATGTACTGCTCGCACAGTGCGGCGCTTAGGCCGAGGAAACCGTTGGGCATGGTGTCGCGGCCATAGGCTGCTTCCAGCTCGGCTGCTCGGCGGAGCATGCCGCGGATTTCCTGCTGGAAGTTGTCGTCCCAGAGGCCGGGGTTTTCAATCTTGATCTGGTTGATGACATCGATGCCGAAGTTGAGATGGATGGATTCATCGCGCAAGATGTATTGGTACTGCTCGGCGATGCCTACCATTTTGTTGCGGCGGCCCAGCGAAAGGATTTGCGCGAAGCCGGTGTAGAACCACATGCCTTCAAAGACAACGTAAAAGGCGACGAGGTCGCGCAGGAAGGCGCGGTCTGCGGTGAGCGTGCCGGTGGTGAAGGACGGGTCGCTGAGGTTCTGCGTGTATTCGAGCGCCCAGCCGGCCTTCTCCGTGATGGAAGGGACTTCGCGGTACATGTTGAAGAGCTCGCCTTCATCGAGGCCGAGGCTTTCCACGATGTACTGGAAAGTGTGCGTGTGCACGGCTTCTTCAAATGCCTGGCGCAGGAGGTACTGGCGGCACTCGGGGTTGGTGAGATGGCGGTAGATGGCCAGCACGATGTTGTTGGCGACGAGCGATTCGGATGCAGCGAAGAAGCCGAGGTTGCGCTTGATGGCACGGCGCTCATCGTCGGTGAGACCGTTGGGGGTCTTCCATAGGGCGATGTCGGCCTGCATGGAGATTTCGGTCGGCATCCAGTGGTTGTTGCAGCCGGAGAGATATTTTTCCCACGCCCAGCGGTACTTGAGCGGGAGAAGCTGGTTTACGTCGGCGCGGCAGTTAATCATGGCCTTGTCATCGACGCGCACGCGGGCTGCGCCGCGGGCGATTTTGCCGAGGCCGGTCGAGCCCGACCCCTCCTCGATGGGTGGAGGGGTGAGCACGAGTTCGTTGGATTTCTTTTCGGTGGTGTCGGTCCAGTCGAGCATTGGTTCTCCTTGATATTCTTCTGCTCTACTGGCAGGCTTCGCAGGTGGGGTCGTCGATGAGGCAGGCTTTGCCGATGACCGGCGCGGGCGCTGCTGGCGTTGGCGCAAGTTGCACCGCGTTCAGCTTGCCGTCAGTTCCCTTGAGAGTGGATTTTTCTACGTGCGTGGCTGAGCGCGAACGCAGGTAGTAGGTGGTCTTGAGGCCGGAGTGCCAAGCTTCCTTGTACAGGGCATCGAGCTTTTTGCCGTTGGCCTGCGAGATGTAGAGGTTGAGCGACTGCGCCTGGTCTATCCACTTCTGGCGGCGGGCGGCGGCTTGAATCAGCCACGTTGCTTCGACTTCGAACGAGGTTGCGTAGAGCTGCTTCAGGTCTTCGGGAACGCGGTCGATGGCGCCGAGCGAGCCGTCGAAGTACTTGAGGTCGCTGACCATCACGTCATCCCAGAGGCCGCGCTGCTTGAGGTCGTGCACGAGCGAGGCATTGACCACGGTGAAGTCGCCGGACATGTTGGACTTCACAAAGAGGTTTTGATACGTAGGCTCGATGGATTGCGTGACGCCGCAGATGTTCGAGATGGTTGCGGTGGGCGCAATGGCCATGGTGTTGGAGTTGCGCATGCCGGTGGTCTTGACGCGCTCGCGCAGCGCGGACCAGTCGAGCGTGGAGGAGCGGTCGAGTTCGAGCGTGTGCTTGCGGGCGTTTTGCAGCAGCTCGATGGAGTCGATGGGCAGGATGCCCTTGCTCCAGAGCGAACCTTCAAAGGTGGCGTAACGCCCACGCTCGGCGGCGAGATCAACAGAGGCCGAGATGGCGAAGTAGCTGATCTGCTCCATGCTTTCGTCGGCGAACTTGACGGCGGCGGCGGAGGCGTTGGGGATGCGCAGGGCGTAGAGCGCGTCCTGGAAGCCCATGAGTCCGAGGCCGACGGGACGGTGGCGCAGGTTGGAGTGGCGCGCTTCGGGAATGGTGTAGTAGTTGATGTCTACTACGTTGTCGAGCATGCGCATGGCTGTTGTAACGGTCCGCTTGAGGCGTGCCGTGTCAATGCCCGTGGGCGTGACGTGGTTGGCCATGTTGATGGAGCCTAGATTGCAGACGGCGACTTCACGCGCGTTGGTGTTGAGCGTGATTTCCGTGCAGAGGTTGGACGAGTGGACTACGCCGGTGTGCTGCTGCGGCGAGCGCAGGTTGCACGGGTCCTTGAAGGTAATCCACGGGTGGCCTGTTTCAAAAATCATGGTGAGCATTTTGCGCCACAGGTCCACGGCGCGAACGGTGCGCGAAACCTTGATTTCGCCGCGCTGCGCTTTGGCTTCGTATTCGGTGTACTTTTCTGCGAAGGCCTTGCCGTAGAGGTCGTGCAGTTCGGGCGCTTCGTCAGGTGAGAAGAGCGTCCATGTGCTGTCTTCTTCGACGCGCTCCATGAAGAGGTCAGGCACCCAGTTGGCAGTGTTCATGTCGTGGGTGCGACGGCGGTCATCGCCGGTGTTTTTGCGCAGATCAAGGAACTCTTCGATATCGATGTGCCAGGTTTCGAGATAGCCGCAGACTGCGCCTTTGCGCTTGCCGCCTTGATTGACGGCAATGGCGGTATCATTCGCGACCTTGAGGAAGGGAACTACGCCTTGCGACTGGCCGTTGGTGCCCTTGATGTGCGAGCCGAGGCCGCGCACGTTGGACCAGTCGTTGCCGAGGCCGCCGGCGTATTTGGAGAGTAGCGCGTTGTCCTTGATGGCTTTGAAGATGCCGTCGAGGTCGTCGGAGACCGTGGTGAGGAAGCAGGACGAGAGCTGTGGGCGCAACGTGCCGGAGTTGAAGAGCGTCGGCGTGGAGCACATGAAGTCAAAGGACGAGAGCAGGTTGTAGAACTCGATGGCGCGCTCGTCGCGGTCGATTTCGCGCAGGGCAAGGCCCATGGATACGCGCATGAAGAAAGCTTGCGGAAGCTCGAAGCGGATGCCGCTGGTCTGCAGGAAGTAGCGGTCGTAGAGCGTCTGCAGGCCGAGGAACTGGAAGTTGCGGTCGCGCTCAGGCTTGAGGGCGTTGGCGAGGCGCTTCAGATCGAAGCTGGCCATTTCCTTGTCGAGGATTTGCAACTCGATGCCGCGACGAACGAATTCGGGGAAGTATTCGGCGTAGTCGACTTTGCGATGCTGCTGGTGCGTGTCCTTTGCCGCGAAGAGGAAGGTGAGCGCTTCGTCGTGCAGGATATTCAGGAGCAGGCGGGCGCTGACGTAGGCGTAGTTCGGTTCCTGCTCGACGAGCGTGCGCGCGGCCATGGTCTGCGCGAGGCCGAGTTCGTGGAGTTGGATTCCGTCATAAACATTGCGACGTACTTCCGCCATGACCGCGTCCGCGGAGACTCCGTCGAGGCCGGCGCAGGCGTCGGTGATGTCGCGGAAGAGTTGCCCTTCATCGAGCGGCTCTGTGCGGCCATCGGCGAAACGTACGTGCAGGCGCGGCTGCAGAACGGTGGTCTGCTCTTCGTGTTTGCGGCGCTCTTGCGCGCGCTCTTCGCGATAGAGAACGTAGGCACGGGCGATCTTGTGCTCGCCGCTGCGCATGAGCGCCAACTCTACCTGGTCCTGGATATCTTCAATATGGATGGGGCGGCCGGGCTGCGAGCGGCGGTTCAGCGTTTCGACAATCTGCGCGGTCAGTGTTTCCACGGCATCGCGGATGCGGCGTGAGGCGGCGGCGTCCGCGCCTTCCACGGCTACAAAAGCTTTCGTAATGGCTAAAGTGATTTTGTTGGAGTCGAACGGAGAGAAGCTACCGTTGCGGCGGATTACCTGGAGGCCGGTGGACTGCTGCGGAGCCTGGTCGAAGTTGTTGGAGACGGGTGGAGGAACGGCAGGACGGGATGGGAGGTCGTGCGTCAGGGCGGCCATGGGGGAATCTCCTTATGGCCTCGGACGGGTTTGCGGGGAGACAGAGATGGCTCTCGGAGTGTCCGAAAGCTTTTCTGCTACCTCGCCTCCCCTCGGAGGCGTGAGCGTATGTCTTCGTGGCAGGTCTTCGGACTTACAGGCGGCCTACTTGCTCCAGCTTCCCGGCCTGTTTAGGACTAGTGCTTTGGTTGGAGCGTTCGTTCCTGATTACCGCTGCGGGGCAGTTCCGGACTCGCACCGGGTTCCCTTTTCACCGGATTTTGTTAATCCGGCACCGCGAAGTGAAGATAACTATGGCATGTGGCCAGACGGAAGTCAACCCCATATCTTGGGGTGTCTGTGCAAAAAACTGGCAGGTCTGTGGATAGCTCGTCCGTTGTTCGGGATAGGGACAGGAGCGTGTAAAATTATCCCAAGCTGCACTGTATTGGGAGAATTTTGGGGTGGAGTTACCTGCCACAAATCGCCGCTGGACGGATTTGGCGCCTTGGTCGCGCCGAATTTTTCTATTGGCAATCCTGATGCTGGGGGTGGGGGTTTTTTCCTGGGGCACGGCATACAAGATGTCGCTCTACCGGGTTTCGCCCATCCACAATAAGGTTCCCGTTGCCAAGCTTCTGACGCAATCCAGCAAGGCGATTCAAGACAAGGTTGTGTCTGTCACAACGCCGCGTAGCTTGACGGCGTTGCCTTTGCTGCTGGACCTGGCGTTGCTGATGTTTGCGCTGGATTTGCGTAAGGGATGGTCTCAGGCCGTGCTGGCGCATAAGCCTTTGCGGCGTTTGTCACTCTATTTCCCTCCCGCATTGTTCCTGCGCCCTCCTCCTTTTCCTCTTCACGGATAAATTGCCTCCGGCAGATGCCGGTCGCGTTCTTTCTATCTTGCATTTCCGTTGAAAGAGGTTTCTGCCCATGCGCGGCAAACGCATTCTTGTCTACGCACTTTGCGTAGCTGTGGCGGTCATTGCGATCGCTCTTGTTTTTCATCCTTTTCAAACATCTAAACAGACTGCTACAGCGCAGCCATTGCGTGTCGTTTCTGTTGTGCAAGCGCGGCGCGGAGAGATTGCGCGTCAGCTTGTGCTGGCGGGAGTCTTCCAGGCATTTCAGGAAATTGATGTGCATGGAAAAGTCTCCGGCTATGTGCGGCATATCAACGTTGATATAGGCGACCGCGTGCGGCAGGGGCAGACGCTGGCTGTGTTGGAAGTGCCTGAGCTTGATGCACAGGTGGAAGGCGCTCAGGCTGGCGTAACACGCTCGCAGGAAGAGATTGCTCGCATGCAGCGCGAGGTGACTCGCGATGAGGCTTTGTATGCGGCGGCGCACGCGAACTATGAAAGGCTTAAGCAGGCGTCAGACCAGCAGCCGGGATTGATTGCGGCGCAGGAGTTGGATGATGCGCTGGCAAAGGACCGTTCGACGGCGGCGCAGGTGGATGCTGCGAAATCCGCAGTGGCGGCAGCGCAGGGGCAGCTTGGTGTGGCTCGCGCAGACAAGATGCGCGTGAGCAGCATGGCGCAGTATGCGACGATTACTGCGCCGTTCTCAGGTGTTGTGACAATGCGCTATGCCGATACCGGCGCGCTTGTGCCGGCGGGAACTTCAGAGAGCAATGCGCAGGCTGTTGTGCGGTTGGCGCAGAGTGACGTGCTTCGCTTGCGTATGCCTGTGCCGGAAGAAGATGTGCCGTTTGTGCATGAGGGATCGACCGTGCAGGTGCGCGTGCAGGCAACGGGGCAGCAGTTTTCCGGCAAGGTGGTGCGGTTTTCGCGGGATGTAAGCACGGCGACTCGCACGATGACGACGGAAGTGGATGTGCCGAATCCGTCGCTTGCGCTGTCTCCGGGCATGTATGCGGAAGTGACGTTCAACTTGCAGAGCAAAAACGATGCGCTGATTGTGCCTGCGGCGGCAGTGGTGCAGGGGGATTCGCCTTCCGTGCTTGTTGTGAATGCGGATGGCAAGGCAGAGCGACGCGCTGTCACGCTTGGGATTGCGAGCGCAAATCTGCAGGAGGTTCTTGCAGGTGTTGCAGCGGGTGAGCAGGTGATTGTAGGCGGGTTGGCTTCGACGCAGCCGGGTGACCGCGTGCATGCCAAGCCTGCATCGGCGGATTTGCTTGAGTATCACGATGCAAGCGCGAAGGAGGGCAAGTAATGTCTTTCTTTGCGATTCGTTATCCCTTCTTCATCCTCATGCTTTGCATGGTCGTGGTTGTTGTTGGTGTGGTTGCTGTGCTCGGCATGCCTGTCGATCTCTTCCCCAGAATCAACATTCCTGTTGTTGTGGTGGCTACGTTTTATTCGGGCATGCCTCCGCAGCAGATTGAGTCTGATATTACAGACAGCGATGAGCGATTCTTCACGCTGGGTAGCAATATCGACCATATTGAGTCACGTTCGCTACCGGGCGTCAGCCTTATCAAGGTTTATTTCCAGCCGGGTACTGATCCTACTGCTGCGGTTAGCAATATCTCTAATTTGGCGATGGCGAATTTGCGGCGCTTGCCTCCGGGCACGCTGCCGCCTGTGGTGCTGAGCTTTGATGCGGCGAACTTACCGGTCTGTCTTGTTACGTTGAAGGGCGCAGGGCTGAACGAAACACAGCTTAAGGATACGGCGCAGTTCACTGTGCGTAACCAGATTGCGAATGTACCGGGTGCATCTGTACCGCAGCCGTATGGCGGACGTTATCGGCAGATTATGGTCTATGTTGATCCGGTCAAGCTGCAGGCTGCACAGTTGAGCGTGATGGACGTGGTGCATGCGGTCAACGACTCCAACCTGATTCTTCCCGCAGGCGATGTGCGTATTGGTCCCAAGGATTACAACATCTATGCCAATAGCCAGGTGGCAACTGCAGATGAAGTAAACAGCATTCCGCTGCGCAGTGTGGGCAATGCTTCGATTCTGGTTGGCGATGTGGGGCATGCTGTTGATGGCGGGCAGTTGCAGACCAACATTGTGCGCGTGGATGGGCAGCGTTCGGTTTATATTCCTGTTCTTAAGCAGGGTGGTAATTCAAACACCATCACCATTGTTGATGGTATTCGCAGTGCGGTGACGCGGCTGCTTGATATGCCGCCGAATGCAAAGGCAGAAGTGGTATTCGACCAGTCTGTCTTTGTGAAGACGGCGGTAAAGAATGTCATTAGTGAGGGAGTCATTGGCCTGTTGCTTACGGGCGTGATGATTCTCCTTTTCCTCGGGAATATGCGAGCAACTGTTGCGGTGTTGCTCTCGATTCCCATTTCCTGCCTGGCAACGTTTCTTGTGCTGGATGCTTTTGGAAACTCGATTAACACGATGGTGCTTGGTGGATTAGCGCTGGCGCTTTCGCGGCTTATCGATAACTCGGTTGTTGTGCTGGAAAACATCTTCCGACATTTCGAGATGACGCCTGATAAGGTGAGGGCTTCGCAGGAAGGTGGGCGTGAGGTGCAGCTTGCCGTGCTTGCAGCCACTTGCAGCACTGCCATCGTCTTCTTTCCTGTAGTGCTGCTCACTGGCGTCAGTAAATACCTGTTCAGCTCGCTCGCGCTGGCTGTTGTGATTGCGCTGATGTGTTCTTACTTCGTCGCCATGACAGTGGTTCCGCTTTTCTGCTCGCGCTTCATCAAGCACTCCGGGCATAACGAGCATGGAGCCGCGCATCTTGCGGCGCAGTCGAATGATCCGGTGCCAGAGCATATGCGCGGCGGGCAGGGGCATCAGAGTGTTTTCGCTCTGGTGATCTATCGCTTCAACCAGGCATTTGCGTGGCTGCAGGAACACTATGACAACGCCATCACGTATTGCCTGGCCAGGCCGGGAAAGGTTGTAGCTGTCTTTGCCGTGTTCGTTGCGCTGAGCTTTGGGCTGTTTCCGTTTGTTGGTCAGGCGTATTTTCCGCGTACCGATGCAGGACAGTTCGTCATCAACATCAAGGCCCCATCCGGTACTCGCATTGAATTGACAGACCGCTACATTGCGCGCGTAGAGGATGAAGTGCGTTCGGTGGTTCCGGCGAAAGACCTGAATATGATTGTGTCCAACATCGGCGTAACGCCGGATTTGTCCGCAATCTATACAACGAACTCAGGCATGCACACGGCTTTTGTGCAGGTCAGCCTGCAGGAAGAGCACAGCGTAAGCAGCTATGAGTACATGCAGCGTGTGCGTGCGAAGCTTGCACAAGATTTACCAGACGTGCAGACTTACTTTCAGTCTGGTGGCCTAGTGGATTCGATTGTGAATCAGGGATTGCCTGCGCCGTTTGATGTGCAGGTAAGCAGCAATGATATGGATGGTGGCTATGCGATGGCACAGCAGCTTGGGCAAAAGCTGCGCGCTCTGCCTGGTGTGAGCGATGTTCTGATTCCGCAGGACGTGGATTATCCCGGACTGGCATTGAACATTGACCGCGAACGAGCCAGTTTGCAGGGACTCTCGCCGAAGACGGTCGTTGATAACGTCATCACCGCATTGACTTCCAACGGCATGGTCGCGCCGAGTTATTGGGTTGACCCCAAGACAGGGAACAACTACATGCTGACTGTGCAGTACCCGGAAACGCAGGTGAAAACAATGGAGGACTTCAAGCAGATTCCTCTGCGCTCTGCGGATGGAAAGAATACAACGCCGCTCGAAAGCGTGGCTTCCGTGCAATCGATTAACACGCCGACAGAAGTTGACCATTATCAGCTGCGACGCGTCTTTGACATCTACGTCATGCCGACGAGTGAGGACTTAACGAAGGTTGGCAAGGAGGTGAATCGTGTTGTTGGCCAGACGAATTCACCGAAAGGGATGCGGCTCACTGTGCGTGGTTCCAGCGTCAGCATGCGCGACTCTTTTCGGTCTTTTGGCATCGGACTCATTCTTTCCGTTGTGCTTGTCTTCCTTATCCTGATGGCGCAGTTTGCGTCGTTCTTTGATCCGTTCATTATTTTGCTGGCAATTCCGCCGGGGCTTTCCGGCGTGTTTCTCTTCCTGCTGGTCACGCATACCACGCTCAACATTATGAGCCTGATGGGAGTGCTGATGATGACTGGAATTGTGGTGTCGGACAGCATCCTGATTGTGGAGTTTGTCGGCCAGCTTCGTAAGAGTGGTGAGCCTCTGGAACGCGCAATCGTAACCGCCTGCAAGGTGCGCTTACGGCCAATTCTCATGACGACTCTGGCCACAGTGCTTGGTCTTATTCCGATGGCTCTTGCATTGGAGGCAGGCAGCGAGCAGTATGCGCCGCTGGCACGCGCTATTCTTGGCGGGCTCACGGTCTCTGGCGTTGTAACGGTCTTTCTTGTTCCCTGTGCTTACCTGCTTATCCACAAGCGGTTGGAAGCGAAGCATGGAAAGGCGGTGGCGTAATGCGGTTCCTAATCGTAGCTTGCATGGTAGTTGCCATTGCCATTTCAGCGAATGCGCAGACTCTGCAGCCAAGTGCTCCAGAAGATGTAGTTCCTATCACGCGAACGCAGGCAGAACAGCTTGCGCTTAAAAACAATCCGCGAATTACTGCGGCGCATCTGATTGCGCTTGCCTCTGGACAGGTGACGAGGCAGGTGCAAGCCGCTCAGTTGCCGCAAATCGGAGGCAACATTACGGCGGTGCAGGCGGAAGATGGAAGCCGCATCGGTGCCGGCACGCTGAACCCATCCACTCTATATACGCATGCGGGGGCAGGTGGCACGCTTACGCAGCTCATTACAGATTTTGGGCGCACGCATAATCTTGTGGCAAATGCAAAGCTACAAGAGAAGGCCCAACAGCAGAGTGCGCTTGCCACGGAGCAGGACATTTTGCTTGCAACAGATAACGCGTTTTACAAGCTGCTCGACGCGCAATCTTTGCTCAATGTGGCGAAAGCGGCAGTGCAGGCTAGAAGCGATGTGCTGAATCTGACTACAGCTCTTACTCAAAGCAAGTTGAAGAGTGAGTTGGATTTGAATATGGCGGCAGCGGATTTATCGCAGGCACAGCTCTTACAACTCGATGCAGAAAACTCCGTTGCATCGGCGCGTGCGGAGCTGGTTGCTTTGCTTGCCGCACCGCAGGATACGATGTATCGCGCGGTGGGAGATGCAGAAGGTGTATTACCGCCGCCTGAGCTGACGAATGCACTTATGAACGAAGCGCATCAGCAAAGGCCTGATTTTGCAGCACTGCAACTGCAGGCTCAGGCCGACCAGAAGTTTGCAAAGGCGCAGGGAGAGCAGCGCTTGCCAACAATCTCAGTAGGAGCTATCGGGGGGATTACGCCTGTTCGCTCGGATGGAGCTTTTGCTGAGAACTGGTATGGCGCAGCCGGCGTAAATCTGAGCGTGCCTATCTTTGCAGGGTTTCGTATTTCTGCAGAAGCCAAAGAGGCTCGTTTTCGCGAGATGGCAGATGAAAGGCGCCGCGATGATCTTGGTAACTCCATCTCGCGTGATGTTCGTGTAGCCGCTCTTGCCGCGCAGACTGCATATCTGCGCATTGGGGTTACGGAGAACTTCCGCAAGGAGACAGCTCAAGCTCTTGAGCTGGCGCGGACTCGCTACAAGCTTGGGCTTAGTTCGATTGTCGAATTGAGCCAGGCACAGCTTCAGAGCACACAGGCATCAGTTGCTGCTGTCAATGCGCGCTTTGATTATTTACTTGCGCTGCGGTCACTTGCTTATGCGCGTGGTTTGCTAACCCCGTAGTCATTCCAGCGCCGAGGCCGCTTCAATCGGAGCGGTCTCGGCTCTTTGTCTATGAGAATTTTTGTGCGCGAGATTGCTGCTATTTTTAGCAGATGGGTAGACCAGAACCCGGTGACACTTATAGAAATAGGTCGGGGTGTATCGTGTCCTTTCTTTTACCTTCCTCTGTCACTCGCCGTGAATTACTGCGCGCGTTAGGAGTACTCGGACTGACGTCTATTTTTCCAGGAACCCGACCGTTGTTTTCTGAACGGTCGCTTGCTGAAGAGACGTTAGCTGCGAGCAGCCTGGAGCCGGCTGTTAAGAATCGCGCACCACTGGCCGCGAGCGCGTTTTATTTTCTGCCCGCTGGCTCTATTCGCGCACGTGGATGGTTGGAAGATCAGCTTCGTATTCAGGCTGCAGGGCTTGGTGGGCATCTGGATGAAACATGGGCGGATGTAGGACCAAACAGCGGCTGGCTTGGTGGAACAGGCGAGTCCTGGGAGCGTGGCCCTTACTTTGTGGATGGTCTGTTACCGCTGGCTTATCTGCTTGACGATGCGGTTCTCAAGGCCAAGGCGCAGAAGTTCATAGACTGGACACTAGACCATCAGGCGGCAGATGGAATGTTTGGTCCAGCATCGAACTCTGACTGGTGGCCTCGCATTGTGATGCTGAAAGTGCTTGCGCAGTATCACGAGTTGACAGATGATCCTCGTGTCATTCCGTTGATGGATAAATATTTTCGGCATCAGTTGTCTGCGCTGCCACAGAGATCCCTAGTGGATTGGGGAAAGTTCCGCTGGCAGGATGAGGTGCTAAGTGTTATCTGGCTCTATAACCGCACCGGATCGGAATATCTTCTGGAGCTTGCGCGCTTATTGCATCAACAGGGCCATGATTGGATTGCGCAGTATGATGACTTTCAATATAAGCAACCAATCACGGCAGAGTATTTGAAGCTCGACGCAGGAAACGGGCTCAAGGATCTTGCTCTTTCAACACACGGCGTCAACAATGGGCAGGCGGTGAAGACGGGTGCTGTGTGGTCGCTTGTTTCTCATCAGGCATCCGACCGTGCTGCTGTGCTTAAGATGATGGATGAATTGGATCGTTATCACGGAATGCCGAATGGCATGTTTTCGTGCGATGAGCATCTGGCCGGGGTGAATCCGTCGCAAGGGTCTGAGTTGTGTACGGTTGTTGAATACATGTTTTCACTTGAGCAGTCGCTGGCTATTACAGGAAACCCTTTGTTGGGGGACCGTCTGGAGAAGCTGGCGTTTAATGCTTTGCCCGGCACATTCACGGATGATATGTGGGCTCACCAGTACAACCAGGAGCCCAATCAAGTGGAGTGCAGTCTGCACCACAAGCCATGGACTACGGATGGGCCGGAATCGAATCTCTATGGACTGGAGCCGAATTTTGGCTGCTGTACGGCGAACTTTCATCAGGGGTGGCCGAAATTTACTAACAGCTTGTTCTTCTTGTCGGGAGAGCAGGGGACCGATGAGCGTGATGGTCTAGTAGCTTCTGTTTATGCGCCTTGCGAGGTGCATGCAGTTGTTCGTGGCACTGCTGTTCATGTTGTTGAAGAGACGGAGTACCCATTCCGCGGCATTGTTGTGCTGACGATAAATCCCTCAGTACCGATCCATTTTCCGCTTCAGTTGCGCATTCCTGCATGGGCGTCAGGCTCCACTCTTACTGTTAATGGCCAAAGGGTTGATTCATCACAGGCTGCGTCCTTCGCTTGTATCGAGCGTACGTGGAAGGCTGGGGATCGCGTGGAACTTGTGTTCCCAATGGCTCCGCGTGCTTCACGGTCGTACAACAATTCCATTGTGCTGGAGCGCGGCCCGCTGGTCTTCTCTTATGGCATTGAGGAGAGTTGGGTAAAGTTGCGCGATAGAGGAATGACTGCGGATTGGCAGGTGTTTCCGAAAGGCGCATGGAACTATGCGCTCGACATTGAAGAAGGCAGCCCGGAAAAGAGCATTGCCGTGACGGAGGCGGAAGTAAGCAAGGTTCCTTTCACGCGCCATCATCTGCCTGTTCAGCTCAGCGTGAAAGCGCACCGCATTAGCGACTGGCGTGCGGAAGATGGCGTGGCAAACCCGCTTCCTCCAAGTCCAGTTAAAAGCCAGGAACCGGAAGAGACGATTGTGCTCATTCCATATGCCGCGGCGAAACTGCGTATTACTGCATTTCCGCAAATTTAAGTGTTGTATCGATAGCGAAGCTTGCGGAAACTGCTGCCCCATGTAAACTTCATCTATGCAGAAAATGCTTATGTCCAGCGCCCGCTGTTGTAGCCTGTCCAGCTTTCCTGGCAGGCTCGATCAGCTTTCTTCTGCTATCTGAATTGGTCATCTCGTTTGTCCAATAGCTCTTGTTGATAGGAGCGAGCCTGCCAGAATACTGGCCGGGCTTTTTTGTTTTAGGTTCAATCACAGGTAAGAAAGCGCCGCAGGCGTGGTGGTGTTCGCTCTGCTGCGCCAGAGAGCAAACAAAACTTCAAGGAAATCTAAATGAATAAGCACTATGCCTTCGTTCTGTTCTTGAGTTGCGTTGTTGTAGGGGTTGCTTTGAATGGCGTATCGCAAAATACTGCTGTCAAACAAGAAGCCGCAACTGTTTCGCAGGACATCTTCTCTCATCCGCACAATTTGAAGGTGTTGCAGAAGTCCATCAGCGGGGAAGACCTCAAGAAGCTCATGCACGAATATGAACAAAGCTTGGGAGTGCCTTGCTCATATTGCCATGCGCAGGATGCACAGACCCGACAGATTGATTACGCATCGGATGAGAATCCGATCAAACAGACGGCGCGCGTGATGATTACGATGACGAGCGACATCAATACGAAGTATCTTGGACAGCTTGGAGACCGCCGCTATGCAACGCCGGTTACCTGCGGGAACTGCCACCAAGGTCAGGCGACTCCGCCTGACTTTGAGCCTAAATCACAGAATTGAACGTTCGCTATTTAGCAGCGGAAAGGGTAGATGTATGAAGACTGGTTTCGGTTTTGTTTTGGGACTGTGCTTGTCAGGCGTAGTTGCTGCGCAAGCTCCTGTTCAGGCTGTGCAATGGTCTGCTTCTGCAAATGTTCATGACTCAGTTGAGAAAGGCAGCGATCTGCAAATTGACATTGCAGGTGATGTGCTGGAAGACTGGCATGTCTATGGATTGGTGCAGGAGCCTGATGGGCCAACGCCGCTGCATATTACGCTGGATGACAACGCAACTGCGGAGACTCGTGGAGCCATCTCTGGCACTGATCCGATTAAGAGGCAGGACGCGAGCTTCAACCTCGAAACACAGATTTATGAGAAAGGCTTTTCGCTGCATTTGCCAGTGAGAATCAAACAGAGTGCAGAGGTTGGCAAGCAATCGATTCCTGTGAGTGTACGCTTTCAGGCGTGCAATGATCGCATCTGCCTGCCTCCCAGAACTGTTCATCTTTCGGTGGCGGTTGAGGTTCACTGACTGGGGGCAGGTGTAGAGTAGCATGCGGAATGAGATTGAAAGAGCCGTCTGTGCAATATTGCACAGACGGCTCTTCGCTTTTGCGTTTGTTAGAAGATGATCTTTCCAGCGAGCTGAACGTTGAACGGTTCGCCCGGTCCAATGCCCGGCGCACTGCCGTTGTTGCGTGTGTTGGTAATGCGCCCAAAGCTAGCGCTTCCAACCGGATTGGATGCAGAGGGATTCGCAAGGTTGGTGTGGTTGAAGAGGTTGAAAATTTCCGCGCGTAGTTGGAGGCTGACTCTTTCATGAAGCTGGGTGTTCTTAACCACCGAGGTATCGAAGGTGAAGAAGCCGGGGCCACGGAAGGCATTGCGGCCAGAGTTGCCCCATGTACCCTGATCCGGATTGCTGAAGGCTGTTGAGTTGAGATAAACCGCGTAGCGCGAGGCGGTGGAAGACGCTGCTGGAAGCAGGTTGCCTCCCGTGGATGTCTTGTAGCTGACTCCCGGAACCACGTTGACACGATCATTGTTTTCCGCTGTTCCGCTGCGGTCTGAACCGACTTTAACGGAGAGCGGCGTGCCGGTAAAGGCTGTGGTGAAGGCGTTGAACTGCCACCCACGGGTCAGCACCGGCAAGCTGTGCCCGATCTGCGGCGCTTCATAGACGAGATACGCATTCAGAGTATGGCGAACATCGAAGTCCGAGCTACCGTAATCCTGCGCAAGGTTGTTGGAGTTTTCGGGAGCCGTGCTGCGGAAGTTCGAGATGGTATCGATAGAGTGGCCATAGGTGTAAGAGATTTGGCTACTCAGGTGGCGGTAGTTGTTGCTCTTCAGGCTGGCCACAAATGCGTTGTAGTTGGAGCCACCTTCGCTCGATACCTGGTTGATGATGCCGAGTCTGGCGGCGTTGGCAACCAGCGAGCTGCTGTAATACGGGCGACGGCTTTGCTCGCCGGCCACGGTTCCGAGAGTTGGCTGGTTAATGTCAAGAATATGATATAAGTGGCGTCCCTGTGCGCCGAGATATCCGAGCGACAACAAAGTGCTGCGGCTCAGTTGATACTCGGTGTTGAGCGTGTAGTTCTCTGCGTAGGCGGCGTGCAGATTGGGGTCTACAGAGAACAGGCCGACGGTTGCAGAAGAAGCAGCGGCGCCGGTGAAGGGATCAACGTTGTTTTGCCACTGCGCGTATGTGCGGCTAACGTTGAGCACGGGAGGATTGCCAACTGGATTGTCTTGAAAGCCAGTTGCGGAGTCGCCGTTGGCAACGCTGCTGCTGCCAAAGCCGTTGAAGCCGGGCGAATCATAGTACAGGCCGAAGTTGCCGCGTACTACAATCCTGGGCGCTGCGTGATACGAAAAGCCGAAGCGCGGAGCGAAGTGCAGTTTGCCCGGCGTAAAGACCGGGGGCTGATTGGATGTGCCAACCAGAACAAGACCATTGTCATCCGCGCCTGCGGCGCCTGGACGGAAATCGGAAAGAACGCCGTCCGTGGTGATGGTTCCATTGAACTCATAGCGAACACCATAGTTCAGCGTAAGGTCAGGAAGTACCTGGTACTGATCCTGCACAAAGAACGCTACGGCTTTCTGGTAGAGGTTGCGGCGCAGATAGCCTTGAATGAATGAAGCTTTGGTGAAGTACCCGCTCAGGAAGTCTGCGAGCGCCAGAACCTCAGTATGGTTGCCGGCAATGTCCGCATCGCTGCTGTCAAGGAAGCCCGCGCCAGTGGTGGCCCATGGTGTTCCGCCGGATTGCGCAATTGCGGCTGCCGCGTTGGGAGAAGCTGCACCAGAGAAGCTGAAGTTGCCGCGTACGCCGCTTTGATATTGCAGATCAATGTAGTTCCGACGAAACTCACCACCGAAGCGCAGTTGATGCTTGCCGTGAACCCATGTGGCCGCGTCGGTAATGTGGCCCGTGTAGTCCTTGCGGCCAATGGGCTGCGTGGCTCCTACCGTGTCAAAGGTGACGCTATCGCTGATGGAGATTGTTGGTGCGCCGAGGAGCGACGGGTCTGTTACACCATCTGCCAAGCCCAGCGATGGCATATTCCAACTGTGGTTTTCGTCGTTGAAGGTCTGGTTGAAGATGCCCACAGCGGCCAGCAACTGATTGGAGAAATGGTCTGTGACGGACCAGTTGTGTACAGCGGAAAAGTTTTGCGTGATATCAGGAGCCACCTGATAGTACCAGTAGGTAGAAGGACTGGTGACAGGTGCAAATTGGCGGCCAGTGCCGATGAAGCTCTGAATTCGCAGGCTCTGCCGGTCCGAGATATTCCAGTTAATGTTGCCGATGGCATTGTCGCTATATCCGTGTGAGGGATTGGTTTCCGTGTAGTTGCTTTGGCTGGCTGCATAACCAGGCTTGTTTCCTGCGGGCCATAGTTGCAGCAGGTTCTGTGACAGCGGATTCACGGCGACGTTGTGCGCTGCGAGTAGGTTCGCTGCTTCCGTGACGTAAGCTGCTACTGGTTCGGTGGCTCCTGAGCCAACCTGAATCGCGTATTGCTGACGCTCAAAATTGGCGAAGAAGAAAAGGCGATCCTTGATGATTGGCCCGCCCACATCTCCACCGTACTGCTGATTGCGCAGCAGAGGCTTGCGCGCTGCTTCCGCGGTGAATGGATTTCTGGCTGAGAAGAACTCATTGCGGTTGAAGTAGTAGGCCGCGCCGTGAAATCTGTTTGTGCCTGTCTTGATGCCAAGCGAAATGAGGCCACCGGGGTTGCGGCCGGCTTCCGCATTGCCTTCTGATTGCACGGTGAACTGGTCAATCGCGTCCACGGGTATAGTGACGCCGGCAATGCCCGCAACACCGCCCTGATTGGCCGCCGTGTTGTTCTGCCAGATGTCGTTGTTGTCCGCGCCGTCAATCTGCCAGTTGTTCTGGTTGGTGCGCGTGCCGTTGATTGATCCGGCACCGTTATAACCTGGTGTGATTTTAAGGAGCTGCGTAAAGTCGCGTCCGTTCAAGGGAATGTTTGCAACAGCCTGTTCGTTTACAACGGCGTTGTTGGTGGAGGATTGCGTGTCGAGGGTGATTGCATCCGCGCTGACTTCAACAGATTGGGAAGAGGTGGCGACAGCGAGTTTGACTACCAGTGAGTAGATCTGGCCGGGACGAACTGCGATGCCATCAACTTTATTCTGCGAAAAACCGGAAGCAACAACTGTGATGCTGTAGTGGCCGAGTTGCAGATCCTGGAAGGCGAATTCACCGGCGCTGGTCGATTCGGATTCGCGAGTGAAACCAGTGTCCGTACCGATCAGGGTCACTTTGGCATTAGCAACTACAGCGCCGGTGGTATCGGTAACTGTGCCTGAAATGCCGCCACGAAAGGTCTGTGCGGACAATGTGAGTGGAATGGCAAGCGCTAGCAGAGTTAGTAAAAATCGTGAAAGGGCCTGGAAAGAAAGCTTCACTGCGTCAACCTCCTCATCCGTTTGAAAACGGAAATAATTCAGCCTGCTGTTTGTTTTGTCCATGCAGCCTGTCATCATTTGCGGGCACGCATCATATTGCGATGGTGCAAATGCGGACGCATGGTCTTGTAGGGTTGCTATGCCTTGATTGCGTCTGATGCGATATTGCGCAGGATGCGTTCATGAGAAAACGCACTCTGCGCGAGATGCCGGGGGGGCAACAGACCTGATAGAAAACGATCCGGGGGAATTTAGAGGTTCAGCCCTGGTATCGACACACGACACTCGACGCAACAAGGTGTTGCGGAGCTACGACAGAACTGCTTGTGCCGATTGAGCATGATGGAACCATAAGTAAATACATTATTTCTGTCAAGCGTGGTGTCTGTGCCATAAAGTAGGAAACACGTGCGCGCATTTGATGCTGGCATCATTGCCAGGGGCTTTTGAAAGACGAGGGCAACCGGGCCAGCGAAGATTTGGTTTGACATCCAAGCTGGACGGTCATATATTCCTTGCTATGAATCTTATCTCCAAAAAACGTTGTTGCCTGTCCGGTGAAATGAATTGGCGGACGGGGAATTGCGCTTTTTGTGAGAATCGTATGTAACAGTCATACGATCCAGATCGAAAGAGATAACCCGCTCGCCAGCTTGCTGGAGCGGGTTTTTTATTGAAGTGCGCATCTTTGCACTCGGCTCAAGCCCGCTGCCTGCCAATCAGGAGCGGGCTTTCGTATTTCCCCGGTACATGCGAAATGCCTGGATACCGTGCTGCAAAGGGAGTGTCAACGTTGCAATCTTCACGATTCATGCCCGGAAAATCCGCGCCGAAGGCATGGCTTGCCCTGCTGGTCTTATTGGCTGTAGTGATCCTTGACGGGCTCTCGGTGAGTTGGTTTGTTGTGCGTGCGCACGGCCAGATTGCGGTGCGGAATCAAGGCTATATTCCATACAGCGATGCGCCGATCTTCTATCGTTCAGAGAACTTGAGTGATCCGGTTGCGCTACTTGAAAAGCGCATTGAGCGTGGCGAAGTTACGCTGAAGTTCGATTCGCAATTTGGTTACCTCAAATCCGTGTTGAAGGAATTGAAGGTTCCTGTTGATTCACAGACGCTCGTCTACTCGAAGACAAGTTTCCAGTATCCGAAAATCTCTCCCGAGCATCCGCGTGCGCTTTATTACAACGACGATGTGTATGTCGGCAAAGTGCATGATGGCAAAGCGATTGAGATTGTTTCGTTTGATCCTACGCAGGGAGCCATCTTCTATCTGCTCGATGAGCACAAGGCCAACCATCCAGTTTTTCAGCGCGCGGAGCTTGATTGCACGCAATGCCACATTGCCGCGGGAACGCGTGGTGTTCCGGGAGTCCTGCTGCGTTCCATCTATTCAACATCCACCGGAACGCAGGCTCTTAATACGCAAGCATTCATCACCGATCAGGATAGCCCGCTCAAAGATCGCTGGGGCGGCTGGTATGTCACCGGTAATGCTGGTGGTCAGTCGAGCTTGGCCAATACTGTTGTGAATCAACCTGCAGATCCGGCTCAAACCACAGGCGAGGAACAAGACAAGCCGGTCAAGCTTGTCTCTTTGCCTGCAAAGACCTTTAACTCTACAGCCTATCTTTCGCCGGATAGTGATGTCGTTGCGCATCTTGTTCTCGCTCATCAGACGCAGATGCACAACCTAATCACACTGACGAACTACAAGACGCGAATAACGCTTTACAACCAGGCAGAAGCGAATAAGAAGAACGGGCTTCCTGAAAATGCTTCACTACCGGAGAACGTACGCAGGCAGTTTGAGCGTCCCGCAGAGCAGCTTTTGCGTTATCTGCTCTTTGTCAATGAAGCATCTCTTTCCGGCACCGGTACTGAGAGCATTGGCGTAGATTCTCTCTTTGCGAAAGAGTTTGCCCGCCGCGGTCTGCGAGATCGTCAAGGCCGCTCCCTTCGCGACTTTGACTTGAAGACACGAATCTTCCGCTATCCATGTAGCTATCTCATCTACTCCGAGTCTTTCGACGCAATTCCTGAGCCAGCGAAAAGCTACATCTATCACCGTCTGTTCACAATTCTGACGGGACAAGATAACAGCGCTGACTTTGCAAAGCTCACTCTGGGAGAGAAGCGAGCGATTCTCGAAATCCTTTTGGCAACCAAACCAGGTTTGCCTGAAGAGTGGTCAACGTATGCTACGTCCGATCATCTTCACCTTGCAACAACGCACCTCCGCCATGATAGGCCTCGACAGGACCAGCCGGGACAACTCAGTTCAACAGCAGTTCAACAAGGGAACTAATCCGCCAATTTGAAGGGAGCACCTCATGAGAACAATCTGGAGACATGCAACTGCTGCAGCGTTTGTTGCAGGCTTCGGCCTATCCATTACAACGGCACAGACTGGCAACTCCGCAGCTTCAATCGACGGCCGCTGGGACGCAAATCTTATCAGCCACGGCAACTCTATTCCATTCCGGCTCGACATCTCTGGTTCAGGTCCGACGCTGAAAGGAACGTTTTACGACGGCTTCGATCCGTATGACGGGACTACCAGCGCGACGTTTGAGGACGGAAAGCTTGTTCTGAATGTCGAGCACTACCTCACTACCATTACTGCAACTCTGCAGGATGGCAAGCTGGTTGGCAATGTGGCTACAAGGTCGCGCATCGGTAGCAGCACGTTTGATTTTGAGGCGGCGCGCCATGTTGAGACCTCCGCGTCGGCAGCCCATGCGCCCTCAATTGCCGGTTCATGGATTATTCCTCTGAGCAACCCCTCTGCAAAAGGCGAGAAGGCATTTCGCTTTATCGTCAAGCAGCGCGGGCAGGAAGTTGCCGCGTCTATCTTGCGTGTTGATGGAGATACCGGCGCTTACAGCGGAACCTATAAGGACGGCAAATGGGTGCTGAGTCATTTTGATGGCGGACGTCCTGGCGTCATTGAGGTTTCGCTGAATGATGACGGCACACTCCAGATCATCCAGGACGGCCAGCGTTCGCAAGCAGTCGCACAGGAAAATTCAAATGGCGCTTCCGCACAGGCGGCAAGCACAAGCGCCAACAGCAATCCATATAACGAAGCATCGGGCCCGACGAGTGGCCGTTATGCCAAGGCGTTGATCGCGTATCGTGAAGATGTTGCGAAGGCGAAGGGGTTACCCGCACCAGATGATTACGAAACCCATACAACGGCTCGCGATCCGAATGAAAAGTTTCTCTTTAACTTTCCTGATGTCGATGGCAAGCTGATTTCGCAGGACGATCCCCGCTTTAAGGGCAAGGTCGTTCTCGCTATCGTTACCGGAACCTGGTGCCCGAACTGCCACGATGAGGCGCAGTATCTTGTGCAACTCGATAAGAAGTATCGCGACAAAGGCCTAGCCATCGTCGCTCTTGACTTCGAGGAGCCGGAGCAGCAGGGAAGTCTGGAGCGAGAGCGCGCTTTCGTGAAGAAATACGGCGTGCAATACACCTACCTCATTGCAGGCGCTCCATCAGATATGTGGGAGAAAGTACCGCAACTTGTGAATCTGAACACTTGGCCTGCCACGATCTTCATTGGCCGTGACGGAAAGGTAAAGGCTGTTCACTCTGGCTTTGCTTCCCCTGCTAGCGGCGAATTTCACGCGGACCTTGAGAAAGAGTTTACCGCGCGGATTGAGCAGTTGCTCGCGGATAAGCCAAGCGAGAGTGTTGCCTCTTCCACCGCTCAAGTTTCCAAGCCGGGGCAGTAAATCTTCGCTCAATGCACAAAACAAACTGGCCTCTTCAGTCATGACTGAAGAGGCCAGTTTGTTTCTGTGTGTTAAGACGCTACTTCGTGCCAGTTAAAGTTGCTCCACTTAGCTGGGCGATTGCTCCGAGAGTGATTTGGGCAGCATTCAGTCCAAGACGAAAATCGTCGTCACTATAAAACGAATAGACGTCAGTTGGCTGATGATGCTGTGGGTCCCATCCGCTGCCCATCTGTGCTCCGCGCTCCACTTCACGCAGGCTGAGGGATGGAGTCAAGTCCATGAATGGGCTGGAGTCGGTGTTAGTCATATGTGGACCGACGTTTGCCGGATAGTCTGTGGCGTACTTATCGTCAGCGAGTTGAAATTTGTGCGCCATGGCCATTGCCTGGTCTGCGAATTTCGATGTCACCTGGTACTCGATGTTCACGTCGGCCTCGGGGCGTTGGTTCTTCGGCATGGTTCCATCTTTCAAGGGCATACCGTGGTCAAAAAGCATCATGTCATGCTGAACCATACCAATCCACTTGGGTTCTGGATATTTGCCTGAGCCGGGAGGTGTCTCGATTCCTTGCAGGTCCTTGCGTTGATCAACATAGGCACGTGCTCCATTCAGCCCTGTCTCCTCGTTGTTCCAAAGCGCAAAGCGGATGGAGACGTCCGTAGTGACATCCAAGCTGCTGAAGATGCGTGCCAGTTCCATCACCAGTGCGGTGCCCGAGCCGTCATCATTCGCCGCTTCGCCCCAGCCGATGCCATCCATATGCGCGCCGAGTATGTACATCTGTTCAGGATGCTTTGATCCTATCTTGGTGCAGTAGACCTCTTCACGCGGACCAGGGGTGGATGGTTGTGAATTCAACTCGCGCAGTTTCATATCTGGCTGCTTCATCGGATCGTTGTTGACCGTATCCGGGAAGATATTGCCTCTGCGGCGCGAGCCTCCGGGGCCGACAGAGCGGTCTGCCGGAGGACGGCGAGCGCCGTTGCGGTTGCCGCCTGATGTTGGCGGTTCGTAGGTATAGTGAATGCGCTCTGTGTTCGTGCATCCGTAACTTTTGAGTTGCGCTTCTATCCAGTCAACTGCGGCACGGTTTCTGTCGGTCCCCTGCCGGCGGTCGCCGAATTTTGTAAGCCCCTTGATGATCGCCTTGTATTGCTCAATATTCAGCCGGCCAACCATGGTTGCAACAGGATCGGAGGGCGTTGAAGGTGCAGTAGAGGGGGCCTGTTGCGACCATGCGAGCGAAGTAAAGATACACACAATCAGAGATTGTGAAAGTATTTTTGGCATGTTTGTCTCCTGTGTTGTAACGCTCTTACTCTTTGCTGTGCGGCTGTAAAAGTGAGAATTGCTTTGTCGTGCGAATTGAATTCAGGAAACTTGCAGAGGTGCCTCACGCATGCGCTACAAACCCATGGCGAATGGCATAACGTACAAGGTCGGCAATGGAATGAAATCCCAGCTTGCGATTGATGTTGATTCGATGTGATTCAACGGTTCGGATGCTGATATTAAGTTCCACCGCTACTTCTTTGCTGGTCTTGCCGTTCGCCAACAGCTTCATCACTTCGCGCTCACGCACGGTGAGCTGGACTGGCGCGCTCATTGCTTTCAATGAAGACGTGCGGCTCGTCAGGTAGCCTCCCAGCACCATCTCTGTTACTCGCGCAGTAAAAAAATGACGCTTGTCTGCAACAGCCTCTACTGCGGCGAGCAGGTCGCGGTCCGCATCACTCTTCAGCACGATGCCACGCACGCCGACTCTTAACATGTCGCGGATTATCTGCTCGGAATCATGCATGGTCAGCATGACTATGCATGTGTCCGGAAACTTTTTCAATATCTGCAGTGCCGCTCCGGGTCCGTTCAACTCAGGCATAGAGAAGTCGAGGATCACAACATCAGGGCGTAGCTCTTCCGTTTTGTTTACTGCCTCAACGCCGTTTTGAGCTTCAAAGACAATTTCCCAATCATCGCGGCTTGATAGCAGTGCGCGTACTCCTCTGCGAATCAACTCATGGTCGTCTGCAATCAGTATCCGTAACGCTTTAGCCATGCAAAGTTATCTCCGAGGGAATGGTTGCCTTCACTGTTGTGCCTTTGTTGTTGCAATCAATTGTTAAGAGACCGCCAAGCTGCTCGACGCGCTCTCTCATGCCGCCAATTCCAACACCGCTGTTGCTGCTGCGCGCGCGTGAGAGAGCTTCAGGCGCAAGGCCTTTTCCCCGGTCGCTGATTGCAAGCTTGAGCCAGCCTTGCCTGAGCTGCAGCGTGATCTTTGCTGTAGCGCTTCCGGAGTGGCGCAGTACATTTGCAAGCGCCTCCTGTACGATGCGATAGATGGCAATTTCTATTTCGTCCTGGTATCTGCCGAGGTTTTCACTCATTTTGAGGTCTACTCGTATTCCGCTGCGCTCTTCAAATCCTTCGGCCAGCCAAGGCAGCGCCAGTCGCAAACCTGCCTCTCCCAGCAGTGGAGGATGCAGCAGGTAGGATGTGCTGCGAATGCAGGCAGAGCATCGATACGCTATTTCTTTCGTCTCTTCAATCAGGTTCTTGAGATCATCATTTGAGTCACCTATCAAATCGCGCAGCCTTGCAAGATTCCAATTCAAAACCGCCAGTTCCTGCGAGGTGGAATCATGCAGGTCACGAGCAATCCGGCGTCGTTCCTGCTGCTGCAGATTCTCAAGCTGAGTCACCATATGCTGAAATTCTGTCTTCGCATTATTGCGCTCGGTAATGTCCTGATAGAGTCCGTAAACACCTTCGAGCTTTCCCTCGACAATCAAAGGGATGCCGTAGATCTCCACATCAATGAGCATGCCGTCACGCCGGCGACGCTGCGTGACCATGTGAACGTTGTTTCCCACCAGCACAGTTTGGCTTAGTTGCGCCGCTTCTTCCAGTTGCTCGGGGCTGGCGATTAGAAAATCAAGATCGGCTGCTGCCAGCTCTTTCGGTTGGTACTGGAAGAGCCGCTCAAATGCCGGGTTGCATAGCGTAAAGCGGTGTTGAGAGTCGAGCGCGACGATCGCAATCGGACAATTTTCAATCAGCGCGCGCAGGTAGGTCTCGGATGTGGCTGCACTCATTCGAGATGAGAAGTGCATGGCCTGAGTCTTATAAAACTCCTGCTCTCTCATGTCTACCTCGGTCGGATACCTCTTGTACGAGCAATTTCTTCCTTCTGCCTGTGCCGTGAAGGCAGAAGGAAAATATCGCTATTTCGTTCCTGAACTCGCGAAGATGTTCTTCGGGCACATGGCATGGACTCCTACATTGCCATCCACGAGTTCCGTTATGTCTACATCTACTGCCACGCTGGTAAGCATGTAGGCGTCATCGCGTGTCATGTGCTTCTCTTCTACTAAGAAGTCAATCATCTCGCGAACCGCGTGCTCCGTAGCTTCTTTCAAGTCCGGGCTGAAGCCCATGGTGATGTAGTGCGTAGGCGTTTCGGCGCGGGGCCAGAGCATGTTTTTGTTTTTGTGCACAATGAACTTGAATGTGCCTGTGAGAAATGTTTCGAGTGCCGTGATATCCACTTCGCCGTTGCCCTGGCCTGCGTGACCATCTCCAGCTTCAAACATTGCGCCTTTAGCGGCTACCGGAATATAGAGCGTAGTGCCTGCAACAAGCTCCTTGTTGTCCATGTTGCCGGCGTGCGCGAACGGCTCCGTGCTGCCAACCTTGCCCTGCGCGCCGGCTACGCCCATGCTTCCAAAGAAAGGATGCAGCGGAATGTCGATACCGGGTGCGAAGTGCGCGACCATCTTGTTGAGATCCAGAGGGATGATTTTGTTGCGGCTGTAAGGAAATTCCATAGGAAGAAATCCGCGATGCAACCCAAAGCCATTGCAGGCAAATGGAGTGTCGATGTCCACCTTGAGGATTTGCACTTCCAGCACATCTCCCGGCTCTGCTTCCGCAATGGCAACCGGGCCGGTAAGGATGTGGCCTCCGGGGCCTTTTTCATCTGCTGGATAATTCTTGTAGATTTCTTCGTTGTATGCGGGAATATCTTCAGGCTTGACGCCTCGCGCAACGAGCCTGTCCGTCGGCCCGCAGGTTGAGAGTGTTTGCATCACAACCGTATCCCCGCTATGTACCGTTAAGGCTGGGTGCATGCTGCCATAGTATCCCCAGCTCACGGTCTTCGATGTCGCTTTCACAACGTAGGGCTGCTGCGCGAGCCCATGTAGCGTGGCTATTGCGCTTAGCGCTGCTACAAACATCCGCTTCTTCATTCCACTCTCCTGACAAAATCCAGCTTGTACAACTTTGCGAGGGATGCGGCGGCGAAATCTATATCCGATTAAGCCGCCGCATGTATTGCAAACTTCAGTTGCGCTTAGAAGGACAGCTTGAGCGCGAACTGAATCAGTCGTGGTGAGCCTGCCGAGCTGGTGATTTGACCATAGCTGACAGAACTGGCTGAGGTTGAGGGATTCGAGTATTCGGGATGATTCCACATGTTGAAGAACTCCGTGCGGAAATCGACATTGGCGCTCTCGCCAAGCCCGGGAACGTGGGTTGATTTCACAATGGCAAAGTCCCAGTTGTCATTGCCGGGGCCGCGCGCCGCGCCAATTGAGCTGTCGCCAAAATCGGTAGCGGCTGCGCCGTTATTCAGCACACTGTATGGAACAGCAGCAGCGGTCTGGAAGACGGAAGATGCAGGGTTGAGGTACGTGTTGGTTTGAACGCGGTGCAGCATGGAGCCTGCATTCTTGGAGATGATGTCGTTGTTTCCCTTACCTTGGATGAACTGCGCGCGAGCGTAGCTGGAGACGCCATAAGCGGTGCCGTTGGTGGAGTCAGTAAAGGTCATCGGTTTGCCGGACTGGAATGTGGACGAGCCGTTCAGTTTCCAGCCATTAGTAACTCCGCGTGCCAGCATGTGCCCTGACTTCAGGCTCGGAAGGTTGTAGACGTAAGCAATCACAAAGCGATGAGGCCGGTCATAACCTGCGAGTCCCCAGCGCGCATAACGGTCAAGCGGATCATTGCTGTTGCCGCTGCCGCCGGAGAAGACGCCGTTGGTGCCGTCGCCGCCCGTCACGGTCGTCATGGCTTTGCTCCAGGTGTATGCGCCCTGAATGTAAAGACCATGGCTGACCTGGCGCCGCAGTGTGGCCTGCATGCTGTGGTACATGGAGAAGCCGTAGGTCTCAATCAAAGACACCCCAGTGGGCGAGAACCCTTGGTAAGGAACACGGGCTTGCAAGTTAGCGGAAGTGGTTGAGTTGGTAGTTACACCGTTGATTGGGTTTTGCGGGCTTGCCAGCCATGCGCGGTTGATGCCACGGCTTTCCGCAAGGCGAGTGCCGCGTGTGCCTACGTATCCAAGTTCGGCTACAAGCTTGGCGGGGAGTTGATGCTCAACTTCAAGGTTGTACTGCTGCACCATCGGCACATCGCTATGCTCGGCAACAGCAGTTACCGATTGCGGCGCGCCCGTCGGCAGAAGCGGTGTCCATGCTCCCGGAGTCAGCGTAACTGTGAATGGCGTTGCGAAGGTTGAGGTTTGGTCATTGGCATTGCTCAAGCTGGCCTTGCTGACAAACGGTTGGCCGCCTAGCGTCTGCAGAACGGAGTTAGCATTTGGCAGCGTGTAGAAGATGCCGTAACCGCCGCGAACCACTGTGGAAGTGCTGGCTCCAAATGGCTGCCATGCAAATCCGAGGCGCGGGCCAAAGTTATGCAAGGGCAAATCATTGCTCTGCAAGCTGCGGCTGCCAATCTTTGTTACTCCATCCGGAGTGGAAAGCCGGAAGTTGTTAGGCACGATAAAGCCCTGGTAGCTTCCGCCTGTTGGGACGGGTGCAAAGCGAGTGACGAGCGAGGGCCAGTAGCTGCTCTCTTCGCCATGTGCAAAGCTCACGCCGCTATCCAGCTCCCAGCGCAGGCCTGCATTCAGCGTCAGGTTTGGCAGAAGCTTGATGTCATCCTGCAGGAACATGGCCATATCCGTGCCGCGATAGCCCTTGTAGTAGTTGCCCTGTTGGCTGCCGACGGAGTTCAGGTTGCTGTATCCCGAGTGATTCTGTGCCGAGCTCATGCCGAGCAGGAAGTCCTGCAGTGTTGAAAAGCCAAGGCTGCCGCGCTTCTGTTCAGGGTCGTCGAAATCAAACTGATTCTTTTCGCCAAGAAAACCGGCGCGAATGCTCTGCTTGCCAAGCACCCATGAAATCTGGTCCGCAATTTCAAAGGTGTTGACGACGGACATGGACTCATCATTACCGCCGCCGCCGAGGCTGAAGTAGCCCGTTACGGACATGATTGGGATAAGCGGATAGGACGGGTCGCTGGGCGCGGTCATTCCGATTTGGTCGTAGGTAAGAATCGACTGCGTTTGCAGGTGGCCGCCGCTGCGAATAAAAGCTACCAAGCCTTCATTCAGAAAGTTGGAGCTCATGGCAGAGGTCAGTTTCAGAATCGCCACGTCGTTGTTGAACTTGGTCGCAACACCATTTCCCGGAGGATTGCCCGCTGTACCCAGCGGCTGGTTTTCGGGATAGTTGGCATAGAAGAAGCGCTCTGACAAGGTGTGCTTGTGCGACAGGATGTAGTCCGCATTCACCATGTACTGGTCTTCGTTATAGGTGGCCGGAATGCTGAAGGTGGATTGGCCGATGGGGTTGCCATGCGAATCGACTGCATAGCGCTGCGGCGTGGGAATCAGGTAGGTGCCGTCGGCAAGCTTCTGATTGAGCAGATTAATGGCCACGGGGTTGATGTTGGAGCCGTCGCAGGCAACTTCTTCCTGACCGGGCGTCGTGCTGTACTGCCCGCCGTTATATGGATGCCAGTAGTGCGCCGCGGTGGATGAGGAGCCTGCTCCATTGGGGCAGGCGATGGCCCCGATGGCAGAGGCGCTGCGGTCATTGGTGAGCGGGAAGAGCGGCACTGTCTGCAGCGAACCGGCGCTCATGCCGTTGACTTGCCGCGTTCCCTGATAGGTTCCAAAGATGAAGAACCTGTCCTTGATGATAGGGCCGCCAAGCACTCCGCCGAACTGGTTCTGCTTCATCGCGGGACGTGGTCTGCCTACAAGCTTCACGAATGTGTCGTTTGCATTCAGCGCGTCGTTGCGGAAGAATTCCCAGACCGCGCCGTGAATCTGGTTGGTGCCCGTCTTTGTTACCACATCAACGTTTGCGCCTGCATCGCGGCCAAAGCCGGCATCGTAGTTAGTTGTCTGAATCTTGAATTCCTGCAGCGCGTCAGGGCTTGGCACCGGGATGCCGGCCTGCTGAACAAAATCGCCCGCTCGGCCGGAACCAAAGTTGTTGATGTCCGCGCCGTCCATGTGGAAGTTGTTCGAGATGCTGCTGGCGCCGTTTACATAAACGTCAGGCGTGCCTTTGCCGAGTGTTGCAGCGTTGTTCAGGTCGCCCGTGATGCCCGTGGACATGGTGAGCACCTGCGTGTAGTTTCTGCTGGTGAGCGGAAGCTCGCGAATTACGCCGCCATCCACAACGGTGCCCATGGTCGCGTTTTCCACCTGCAGGGCAGGCGGAGCGGCTGATACCTCAACTGTCTCTCCCGCGCTGCCAACGACGAGCTTCGCATCGGCGCGCTCTGTTTCCGTGACTACCACGGTGATGGGCGGCTCTTCGAATGTCTTGAACCCGGAGGCCGTAATCGTTACTTTGTATACTTCCGGCGGCAACAGGCCAACGGTGTATTGGCCGGCTTTATCGGTGAGTACGGTTTTTGTTTGTGCGGTAGCAGGGGATGTCACTGTGACAGTTGCCCCTACAAGCACATTGCCTTGCGAGTCCGTGACAGTGCCGCGGATCGCGCCAGAAGTAGATGTTTGGCCATACAGTGCAGAAGTCATCAACGGAAAACAGATGAAGGCAAAGATAGCTCTGCAACGAACGGAGAGGAAGAGTTTCCTTCTCATAGTGAGCACCTCGTTGAAATGGGGTGTTTTCACTATGCGTTAATTTCCGCACGATTAAAATTCGCAAAATTACTGCGAGCGCTTGTTTGCCTCTACGTAGTTCTACTTAATTATTTTCCGGGTGGGATGTAGGCGGCATAAATATAGATGAGGATTGCGTAAGGACTACAGGAATGATGGCTGATATATGCACACAGAGGCAGCGCGGACGGCTATTAGACCAGTCCGCGCTGCGAGCAAAGCTACTTTAATTCCGATGCCGTAGCAGGCGGCTGCTTCTGAATCATTGCCATGTAGCTCTTGGGAACCTTGGTTACGACATTGAATTCCGGATCTACCAGTTCCGTGACTTCAATCTTCATCACAGCGCCCAGCAGCAGTGCAACCTCGCTGTCGCTCAAGTTGTAGTCGTGCTTGAGCCACGTGGCGAGTTGTGCCGTCGAGGTCTTCAGCGCTTCCTGAAGCGAGCCTGCAACGCCAAACGAGATGAGGTAGTCATCATCTTCTTCCCGCACGCCGCCTGATTGATAGCCTTCAATCACATCCACGGAAAACGTAACGTCCATGGAAACCTCAAGGCCGGTCTGCGTCACCTCTCCGTCGGCCATCGCAGCGTGGCCATCGCCAAAGCCAAACAACGCGCCGGGATGGAAGACGGAAAACAGCATCGTCGTTCCGGATACTGTTCCGTTGTAATCCAGGTTGCCGCCATAGACGCCGAGGTGAGGCCCGGTGAATGCCTCAAAGCCGGGAGGCGCAACAGAGATGCATCCCAGCATGGGCTTCATCTGCAGTTTGAAATTCTTGAGCGCCGGAGTCGGCTCGCTTAGATGCGCCGTACCGCTCGCATTGTCCAGCGTGTACTCGCCGTTGAAGCGCGGGTCGTAATGCGCGGCCAGGTTGTAAGCCGGCAGCACGCCAAACTGCTGAATGCGGCTTCCCTGGCGCGCGGTCTTGCGGTTCGGCTCAATCTTGATGAGGTGAACGACAAGCGTGTCGCCCGGCAGTGCGCCTTCCACATAGATGGGACCAATGTTCGCATTGCCGCCAAGGGCTACACGCTTGCCGTTCATATCCACGCCGCCGGAGTCGGCAGACCATGTGTGAACAATATCGCCGGGAAAGATGTGCAGGCCCGGCTTGTTACCAGCATAGTAGTAGTTCTGAAAGCTCGGATGGTCGTAAGTAATCTCGCGAGGTTTGGCTGGAAGCGGCAAAGCGCGTATCAGCTTGAAGCTCACATCTTGCGGAGGAGAAACACGCCCAGGATAGCGACGCCCAAGCCCGTTCAGCTTTCCTTCTCCGTCAATCTCATCCTTGCCCTTGATGGTGCCTGTCAGGGAGCCAGCGGAGTTTCCCTGCGCGTCCGTCACCGTCAGCGAAAGCTCTGTTCCTTTCACGGAGCCCTTCAAGATATTCGGACCCCATGTGCCGGTTACAGCATCGCCGCTTCCTTGCAGCAGAACGTGCGCATACGCAGGCTCCATAATCATCGGCCCGGTAACTTCGGCAACCCACTTGCCGGCAACTTCTTCTGCCCGGGCCACGCCCAGACCAAGCGCTATGCTTGTCACAACTACCGCCACGCGCATCCAACATGCTCGCATTGTTGCAATCCTCCAAAAGCAATCTTCACCATTTCCCTGGAAGACACTTCAACCGTGCCGCCTTTGCCAAAGCTGCTTGAATCCAGAAAACGAACGCAGGTGTGTCCAGATTTGTACCATGCAGACGCGCCGCCTGAATATCCGTGAAACTGCGGAGGTTCCAATTCGCCCATGTGCTTGCTGAAGAGGGGAGCACCGGATAGCGGGCCTCTTGTGGGCATAACAGCACCTATCGCGTGCTCCCAAATTGGCTCTTACGGAAGCGCGATTCCTGTTTAAGAATCAAAGCCCTGACATATTTTCATGCGAGAGCCAATCCATTGCTTCCTTCTTTCAAGATGGAGACAAACCTGTTTCCGAGCATCCTTGTTTTCCGCAGAAGTCAGCGCGGAGTGTTGCGATGCTCCATCTCCTGCGGGAAGGTTGTTGCGAATGTCGAAATCCAGTGGTCTTTCTCCTTGCGTACGCGTTGTTCCAATGCTCTTTGCACGTCTCCGGTATTGCGTAATTCTCGCTTGCTCCGTTGCACTCGCGACAGGCAGCGTGTAGGCATAGACGGCAGTCTTTGGCTACGCAATCCAGACGCTGGGCGGAGGCTTTGCTAATCCTTCAAGTCTGGCGATAGACGCCGCAGGCAATGGCTATGTTGCGGATTACGCGAACAGTCAGGTAAAGGAAATCCCGCTCAGTTGTATCAACGGCATGAATGATTCCAGTTGTGTGATTACGCTTGGCGGCGGTTTCAACCAGCCATCGGGGGGGGATTGGATCAGGGCGGCAACGTCTACGTTACGAACACCGGGCCCAGTGCGGTTGAGGTGATTCCAACCAGTTGCATCAGCGCGCTAACGACGCCAGTTGCGTAGTCACGCTTGGCGGCGGCTTTGGCGCGCTTGGTGGTGTAGCGGTGGATGCAAACAGCAATGTTTATGTCGCGGATTTTAACAACAGCGGCGTGAAAGAGATGATGCCGCGTGGAGTGGACTTTCCTTCTCTCCCAGTGGGGCTGAACGAGACGCAAACGCTGTACTTCACCTTCACGCTGAATGCCGCTGCAAGCTATTCCATATCCGCTAGCTATAGCGGCGACGACGACTTCCTCGGCGGCTCCAGCACTGCTAACGTTTTGCTCACTTCCAGTGTGCAGGACTTCACCGTCACACCTCCGTCGAGCGGCACAGGGACGCTCACGAATGGCTCCGGAACATTCAGCTTTACCGTGACGCCCAATTCCGCAACCTTCCCGGCCCCCGTCTCATTCACAGCTACGGGACTCCCGACCGGAAGCACAGCCACTTTCAGCCCGGCTAGTTTCGCGGCAGGTTCAGCAGGCGGCCCTGTGCAGCTAACAGTCGTATCTTCTTCAGCCTCTGCTTTGTTTCGTAACAGTCGAGGCTTGACCCTTGCTGTGCTCTTTCTGCCGCTGCTTGGCCTGTGGCGTGCGCGCCGTCATCTTAAAGCGGCACGGCTTCTTGCGTTGCTCATCCTATGCCTCGGTCTCGGAGTCATCAGCGGCTGCGGCAGTAGCAGTGGAAGCCATTCCTACACACTCACCGTTACTGCCACCAGCAACGGCGTGCAGCACAGCTTCAATCTGCTCCTTAACACGCGATAGCAAAAGGATACGCATAAAAGTATGATGGTCCCTTTCTGCTGGTAATCTTCATCGGCAGAAAGTGACCATCGGAATTAGTGGCAACTTCCAAAATAAGGAGTTGCGAAGCACTCAAGGATGAATATGTAGCGAGGAGATTTTAGCTTCTGAGCTTCCAACGTTATAGGAGGTCGTTTGCAACAGTAGATCGAAGGAACGCAATTGCCCATCCTTTCCTTTTGCTGCGGCCAGCACCGGGGACATCTGCTCCGGGTTCAAAAGAAAATCAATCGCCCCTTCTATCTCGTCCATCGTGGAGCCTTCGATTAAAAGAACATGCCCTGTCTCTCCCGGATTGGAGGTGAGAGACAGGATTGCGTAAGACTGCCGAGTGCCGCTGCTCTCAACTGCCGAATAGGTTCGCGGCTCGTTCGCTGCCGGTTTCCGGTTCAGAATGGTGTAGTTCTGGCCAAACACGACGGTGAAATCAACCTTGCTATCAAACACCTGCACCCAGGGGTTGGCTTCAGGAGCGCCAATCAGGATGGCATTGCCAGTTTTGAGGTAGTTCAGGCTGAACTCCCGCGCAAAACATATCTGCATGCGGTCCGAGTATCGATGAGGCAAGCGGAGCAAGGCCGTAATCAGCTTCACATCCGACATCGTCGTATATCTGCGTTGCGCCATTGTGCCGCTGGCTGGATTTCCATCCGGAGTAACATTTCCGGGCGGTGTAGCAAGGTAAGAGCGCGTAGCGTATTCCGATACGGAAACAATGCGATGGGCCACATTGGTGTACAGCTTCATTCCAGCATCGCCTGGGACAACGTACGTCGTATCCTGCGGCTGAAACAATGTGGACCAGAGAATATCCGCCGTTGGCTCCGGCGGCCTGAAGAGATAGCTAAGGCTGGCGACCGCTCCCAGTACACCCAGGCAAACGAGGAAATATGTTAGGAACCGCCTCTGGTGCGAACGTGTCTGAGGCTTAGCCTTGTGTTCTGGTTCACGCGTCACAGCGGGTTGCAGCACAGGTACTTCGGGAACAATCGGCGGAGGCAATTGTGGAGAAGCCAGAGCAGCCTCTTCGGTGACCTCTGCTTTCTCTGCAAGTACGGTCACTGGCGCAATAAAGCGATATCCCCGCCTTGGCAAAGTCTCAATAAAGCGAGGGTTATCGGCGGAGTCTTTGAGCGCCTCGCGAACCTTATTGATTGCCGTCTTCAAGCTGTGGTCGGGATCAATCTCCGCATCCGCTCCCCAGACCTTGCGTTGCAGTTCTTCCCGGCTGACCAGTTCGCCGGGCGACTCCAGCAACAGCATCAGGACGCGAAAGGGCTGGTCCTGCAGTCGGACGAGGAGGCCCGAGCGCCTGAGTTCGCGGCTTTTGAAATCCGCTTCAAAGACTCCAAACCGGACACTGGAACAGGATGTAGCAGTCTCGCTCATATGCAATAGGAAGATACAGAAACCGTATATAGAAACGGCTTGCGCCGATTTTGTTGGGTTGCTGACAGGAACGCCTGCAACCGAGTGTAAGACGAAAGCATGAAAAGTATGTAAAAGGGCTCCGCGATGTGAGCTTAACTAAAAGATAGAAAAAGCCTTAGCTGGTTACGCGGAATTTACCTCCCGGCGAGGCGCAGTGCATTGCCAGATCAGACTCTCCTCGGGAAATTGAAAAGAGAAGCCGGCAGGCAGTTCGTGAGAACGGCTTCTTATATTGACCAGGAGACATCCGCTGGACATGATTGTGCCTCAGCTTACCCGTCGCCTTTTTCTCCGTAGCAGCGGCCTTGCGGCAGCCGCATTGGCCATCGAGCCCACTCTTAGCTTTGCTTCTGCCCTAGCTTCCTCGACCTACGAACCATGGCAGCCGGGCATGCTCGACATTCACCATATTTCAACCGGACGCGGCAACTCGACCCTGTTTCTATATCCCGATGGTACGTCCATGATGGTGGATGCCGGCGCTATTTATTCGTCGCTGGAATACACCATTGCTCCGAAACCGGATGGCACCCGCCGACCCGGCGAGTGGCTGGGGCGTTACGCGCAGCGCCACCTGAAAGAAGCTGGCCGCGAGGAGATTGATTACTTCGTTCTTACACACTTCCATTCTGACCACATGGGAGAGTACACGCCGGAGCTGCCTCGTTCCAATCATGGTGACTACCGCCTTACCGGCGTCTCCGATGTGGCGGAGATTGTTCCGATCCGCCGCTTCATTGATCGCAACTACTCCAGCTACGACTATCCGCAGCCCCTCAACGATCCGCATCAGCAGAATTACATCCGTTTTATCCGCGAGCAAGTGAAGCGTGGAGCCTCGGCGCAGCGCATCCAGGTAGGGTCGAATAAACAGATCAGCCTGTTGCGTAAGCCTGATTCATACCCGGACTTTTCTGTTCGCAACCTTGCAGCCAATGGCGAAGTGTGGACCGGCGTTGGAAGCACAACGCGACATCAGTTTCCGGATATTGCCGCTCTCAAGCCGGAAGACTATCCCTCGGAAAACATGTGTTCGCTGGCCATGCGAATCAGCTATGGCCAGTTCGACTACTACACCGGCGGCGACCTGAGTGGCAGTGACGAGTACGGCAACGAGCCATGGCGCAACATTGAAGCTGCAGTGGCGCAGGCCGCAGGGCCTGTCGAGGTTGCTGTAGTCAACCATCACGGTTACGCGGATGCGGATGGGCCGGCGATGGTTCGTGCATTGCACCCGCAGGTCTTCCTCATACTGGCCTGGGATTCGGCGCATCCCACCGTCAACAGTCTTGGCAACATGCTGAGCACCACGCTCTATCCGGCGCCGCGCGATATTTTTTCGACAGCCATGAAGGAAGAAAACAGGGTTGCCAACCGGCGCGTGGCCGACTTCAAGAGCACAAACGGCCATATCGTTGTTCGCGTCGCGCCCGGAGGACAGTCTTACCGCATCGTCATTCTCGACAACGCGGACGAGCAGGACCGGGTTCTCGCAACCTTCGGCCCTTATAGCTGCAGGTAAAAGCCACAGTTCTGTGCAGAAGCGCAATCCGGCTCCGCGTTGTCCGTTCATCCGGATGTGCATTCCCTACAACCCGATAACCATTTCAGGGAGACCAAAAATGAAGTGGAATCACGTTCTACGAACGTCCGTATATCTGCTGTTTTTGCTTATCGTTCCAGCCAGCACGCGAACCTTTGCGCAGGTGCTTTATGGAACGCTGGTTGGCGCCGTAACTGATCCGGATGGAAAAGCATTGTCAGGCGCATCGGTTGCAGCCATCAATGCGGCCACTGGAAACCGCATACAACAGGTCACGGATAACTCTGGCAACTATGCCTTGCATGATCTTGCTCCGGGAACATACTCGCTTGAGATCAGTGCAAATGGCTTCGCAGCCCTCAAGGTTACCGGCATCACCGTTGGAGCCAACCTGATTGTTCGCGCCGATGAGGCTCTTTCCCTCAACGCCGTCAATCAATCCGTTGAAGTCAACGCTTCATCCGCGCAGTTGCAGACGGATAGCGGCGTTATTCATGGTGAGCTTTCAACAAAAGAGCTGAGCAACCTGCCCATCGGCGGCTACAGCAATTATCAAAGCCTTATCAACCTGACGCCAGGAGCGACGCCGTCCCGCTATCAGAATGCCGTGATGGATACGCCCTCGCGCTCACTGACTACCAATATCAACGGCGCTTCGCGCACCAGCAATATCACTTCCGTGGATGGTGCCGCCATCCAGCAGATTTATCTGCCTCATCACACGCTCTACAATCCGCCCACGGAAGACATCCAGTCGGTGGACATCGTTACGAACAGCTTTACCGCGGAGCAGGGGCTGGCGGGCGGCGCGGCAATCTCCGTGCTGACCAAGTCAGGGACAAACAATTTCCACGGCACTTTCTGGGAGCAGCATACAAACTCCGCGATGGCTGCTCGGAACTACTTCTACAACAAGACCTACTACTCTTATGCCGGGGATGCGCCGCCAGAGAATATTCAGAACCAGTTTGGCGCGAATATCGGCGGACCCATTCTTCGCAACCGCCTCTTCTTCTTCTCCGGATTTGAAGGCATGTCCCAGCGCCAGCTTTACACCTACATCACCACGCTGCCTACAGACGCCATGCGCGCCGGAGACTTTACGGGGCTCGCAACCATTTACGATCCCACCACAGGCAACTCCGACGGCAGCGGACGCGCGAGCTTTGCCAGTGAAAACGTGGATGGTAGAAATGCCCTTGAATCGGGAATCAGCCCCGCAGCGTTGAAGGTGCTTGCGCTCATTCCCCATGCCAATCTCTCCGGTACTTCCAACAACTATTCCTCCTCCGGTATCGACAGCCTGGACCGCTTCGCGTTTGATGAAAAGGTCTCCTGGCAGATCAACCCCAAATCTTCGTTCTTTGGAAAATTCAGCTATCTTATCGCCGACGTAAAAGCGCCAAGTTCGCTTGGAACAGGTGGTGGCACGGGACTCATCTCCGGCGGTGGCTCTGGATACAGCCAGTCGCATGTCAAAATTGGCGGCCTGGGATACACGCATATCTTCTCGCCCACTCTGCTCCTCGACGTTAACTTCGGTCTTGGCCGCAACGATGCCTCTATTCTCGAAAACGACTACGGCTCTGATCTAGGAGACCAGCTTGGCATTCCTGGCGTAGGAAGCGATGCCAATGATGGATCGTACGGCAAAGATCCATACTTGAAAGGCCTGCCATCCTTTGCCGTAACCGGCCTGGAAACCTTTGGTCACGCGGATGACTGGAATCCGGAGATCAAGCACGACTTCACCTTTACCTATGTTGGCAACATGACGTGGAACCATGACAGGCACACTGTTCGCTTTGGCGTGCAGGCACTCAACAACCGGCTGAATCAATATCAGCCACAGCGCGCCTTCGGCCCGGTAGGAGGCTTCAGCTTTACCGGCGGTGTTACGGCCCTTAAAGGCGGTGCATCTTCAAACTATGCCAACGCTTTTGCCCAGTTCCTGCTTGGTTTGCCGGACTCGCTCGGCAGAAGTTATCAATTTGAGAATCCGATGATCGGCCACGAATGGCAGTGGGGCCTCTATGGTCAGGATCAATGGCAGGTCACGCGCAAGCTGACACTGACCTATGGCCTGCGCTGGGAGTTTTATCCCATCATGACGCGCGACAACGGCCTCGGCATCGGGCGTTATGACATGGCGACAGACAAGGTCATTCTTGGTGAGGATAGTGGCACAACATCAGGTAAGCTTGAGTTCGCGCCCCGCTTCGGCGTGGCCTATCGCTGGACGGACAAAACAGTCTTCCGCGGTGGCTACGGCATCAGCTTTGATCCCTATCCTTTTAGCCGTGCCATGCGCGATCCCTATCCCATAACCATTGCGCAAACAGTCAACGCCAACAACTCATACCAGAGTGCGGGCAATTTCGTAACCGGCATTCCCGGTTACGATACCGTGGCCCCAGTCATCAGCGGCGGCACGGCTGTATTGCCCCTGACCGCATACACCAAGACACTGGCGCCAGGCACATTCAATCGAGGCTACATCGAGTCATGGAATGCCACAGTGGAGCAGTTGCTGCCGGCTGGTTTCAACTTTGCTCTCAGCTATGTCGGCACGCAGGGAATCCGTCAGATTGCCTATCTCGAAGCAAACGCCGGACAAACGCCGGGACTAGGCGCGGCCGGACAGCCGCTCTATGTAGCCTTCGGCCGCAATGCGGAAACACAGGTCATTACACCTTGGGGAACGACGCATTACGATGCCCTGCAGGCAAGCCTGAAGCATCCTTTCAGCCACGGCGTGCTGATGACAATTGCCTATACATGGAGCAAGTCCATCGATGAAAACACCGATGACGACAGCACTCCGCTCTTCAATGCAGTTGCGTACCAATACCGGGATCGCGCAGTCAGCGACTTCGATCGCCGTCATGTCTTCGATGCCGGTCTCACGGCTGAGCTTCCCTTTGGCAAAAATCACGCATGGCTTAATCAGCCGGGAATCGCAAATCAGATTTTGGGTGGATGGAAGATCAATGCGCTGATTGCGGCCTACACAGGGCTGCCTTTTACTCCCACCGCGTCCACAACCTCGCTGAACGCTCCCAACAACACGCAGGTCGCTGACCAGATCAAAAGCAAAGTCGCCGTCTCCGGCGGAATAGGTAAGAATGCAACCTGGTTCGATACATCCGCCTTTTCCCCTGTTACGGAAGCGCGCTTTGGCACGGCAAGCCGCAACGAGTTGCGGGGGCCCGGAGGTGCGGATCTCGATATGGGGCTTTCCCGCGCATTTGATTTCACAGAACGTTTCAAGTTTGAGATCAAGGGAGAAGCCTTTAACGTGACGAATACACCTGCATTCGCCAATCCCGCTAACAGCGTGTCCTCAAGCAGCTTTGGACACATCACATCCACCGCTGGAGGAATTGCGGACAACCGCGTTCTTCGCGTCTCAGGCAGATTGAGTTTTTAGCTTTCTCCCTCTTGAAGTCGCAAACGCGGTAGGCCGTGCATAGGCCTGCCGCGTTTTTCATACAACAAAGTATGTTGTCCAAAATGCCGCTAAGAAGGCGCAAGAATCTCAAATGGACGCATCATCTCTTTCGCGGAGTGCTCAAGAATATGGCAGTGCCATAGGTATCGTCCCGCGTAGCCTTCAAATTTCACGATGATGCGCGTTACAGAGTGACCATTCGCACGAATTGTGTCCTTCCATCCTGCTTCGTTCGCTTCAGGCTGCAGCCTGGGGCCGTTATAGCGAATGTTGCCGGAGTGCATATATTCCGGCGCATCGAATCCCTGGCGGTCGAGAATCCGAACCCGTGCCTGATGTAAATGAATCGGATGAACCTCTGTTGTGAGATTCACAAAGCTCCAGATTTCCGTCGTATTCAAAACAGGCTTTTCCGTCACAGGCATGTGCCAGCGCTGGCCATTGAGCAGCATCATCACAGGATGACCGTATGGGTCCATGTATTCATTCAGCGTAAGCACGCGAGTATTGACAGCCTCTGCTTCTTCAAGCTGCGGCATCGGACGCAAAACAGCAGGCATCGTATAGGCGCTTGCTTTCGCGGACGATGAAACCCTGAACTGCATCAGGGGAAGCACATCATTCCTCAGCACAATTTCGCTGCTTGCATGGGACGAGAAGTCAATCAAGATGTCAGCCCGTTCTCCGGGCGCAATAGAAAGCCGTTTCACCGCAACCGGATTAGGCAACAACCCCTGGTCCGTTCCAATTTGATAGATACTCGGACCATCTGGCAATGAGAGCCGAAAAAAGCGCGCATTGGAAGCGTTGAGTATGCGGAACCGATAGGCACGCGGAGCAACCTCGCAGTACGGGAGAAACTTTCCATTCACCAAAAATAGATTGCCGAAGAACTCCGGTATCCATGGGCCGCTTTCATTCTCAGATGCGGGGTAATAAAGCTGCCCTTCGTGGTCAATCATGCGGTCAACCAGAACGAGCGGAATCTCATACTCACCACGCGGCAGATTCAGTGCATCCTCCACTGCATCGCGAACAAAAAACGCGCCCAGCATGCCCGCATAGACATTCAACCGTTCAATGCCCATGGTGTGATCGTGATACCAGAGCATCGCCGCATCTTGCCGATTCGGATAGTAGTAGCGAGCTGTCTTTCCGGAGACAAACCAGTCTTCGGGATACCCGTCGCTCTCCGGCGGCGCCATAGCTCCGTGAAGATGTACCACCGTACGTACCTCCGGCTTATCAGCCTCCGCACCATGAAGGCTTTTGTCTATAGGCAGAAAGTGTTTTGTCGGCAGACTGTTCTTCCAGTCCACCAGGAGCCCTTCGCCGCTGCGCGTCTCAAAGGTCGGCCCGGGAAACGCTCCGCCATAGCACCACATCCTGGTCGGCTTTACATCGCGATGCACCTTGACTTCATGCTCTTCCATTGCAACCCGATAGAGCGGCAGGTGGGCCTCTGCATTGTCAGGACTAGCAGCGAACCCAACAGGCTTCGCAATCTCTGGAATAGGCAGCCGGTCAACAAAGGCAGTCAGATTGGAAGGCGAGAGAACGAGAGGAATCCGGAAACTTCCCTTGTGCGAGTTCTTCGCATGCGGCATCTCTTGCGCGGAAAGGCTTGTATGCCATAGGCCAAATCCCGCCAGGGCGCGGCCAAAAAATGCTCTTCGATTCATAGACATGGAGAGAACCAGAAAGGAAAGGCAGGTGATTTAAGAAAGACATAAGCGGGAGATGCGAACCTCCCGCTTATGCGATGTGTCCATCGGTTTAGTGTCTCTTCCGCGGATTGACATATCCTCTCTGGTCAGCAAAAGGCCAGGAGTTGTCAAAGCGGTTTCTCTGCCAGCCGGTATAGCGAATTTCACCGGACTCAGGATCAAGCAGGAGGCGTTCGTCATTCTGCGGACGTGAGCAGCGGAAGTCAAACATGCCCTCAATGCTGCCGGAAAGAGCATCGAAGGAGCCGCCTCCAATGCGCTCCCCATGCAGCCAGTTGTCCTCAATGAAGTGAATGACGGATGTCTGGTCGGTCAGGTTGTGGTCAACGTAGTTGCGCTTTGCCCACGGAGAAACAACCAGCAGCGGCAAGCGCGGACCATAGCCGCAGCGTCCCATCGCATGAGGATTGCTCTTGTCGATGCCCGGAAGAATCTTCTTGCCGTTTCCGCAGACCCCGTTGCCGTTCAGGAAGTCCGCAGCACCCTTGGAAGAGTTAACAATAGGGCTTGCCTGGTGGTCGTACCAGCCATCGGAGTCATCATATGTGAGGATGACCGCCGTGTTCTCCCACTCCGGTGACTGCTCAAGGAAGTTCAGTACGCGAACGATGAACGTCTGCTCATCCAGCGGATCGGATTCCCCCGAGTGTCCGGTAAGAATCGTCGGCGCTTTCAAAAAGCTGACAGCAGGGAAGTTTCCAGCTCGCACAGCATCATAAAAATCATGCAGGTCATATTGATGATTGGCAGCATCACCCTGCTTGCCAATCATGGCAATCGACGTTCGCTTCTCATGCGAGAGGTTGGCTGTGGAAGTGTAGTACTGGAAAGGCTCGCGATGCGGGCTGTAGTCGTTGTCGTCCATCACGCCGGTAACTTTGGATGAGCTGCTCCGATTACAGTCCGTGCTTCCATTGGAGTTCACAACCGAGAGATCAAAGCCGCCTGAAAACCAGCCCCAGGAAACGCCGGCATCATTGAGAAGGTCGCCAATATTCTTGCCGCCCAGGCGAGCCTGCGCCTCCGTCGGATCGGAGCAAACATCGCCAAGCGGATCAGGTTCCCCAATCAGCGTGAGCGAGCCATGCCCGCCATCAATCTCTTCATCATCCTGATTGACGAGGTCAACAATGCCGTTTGTCTGGCCGGAGATAAGGTTGATAGCCCCAAGCGTGGAATCGCCAAAGGTGGTTTCAAAATAGTTATCGCTCATCGCGTAATGCTGAGCGTAATTCCAAAGTGCTGTTACGGTATTGCCGTCAAAATACGCCAGCGCAAGGCCATTGGTATTAAACGGCGTCGGGGCGTTGGAGACAGTATTGCCCAAAGCATTGCCGCCGGCGCCGGTAAATTCAGGAAAAAGATCCAGTTTGCCGCCGTCAAACGCCTGCTGCTCTGGCGTGTAGTCATTGTCCTGGTCGTTGGTCGATGCCTGCTTGCGGCTGAGGCGGAACGGATTCGTCGCCCCATCGCCATTTTCAGGATTCAGGTTCGGGTTATGCAGCAACAGGGCGCGGGTGAAGCCATTCACCTTAGGCGTTCCCGGTGCCGCCCAGAAAGGCCGCTCACCGGCAAGGTTCGCCGCATTGGGATAGGTTCCGAAGTAGTGATCAAAAGAGATATTTTCGCCGTAAATAATAACGATGTGCTGAATGGGAGTAGCCGTGCGATTGCCGGAATGCGAAGAATGCCCGTTCGGGTTTTCGCCATATCCGAGTGTTGTGAAAGGTAGCACTGCCGCGAGAGCAAGTCCGCAGAACCGAGATCTCATACTTTCTCCTGAACGGGGGCCCAGAAGCAAATTAGGGGGACGATTGCGTACGCTACAGCAAAGCCATTACGAACAGATGAAAGGAAGGGAAGTTTCTGCGAACGAAGGCGCCGCTGCCATTCGCAGCGACGCCTTCGTTGTCAAAAGCTAAGCTTCGGACTCTCGACAAGTCCTAAAGGATAACTGGGAGTACGAGCTGTCCAGTCTTGCGCGGTTTGATTTTCCTTCAGACTCTTCATGTAATCGCCAAGAGTGGTAATGATCCGGACCACGAGCTTATTTCCGCCGGGCCGGACGGCTTGCATGACTGGGTAGGTGTGCTCACCGTACCAGCGAGTGCCAAGATCACTACCGTTTAGGCTTACTTCGGATATAGAACGAACACGTCCGAGTTGAATTTCAGTTGGAGAATCTGTACTTACGTCAAAGGTGGTGGAATAGGTAATGATTCCGGCGAAGGACTTAAGGTCGTCCCGACTCTCGAAGTCGATCAGGTGTGGAAGCGTGATGGTTTTGTCTGTTCCGTCAACGTGCTGAAGGCGAATCTCCCACGGTCCGTCAAGCGCCTGCGTTGTGGCCGAAGCTTTTTCTTTGTGTGGATGAGATGCTGGTGGAACGGAAGCCACTATCTTCTTCGCGATGGGTTCAAACACGAGGAGTTGTGACTCGGAAGGACCCAGGGAAATGGTCAGGGAGCCGTCCAGAAGACTACTTTCGAGGCGGGTCCGTGTTCCAGTCTCGGGATTCCAGAGCCAGGCGGTCTTTGCGCGCTCAGGGAATGTAGCCGTGAAGCTGTGGCGAGCTTCCGGTCCATAGTGTGAGAAGAAATAGATGTCGTGCTCGCCGTGGCGATAGTGGATCTGGCTCACGAAGTCTCGCGGTTCGCTGATACGCACATCGGGAGTAAGCGCGAATTTTTGCTGCAGTTGCTGATACCAGCCAGCCATGTTAGCTTGATCGACCGAAACCTGTGGCGTACGCGCGGGGAACTGGTTTCGCATTTCTGCAATGATGTCATGTACGCGCTTGCTGTCGGAATCTGCATTTGCAAGACCGTCCGAGAGATGGGGAATTGTATCCAGGAAGATCGCAACTCCTCCGCCACGAACAAAGTCGCGCAGCTTTTCGGCAGTTGTTACCGAGATGGAATCGACCTTTGCCAGAAGGATGGCTTTGTAAGAGCGAGTGTTGAAACGGATTCGGCCGTTGCTGACTGTGGCCTTCGAGATAATCTGTTCGGATAGGTAGTCACAGCCACTTCCGTTTTGATGCACCGCTTCCCAGAGCTTGAACATGTAGTCGGGATAGGCGATTTGCGGAAAAGGGTCTCGCTGAAATCCATGGTGAGCTGCCAGGTCCGCCTCGGGCGGAAGAATGGCAATGTCTGCCTGCATCTCCGCCTGCTGAAATAAAGCAGATAATCTGGCCTTATACATCGTCCACAGATGGAAGTATGGCCACCATGTGTTCCGTTCGCTGAAGTATGTTCCATAGCGCACCCAGCCCGGAAACGGCACTGCAAGAGGGCTGTAATTGAAGCCGTGAAGAACAGATTGCGTGACTCCAGACAGGATGCTTTGATCGCCGGCTACCTTGATGCGTTCGAGTGTCGCATGGAAGGGATCATCGGTGTTGGTCATCTCTTCGCAACTGATGAGTTGCTTCCCGGCCAGGTGCGCAGCAGACGAAACGAACTTGTTGCTCATGGAGTAGCTACGGCCCTTCGTATATGAGCCGGTTCCAAACGACTCAATTGCTTCCGTGTGAATCCAGGTTTCACACTCCGGAATGTCGAGAAGCATGCCCGTAGCTATCGGGTCGCACTCCATCCCGTATGCCTGCATGCGGGACTTCACGCCGATTTTGCGGCACCAGGCAACGAACGTTGCCACGAAGCGTTCGGTGAAAAGCTCTCGCTTCGTTATTTCAAAATCGTATCGGACTCGCTCTGTCTTGTCCTTAAAGTCGTCTGAGAAGTGCGCGCCATAAGCTGTTGCTACGGCGCTTCCCATTGCGCCTACCTTGAATAGAACGAAGGGAAGATAGGGTGCAAGGTCGTAGCCGCGACGTTCCTTAAACTGCTGCGGCATATCATGGCACCAGTTTGCTCCTTCCAGCTCAATGCTGTCCGTAAAGAATGCGCGCAGGCGTCCCTGGAGAGGGCCGACTTTTTCTATAAGCCGATCTGAGATTCGATTCAGATAGCGTGACACAGCCGCGGCGTCATAGTGATTCAGAACCGGACCACTTGCTCCCGGAGCGCCGTTGATGACTGCCATATACCCCGTGAGCTTGACGAGGAAATAGACAACATGGCGTCCTGCTGGAACATCTATCTCAATCGCATCACTCTTCTCGCCGATTGGAATGGAGGTTGCCTGGCCAGCATCCGATAGCTCGTAAGGAACAAGAAAGACGGAAACAAGTTCCTTTAACGAATCTTTGTATGGGGAAACCAATTGAGGATGCACTTCAGCAAGCAACTCTGCGGTTGCGAGGTGTACCTTTCCGGGGCCCTGCACGTCTCTGGTTCCGAGTGCCATCATCTGGGTCTGGTCTTCGCGCGTCAGGGATTCCGCACCATACGGCCAGCCTGATCCGACGATCATGTCACAAACCATGCCGCGCTCTTTCGTGCCCGTAAGTACGGCCTCGAAGGCTTCAATCCATTCGTCACTCATCCAGGTGAGCGCCTTTGTGTCGAGAGGCGGCGCATCATCAGGGAAACGGATTGGATTGATTTCCACGCCGCCAATGGAAGCACCCTTCATTACGTCCAGCTCGCGAAGTAATTCAGCTACGGTGACACGGTCGCCATTCCACCACCACCGAACCATCGGATGATAGGCATTCGCGGGATTGGCAAATATCTGGAACAGCTCGCTATCTTCCGTCCCCAATAGAGAGCTTTTTGTTCCTCCCAATTCATCCGCGTATAGTGCTGGCTGAGACTCGGCATGCCCCGCGAATGCAATGGAACCGGACGTGAATGTAGCGAGACGGATGAATTCTCGACGAAGCATGGGATATCTCCTTAATATGGTTCCACAACATTTTTGGTCATTCCTTCAGCTTATGCGAATGGCATGATCGTGATGGGATCGATCACACTTCTTTTACACTCAACGAGATCTGAAGGTGCATGATCCACTTGGAAGTAGGGAAGAGATGCGTTTGCGACATGGTATTGCGAGAGATGGTTTCATTGATCTTCCGAGTTCCTCTTCAGGCTGGAAGGCCTCCGAGGATAGCTACTACGCGGCTGTCGCAGCTGCTGGATTTGAAGCTGTGCAAGGAGGCGATGGCGAACCATGTAGAAGCCATGGGCTCGTGCTGCTCGGCAACGGAGTGATTCGAGATCGGGAGAGTGCCGCACCTTTTGCGAAGCACTGGTCAGAAGAGGGAGCTCTGCTGGCAACCTGCATCGCGGGTGAAGGGTTTGAAAGTGATGATGAAGCTGACGCGCTCATTGCAACAATCGAAGAGGCATCTTCGCGCTTTGCCCTCCCAATATTGATCGAAACCCACCGCGCTTCCATGACGCAAGATATTTGGCGTACCCTGCAGCTGCTCGAGAGGCATCCAACCCTGCGGATCAATGCGGATTTTTCGCACTGGTTTACCGGGTTGGAGATGGCCGCTCTCGATTGGGAAAAGCAGCTCGAACGGCTTGCGCCTGTGATGGATCGGATTTCATTTCTCCACGGCAGGGTAGGAGATCGTTGCTGCATGCAGGTCGCTCTCAATGGTGATGCAAGCGATCCCCATTTGCAGCCTTTCCGAGACTTGTGGTCCCGGTCCTTCGAGCGGCTGAAAAAGCACGCAGCAGGGGATATATGGTTTGTTCCTGAGTTGCTGGGGACCACATATGAATATGCTCGCGCGTTTGGAGGCAGAGAAGAGGGAGACAGATGGCAGGACGCGTTCCTGTTGCGGTGTGTGGCAGAAGAATGCTTTCTTGCCGCTATGTTTTGAGATGTCTGTCTCTGTGTGCGGTGAGCCGTTCTGTTGAGCAATCTGTTCCTCACGAATGTCTCTCCAATTGAGCGTACTATTAAGCCCCGGAATGCCTGCAATTTGTAAGGGAATGAGTAACTGGATACTTGACTCTGCGGCTTCCTAAAATTCATCAAAAAAGATATGGTTGCTGGATATATCAAGATCCGTCAGCATGCGCCGTGTGGCGTGGATCATCATCGGCGGGCCGCACAGATAATATTCGATCGCCTTGGGATGCGCATGCGTCATGAGGTAGTTACGGAGAACGACTTCATGGATGAAGCCTTCATATCCATCCCAATTGTCCCCAGGGAGCGGCGATGAGAGAGCGGCATGAAACTGGAAGTTCTTGTTCTTCTCAGCGAGTGCATGAAAAAAATCCTCGTAGAACAATTCCTGTCTCGAACGTGCTCCATACCAGAAGCTTATTTTGCGCTGAGTTCGCTCTGTTTCCAGTAGATGGGTAAGATGTGCTCGCAGCGGAGCCATTCCAGCACCGCCGCCAATGTAGACCATCTCTCGCTGTGTCGGCTTGATGTGGAAGTCTCCAAATGGCCCGATCCCTGTGAGGATGTCCCCCGGCTTCAGGCTGAAGAGGTAACTCGAACCCACTCCGGGATCACACTGCTGTCCCGGCGGTGGTGTCGCAATGCGCACATTGAAACGCAATATCCTTTCCGACGCCTGATTGCTTGCCAGGGAATAATTATTGCGCCTGCCTGACTCTGGATTTCGCGCCACGTGGTCAAAGACATGCTGTTGCCGCCATACCGCGGCGTATGGCTCTTGAATTTCAAAATCACGGAATCGGACTTCCTGGTAGGCAGGAATGTCTAACTGAAGATAGTCCCCAGGCTCAAATTCCATGCGGGCATCGGGCTGCGCTGACTCCACAACAAGCTCTTTAATGAATGTCGCGACGTTGTCATTGCTAAGAACCCGAAACGCATGTGCGTGTGGTTGGCGGGCACCGGCACCACCAGGCTTGGCCACATTGATGCTGATTACGCCATTACGCTCTTCCACCGGATAAGTAGCCAGGGCGCGGCAGATCGGAGGCCGAGCAGGCGATCCATCTGCAAGATGGAAACGCCCATTGTGCTTTGGGCACTCGATGATCCCTCCTTTGACCAAACCTTCGGACAAATGAGTATTTCCATGAGTGCAGATTCCATCGGTGGCATATAACGCCCCAGCCTCATCCCTGTAGATGGCGAAGGTACGCTGCCCGTAGTCCACCCGCAAGGCATCCGCTTTTCCTAATGACTGCGAATTGGATGCGATCAGCCATCCTTCAGGGTCTGCCTCTTGTTTTCCTGCAAAACGGGAAGGCTTCTTCAAGGAATCGGTTTGCGGGAGCACTCGCTTCACATGATATCCAGGGTCCTTAATCTGCCTCGATATTGCTGGGATGATTTCAGACCATGCGTGCGCTAAACCGCGATAAGGCGGAGCGCAGTCCGCCTTGACCAATTCATGAAGTCTCGGCAATGCGTGATAGGGAACAAGTGGAAACATGTGATGTTCCACGTGATAGTTCATGTTCCAGTAGAGATATCTGTTTACGGGATTCATGTAGACCGTGCGACAGTTAAGCCGATGGTCGAGAACATTCTCTGCAAGTCCGGCATGCTGCGTGAAGCCATAAACCACCATAAGCCAGGTGCCAAACAGGTTTACGAAGCCCACTAACATGAGCGGCAGCCAGGATTGACTGACAATGGCGCACATGATGACGGCAACGTAGAGTGCAAGGTAGATACGCGCTCGGATGTATATCTTCGAGAACTCCGTCGCTGGAACAAATGTCTTCTCTTCGGCTGTCATGCGCCCAAATGCATGCCGAAAAACATCGCGAAAATATTTCGGATAGGTCTGGAGCCCGAAGAACGAAAGGATGAATTTTTTAACGTTGGTTGGCCTTGGTGCAGCAATCTCCGGATCGCGGCCGACGATGATGGTATCGCTATGGTGACGTGTGTGACTCCATCTCCAGACCACAGCTTCGCGCATCACCATGAAAGATGAAAGTTCATACAAGGCATCATTCATCCAATCGGTGCGGAATGCGGTTCCGTGACCGGATTCATGCCAGCGCGAGTCTGACGTCGTAGCGTATAGCACGCTGTATATGAAATATGGCAAGAGGAACCACCATGTTCCCCATAACCGACAAGAGAGGTATCCGCTAAAAAGGATAAGCGCGAACCACAGGATGGTGTCGCGAACCGCAGGTCCGTCTGCACGCGTCAGAAGCTTGCGCATCTCCTCCCGCGGGACAGGGGACTGATACCAGTCGGCCTCGGCCAAGCCCCGTTGAACCGCCAGTGATGCGTTGGCACCAATCAAACTGTAGTCACGCTCAATTGGTGGATAAGCCTTGGCGTCAGCAGTGAATTCCATGACCATCTCTGTTCCTTACCGAATAGCTGCCAGACCGAGAGTAGGTGCGCGGCAATAAGAACGGCAATAGCAAAACCGCGAGATCCTATATACTTTCTGCTCATTACACTATGAGCAAACATTTCCGACGTTATTTTTCAGTAAGCAGCGCTGATCGTAGATGGGGATTCTTTGTGAGCAGTGCTGGGCACCTTGTCGTTGCAGCCAACGAAGAGTATCCCGTGGGAGACCACCCCGAGGGATATCACTTTGAATGGAAACGCGGAAGAGTTCTCGAAGAGTTCGCCCTCCTCCTGATTGCCAATGGAGAAGGAGTTTTTGAACACCGAAAGGCCGCCTCTCAACCCTTGAGACGTGGCGATATGCTGCTTGTTCCCCCTGGAGTGCTGCATCGGTATCGCCCCGATCCATCGACTGGCTGGGAGGAATACTGGGTCACATTCGATGGAGCGGTTCCGCGCAACTGGCAAAAGCAGGACCTCTTTTCAGGGCGATGGCCTGTAGTGGCGAAGGCTGTACACCTTGCCGTTATTAAGAGATTTGAAGAGTTGATCGCTGTTGCTCGCCAGCCCACCTACTCCGCTCAGACTTTGGGCGCTCTTGCTCAGCTCCTTCTATTCGAAGCGATGTCATTTTCAAATAAAGGCGTAGGGCAGGCGTCACCTGAGACACAGTTGCGACACGTAGCAGAAAGCATTCGACGGCATCCGGCGCATTTTGATCTGAAGACTCTTGCCGCTAGCGCAGAAATGCCGGAAAGCACCTTCCGAAGAAAGTTTTTGGATATTTTCGGATTTACACCTGCACGCTACGCGCAGGAAGAGCGAATCGTACAGGCAAAAAGATGGTTGCTCGAAACGCCATTGACTGTGCGGGAGATAGCATACAGGCTTGAGTATTCAAGCGAGTTCTACTTCATGCGTGCCTTCAAGCGACATACCGGCAAAACGCCAAGCGAATGGAGAAAAAGGCCATAGCCAGCTTCACAACTCAGGAATGTTATTCAAATGGTTTTGTCGTGTGAAAAAATCCTCCTCATGAACGAGTTCATTTCCTTCGATTTGCGAGCATCGTGGTCTAGCCATCATGAATAGGCGCTTGTTGTACACGGTGATCGCTTGCTCCCTTAGCGGACTTTTATTTGGGAATGACATAGGCGCAATGTCCAGCGCGGCGCCGAGTCTGAAAGCTGAGTTCTCGCTGTCATCTGCGGCGCTTGGTTTCGCCGTTTCGTCTGCACTGATTGGCGCTATCGCCGGTTCGATTGTTGCGGGGTTTCTGGCTGATGCCATAGGCCGCCGTCCTGCATTGTCCATTTCGTGTGCGGTATATTTTTTGGGCGTAGTAGGTGTTGTCTTCGCACAAGGGCTCACGCTCTTTGCAACCGGCAGAGTTCTATGCGGCATTGCTATCGGTCTCATCTCTGTGATTGCTCCTATGTACCTTGCCGAGGTATCGCCGGCGCAGTTGCGCGGCAGGCTTGTAGGAGCCTTCCAGCTCAGCCTCAGTCTCGGTGTCGTGGCCGCATTTGCTCTTGGATATTTGTTCGCGTTGCATACGACTGCAGGCAGAGTGTGGCGATATTCATTGGGCGTTGGCGCGATCCCGGCGCTGCTATGTGAGATTTTCCTCCTGCTGTCATCTCCCAGTCCCCGATGGCTTGCCATTGAAGGGCGGTGGGATGACGTCACATCTGTGTTTATCCAATTGGGGTCTGCTGATCCTGCGGCGGACAAAGCGGGCTTGGTCGCATCCCTGGACGATCTCAACGTCGCACACAGCGTGAAATTGTTCACGCGCCAACATGGCCGTTCCATCCTTCTCGGTATTACCGTCGCGGTGTTCAATCAGCTAACCGGAGTGAACGCTCTTCTCTATTACATCCTAGATATTTTCGCTGATATGGGATCGGCACAGCGCAATGGGCGTGCAGATGCGATTGTAGTGTCCGCTCTGAGCCTTGTGGTTACGATGCTCTCCGTGGGGATCATAGACAAAGTGGGCCGCAAACCGCTTTTGCTGGCCGGTGCAATTGGTATGGGTGCCTGTTTGGGACTGTTTCCTGTGGTCCGGTCAATGCATTGGCCGCCATCAATGGTCGTAGTTCTCCTCGCTTGCTACAACGCATTCTTTGGCTTCTCGCAGGGAGTAGTTGTCTGGGTATACCTGAGCGAGATATTCCCCCTCCCCGTTCGCGCGCGCGGGCAGAGCCTGGGAAGTACAGCGCACTGGGTCGCGAATGCTTTGGTCGTGGGCGTCTTCCCTACGGTTGTGGCTCTGCTGCATGAGCGAGTATTTTTAGTGCTTGCTTTCTTGATGGTTGTGCAGTTTTTCACGGTGCTGTTTTTCTATCCCGAGACGAAGCGTGCAAAATTGGAAGCGGTTACGTCCAATATGATTTCTTAGATGGTTTGAGAGTTGGCCTAAGAGAATCGAATTTGTTATATGCTGATTATCCTCCTGGTATTTGTTGAACCGCTGAAACTTTCGCAGGTGGAAGAGGATACGACAGACATTGTCTAAAAAAAACGGTTCTGTAACGCTGATGGATGTGGCGCGGGCGGCGGGAGTTTCGCTCAAGACTGCTTCACGTGCGTTAAATGCCTCTCCTCAACTTCGTGCGACTACAGCGGCCCATATACACGACGTCATGAAGCAGCTCGGCTATCAGCCGAACGAACTGGCCAGGGGATTAAAATCACGGCGTTCTGCGACCATTGCAATGATTGCGCCGAATCTGGCTGACCCATTCACAGCTTCAGCCGTTCAGGCTGTGCAAGACGTAGCGCGAGCTCACGGCCACGTTGTCATTCTGGCCAGTTCCGGAGGCGATGCCGCTCTGGAGCAATCGGAACTTGAGGTAATGGCAAGGCGCCAGATCGACGGAGTTATTTTGATTGCCGCTAGCAGCAACAGCAATAACCTCAAAACACTGCTGCGGAAAGATGTTCCCATCGTAGTGTGCGATGAGCCTGTTCGAGGCGAAGAAGTAGACACGATTACGGTGACCAATCGGAAAGGAGCCCGTGAGGCAACGGAACATCTGCTCGAACATGGCTACCATCGCATTCTTGCGGTTGGCGCAAGACCTTCGCTGTTCACTTGCAGCGAGCGCGTAGCGGGTTATCGCAAGGCCGTAAGGGCTGCAGACCTTGAGCCAATTGAATTGCTGGTAAAACACGAGGATGACCTCACACCCGATCTTCTCTCGCGTTTCCTGATAGGACCAGATCGCGTCGATGCTATTTTCGGACTCAACTGGGTTTGCACAATGGCTGTATTGCGCGGATTGAACGCACTCAAGAAACGCATCGTAAAGGACATCGCGTTTATCTCGTTCGACGATTTCGAGCTTGCTGAAATGATTCCTCCCGGTTTAACTGTGGTCCGTCAGCCAATACGCGAGCTTGGCCGTCAGGCAGCCACCATTCTTTTTCAGCGCATTGAAAAGAATATCCAGGCTCCGCCGCGAAAGATTGTTCTGCCTACGGAGTTTATTATTCGCGGATCTTGCGGCTGCAAGCCCTCTGCATGACTCGATAGCTTGTGTTAGCTTCATTCGTAACATTCACTTCCCTAACCGGGGAGAGAAAGTTTCTGATTTTGAAGAGGAGAAGTCGGATTAGGACTTGCCTCGGCAAAATTGTACGGATGTCACATGGCACGTTGCATTTTCTATTTGATTTGTCTTCTGTACGTCGGCGGCATCGGAGCTGAAGCGCTCAGCAGCCAGGCGCCTGAACATGCAAAGAGCGTAGGCGAAGCCTCGACGGAAAATGATGGGGTGATAGCCGCCTATCAAAAGGCGCTGCGAGGTTCCCCCGGATCCGCTCCACTCTGGAACAATCTTGGTGCTGCATTCTTCTCGCAGGGCAAATACAATCAGGCCTCCGATGCCTTTGCACATGCAGCGGAGCTCGATCCGCAAAACGCCGACTATGAATTCAACGGAGGACTTGCATTTGTGCGCTGCGGCAAATGCGAGTTGGCAAAATCGCGGTTACAGAAGGCTGGCTCAACATCTGGCTACAAGGCCCGCGCAGAATTCCTGCTTGGGGCGTGCTCTTTTGCTGACGAGCAATGGCAAACCGCACGTGAAGAAATCGATCGCGCCACAAGTGACGGGTTTGCGAGCGCTGAGGCGTTCTACATGCTTGTGATTGCGTCTCGAAAGACACATGATCGAGCCAGCGCACAAAGAGCCTATAACCTTTTAAGCACCAATTATCCCGACTCTCCGCTGATTCATGAGCTACTAGGAGAAGCTCTTGATCGCGGCAATCAAGCTTCAGAAGCGCGAGATGAGATCGCAAAAGCGATTGAAAGCAATCCAGGTGCGCCGGGGTTGCATGGACAACTGGGCCTGCTTCTCCTGAAGGTTCAGGATTTACCCGCCGCGAAGATAGCGTTCCAACAGGAACTGGCCATTGATGCTCACTCATTCTGGTCAATGCGGTACCTGGGCGAGATTGCAGAGCGATCAGGCCAATTCGACGTTGCCCACAACTGGTATGTGAGCGCGGTCCGCGAGAAGCCCTCATTTGATGAAGGCCACTATGCGCTTGGCCGTCTCCTGGCTCAGCAGGAAAACTATTCTGAAGCGCTACCTGAGCTGCAATTGAGCCTTCCCGGAATGGACGCGGATGCAACGGTTCACTACTGGCTTGAAAGAACGTTGCGAAAGCTTGGCAGGAAAAATGAGGCGGATAAGGAACTCGCAAGAGTACGACAGATCCGTGACGCCGAACGGCTTAATCTCCTCCAAAGATTCAGCGGCGAGACCCCCGGTTCCTGAGTAATCCGCCGTCAATCCTCAAGCGTCTTCGCCTGCCAACGCAATTATCGATCGCGCCTGCCGGGCGGGATGGCCGGGTGCGCATTCGGGAATCCAATCCCACAAAATTTCAATAAAGCGATTCACTTCAATTGAACGAAGTTCAATATGCTGCGCCTTCAGTCTGAGGATGACTCTGCCGCTCACATTCGGCATTCGAGAAGCCCTGATCTCGCAAAAAAAATCCTTGACACAGCTGCTTTCTCACAAGTAATGTCCATCGTTGTCATTCAAAAGGGAACTAAGTTGTCATTTGAAATATTTGCAGGAAGATTTGAAAAGGGAGGCGCAAGTGCGATTTGTGAGAAATTTAGTTTTGCTTTCGGTCCTGTGCGTGTTATCGGGAGTGAGCGCGTACAGAGCGAACGGTCAGAGTGCGGCTTCAGGCGCAATCTTTGGAACCGTCACCGATAAGAGCAGTGCGATTCTGGTCGGTGCAAAAGTAGTTGTAACGAATGAAGACACGGGCTCAAGCAAGGAGCTCACGACAAATGGCACAGGGTACTATTCCTTCGAAGCGTTGCCGAGCGCCAACTATCGTGTCGTCGTCACGAAAGAAGGATTTGAGAGTGCAGATATCCAGCATATTCATCTCGATCCTGGGCAACGGCGTGAAGTGTCGTCGCAACTGAATGTTGGCAACGTGAATACCTCCGTCACAGTGGAAGAGAGCCAACTATCCATCAAGACAGAGACCTCTGAAAACTCATCGACCATCGGTGCAAAGGAAATTCAGACACTGTTGGTCAATGGTCGCAACTTTCAATCGCTTGCGACACTGAGCCCCGGCGTGAACAACACAAGCGGGAACAACCAATACACAGGCGGGGGAACGAATCTTACGCTGTCGATTGGCGGCACCGGCACAGACAACACAACGTATGCCGTTGACGGTATCTACAACATGAATACCGGCAGCTACGACAGTCTGAACATCACACCGTCCATGGATGCCATTTCTGAGTTCACAGTGCTGAAGTCGAACTTCAGCGCTCGCTATGGAACTTCTTCGTCGAGTCTTGTGCTGGTAGACACAAAAAGCGGCACTTCCACCTATCATGGCGCCGCCTGGGATTACTTCCGGAACGATGCGCTTGATGCGAGCAACTATTACAGCGAGGGACAGAAAAGCGAGCTTCGGCAGAATATCTATGGCTTCACTTTTGGAGGCCCGCTTCAGATCCCCAAACTGTACAACCGGGACCGCAAGAAGCAGACATTCTTCTTTGCTTCTGTTGAGTGGTGGTCGAAAACAATTGGCAGCACGCGTACAACGAATGTATTTACCCCTGACATGAGGAACGGCAATCTCACCGGTAGCCGAGGATTGCCTGCTGCGCTGACGATCAGCCCTGATGGTGCGCAGTTACTGGCTGCTGAAGGGAAGACGAACTGTATTGCTTCGCCAACCAGTTTGGATCAATCGTGCATTGACCCCGGAGCGATTGCGCTTCTTAAGCAATACCAGCCTCTTCCGAACGCATCGAATCCCCAATTCAATTACGTGAATAACGTTCCGGATACATGGGCGCAAATCGACCATGACTATCGAGGCGATCACAACTTCAGCTCTACTGAGACACTGACTGCAAGATTGATGTACGAAGAGGATAATAGCGGCCAGTCGGCGGCAACATGGGGCGGAGGCAACGTCCCCACCATATCAACCAACATCTACACATCGGCATTCAACGGCCTGGTACGGCTCACTTCGCAATTAACGCCGACCATTGTGAATTCAGCTTCGATTGCAGAAACCTACGATAAGCCCCGGCTCAACGTAAGCAAATCGCCTATTCCTACGGGCCTGTCCATCGGCTACTACTATCCAAATGCAAATGTCACGGACCAGGTTCCAAACATCAGCGTTGCTGATTATGAGGGATTCGGCGGCGGCGGTCTGCCTATCACGGCAAGTGACGGCGAAGGAATCATCAACGATGACTTCAGCATAGTAAAAGGCAAGCACACGCTTCAGGCAGGCGGGTTCTACCTCTTTGGCATCAAGAACCAGAGCACAGGCAACACGCCATGGGGTTCCTTCACCTTCGATGGGCACTATACAGGAAGCGGCGCGGCAGACTTCTTGCTCGGCTTGCACCATGGATTCAGCCAGGACAGCGCAAAGCCTCTCTATTCCGCCCATTACAGATCCACGGAGTTTTATTTCCAGGATGACTGGAAGGCGACACCTCGGTTAACGATCAACGCCGGAATTCGATTCTTCTATTTCTCCCCAGACTGGCTTACCGGGGCTGATCGCAAAACCTCCAATCTGGAACTCTCACGCTTTGTCGCTGACGCGGCTCCAGTTGTTTTACCGGATGGCAGTTTCCAGACAAACTTGTCAGGCGTGCCAATCACTGCAGGCGGCGGTGTAGCCAACCTGCAGAATGGATTGGTATTCAATACCGACCCGGGAACTCCTCGCGGCTTCTTCAACTCAAGCGCAGTACATCCCTCCCCCAGAATTGGCTTTGCCTATGTGCTTACACGCGATGGCCGAACATCGGTCCACGGTGGATATGGAATGGGCTATACTCGCGTTCCATTCCGAATCGCAGATGCCTTTGGATCAAATCCTCCCGGCGTAGCAAATGCAAATTTTGTCTCAGGCACGCTGGAAAACCCCACGGCAGGCACGCAGTCGGCGAATGTCGCCCGTCCACAAGGCATTAACATCGTCAATCCCGTCAAGGGGACTGAGGTTCAGAGCTTCAGCTTGATTGGAGAACGGGAAGTTGTTCGAGATGGAATCTTTCAAGTCGGATACGCCGGCTCCTTGGGACGCCACCTTCGGGTAGGAGTTGATGAGAACCAGCCGCTGCCAACTTCAAATCCATACTCAACCACATGCTTGTCCGGCCAGTCGGCATCTGTGACATATGACTTTGACCCATGCTTGAATACAGGAACGATATCGGAAGATTTCGTCCGTCCGTATCAGGGCTACAGCGGGCTCAGCGCATATGCGTATGAGGGGAACTCGAACTACCATTCTCTTCAGTCTCAGTTCAAGTTAACGCGCAGCCACGTGCAAACCACGATTAACTACACCTACGAAAAAGCGCTCGGCGACGCCAGCAACCGGGGAGGGGACTACCGGACCCAGTTCAGCGGTACGCAGAATAGCTACGACATAACGAAGGAATACGGTCCTCTCAATTTTGATCGCACGCACATTTTCTCGGGTGAAGCCATTTACACATTGCCGGAGCTGACTCGCGGTCATAACAAATTTGTTCAACAAGCTTTAGGTGGGTGGTCTATCTCAGGGATTGCACTCGCACAAAGTGGACTCCCATTCAGTCCGGGCCTCTCTGCTCCAAACACCGGATTGGCTGGACGCCCGAATCAAGTTGGACATTTGCATCAGGACAAGGGAAACAGGCAAGGTATCTTCAATCCGGACGCATTTGAGATTCCAGCCTATGGATTCTTCGGCACTGCGTCGAATGGCTCTATTCGCGGTCCCAAAGAGGTTGCGTTCAACACGGCTATCTACAAGACGTTTCCCATCAGGGAGCGCCTGAAATTCCAGTTCCGTGCAGAGGCATTCAACATAGCTAACCACCCGAGTTTTGCTGGGGTCAACACGGGCATCGGTCCGTTCGATCCCCAGGTTGGGTGGGTCAACTCTCCGCGCGATCCACGAATTATGGAAATGGTTGGGCGGATAACCTTCTAAATGCACAAGCAAAGCTGCACGCTGAGTCCGATGGACTCAGCGTGCAGCTTTCTATCTCCTTGGTTGAGTTCAGACATACAAAGTCGCAAGTGAAAAAGGAAAATCGATGGTTAAGCATGCCCCCCGAGCACGATTGATAGCGTTGGCATTCCTGTCTGCCATTTGTTCTGTTTCGGCGCAAAAGCCGGTGGATTCACTAAGGGACGGATTCCTGAACCCGCCCGATAGCGCACGCCCGCGCGTATGGTGGCACTGGATGAACGGCAACATTAGCAAAGAGGGCATCAAGCTAGACCTAGAATGGATGCGCCGTGCAGGCGTAGCAGGTTTTCAGAACTTTGACGCGGCTCTGGAAACGCCGCAGGTAGTACCAAAGCGCCTCGTCTACATGACGCCTGAGTGGAAGGAAGCTTTTAAATACGCGACCACGTTGGCGGAGCAGTTAGGGCTGGAAGAAGCAATCGCCGGTTCTCCTGGATGGAGCGAGTCAGGTGGTCCATGGGTACCAGCCGCAGAGGGAATGAAGAAATATGTCTGGAGCGAAACAGCAGTCGAAGGCGGCAAACCATTCTCAGGCACGCTAGCGCATCCACCCACGAGTAGCGGAACCTTCCAAACCATGGGCGTCCATGACAATATGCCGGCGCCTGCGGGAGCCGTGCCAGTTCCTCACTTCTATGCCGATTCGGTCGTGGTGGCTTATCGTAGACCCGCTGGCGATGTGCCCTCTGACTCGCTGCACGCAAAGATTACGGCCAGCGCCGGTTCGCCCGATTTTGCAATGCTGTCCGACGGAGATCTGGAAAATAGAACCAAGCTGCCGATTCCGGCTGCAGGACAGAGCTCCTGGATTCAATACGAGTTTCCCCACCCCGAGACAATTCGCTCCTTAACCTTCTCCTTCCGTGACCCAGAGGGGCATGCCGCGGAACTGGCGGGAATCACTTCGCCGGAAAAGACCTTGCAGGCAAGCGACGACGGCCAGAATTTCCGGGTAGTGACAAAGCTTGTGGCCGACTACGCGCCGCAAAACACAATTTCGTTCCCCGCAGTTACAGCTCGATATTTTCGTATCGTATTCACGCGCAGGATGCTGTCTGCGGATGCGGCCAGGAACGCCGATTCCAACTCTCGTGAATTGGAGAAACATACTCCTACGGATTATCTGATTGGGGAATTGGTCCTGCATCCGGGCGCACGAGTCAACCGCTTTGAAGACAAGGCTGCTTTCACCACGGAGTGGAACAACTATGCTCTCGCCACGCAGCCCATTCCTCCGGAGGACGTAATCGCCAAAGGAGACGTCATTGATCTGACATCCAAAATGCGTCCCGACGGAACGCTGGATTGGGTTCCGCCCGCAGGCGATTGGGAAGTGATTCGTTTCGGCTACTCGTTACTTGGAATTACCAACCATCCCGCCCCTGCCGAAGCTACCGGTCTTGAAGTCGATAAGTTAGACAGGCGCTTCGTTAAGAAGTACATGGATACTTACCTCGACAGCTACAAGAACGCCGTCGGCCCGGAACTGATAGGCAAACGCGGACTCCATTACGTAATCAGCGATAGCTGGGAAGCCGGTCCGCAAAACTGGACCGATAACATGCTCACCCAGTTTAAGCGCCTGCGCGGATACGACCCATTGCCATGGATGCCCGTTCTTGCTGGCCGCGTTGTCGAAAGCGCGGAAGCCAGCGACAAATTCCTGTGGGACTTCCGCAAGACGATTGCAGACCTCGTCGCCTCCGAACACTACGGCCAGTTGGAGGCTACATTGCACGAACGGGGCATGGAGCATTACGGCGAGTCACACGAAGGTGGCCGTGCCCTTATCGCAGATGGGATGGAGGTGAAGAAGTTCAACGAAATCCCCATGAGCGCAATGTGGACCCAGACACTGGACGCCAGCAAAGACAAGGAAAGCTATGGCCTCAACGCGGATGATCGGGAATCAGCGTCTGTAGCGCATATTTACGGGCAAAACCTCGCCGCCGCGGAGTCTCTCACTACCTGCGATTCCAAATACGCCTGGGCCTGGTCACCGGCAACTCTCAAGCCCACTGCCGACCAGGAATTGCTCAACGGCATCAATCGTTTCGTCATTCACGATTCCGCTCATCAGCCGTTGGTGGATAAGGCCCCTGGAATGACGCTTGGCCCCTGCGGTCAGTGGTTCAATCGCAATGAGACATGGGCAGAGCAGGCTCGTCCCTGGGTGGACTACCTGTCGCGTAGCAGTTACATGCTGCAACAGGGCCATTTCGGCGCGGACCTAGTCTACTTCTACGGAGAGGATTCCAACCTTACCGCCATCTTCCGGGATAAGTCTCCCGACATTCCCGCAGGCTATGCTTTCGATTACATCAACGCCGACGGGCTGATTCATGAGCTGAAGGCAATCAATGGCCGCATCGAAACGCCCAGCGGAACGAACTATCGCGTGCTCGCCCTCGATCCTTTTAGCCGGCACATGTCTCTGCCCGTTCTGCGCGCCATTCACAAACTCGTGACCGATGGCGCAGTGGTCGCCGGTGCCAAGCCAGTGGACGATCCAAGCCTTGCCGATGACCAGGCGGAATTTGCGAAGCTGAGCGAGCAGTTATTCGGCGATGGCTCGGGTGTGCACAAGGTCGGCAAGGGCACTGTGTATGCCGGGCAAGACCTGAAGGACGTCTTTGCCGCGCTCAATCTCAAACCCGACTTTGACTACTCAAACCCTCAGAACAACAGCCGCTTGCTTTTCGTGCACCGCAAGCTGTCAGATGGCGACCTCTACTTTGTAGACAATCGCGGCGGTCATGAAGTCAGCGTCGATGCCAGCTTCCGTGTCACCGGCAAGGCTCCCGAACTGTGGCGCGCCGAAACAGGCAAGTCAGAGAGCGTGTCCTATAAGATCGCCGATGGCCGCACCACCATTCCCATACACCTGGAGCCCTGGGGAACAACATTTGTAGTCTTCCGTAAAGCCACCAGGGAAACAGCACACACAATTCCCGGGAAGACGGAGTCGCAGTTGGCTACCGTCAACGGGCGTTGGACGTTAAGCTTCCAGCCGGACCGGGGAGCGCCGTCTTCAATTACTCTGGACGAGCTCTCATCCTGGTCTGACAACTCCGATGCAGGTGTAAAGTACTTCTCCGGCACGGGAACCTATACCAATACCATTCAGGCCTCGCAGGATTGGTTTAGCAAGGATTCTAGGATGTGGATCGATCTTGGCGATGTGAAAAACCTGGCCGATGTGCAGGTCAACGGCAAATCACTGGGAGTCGTGTGGCATGCACCGTATCGTGTGGATGCAACAGATGCCCTAAAGCCGGGCGTCAACACAATCACCGTCAAGGTCACCAACGCATGGGTGAATCGCCTGATTGGCGACCAACAACCGGGCGCAACAAAATACACCTTCGCAGACATCACCCCATACCACGCCGATTCTCCGCTGCTCCCATCCGGGCTTCTGGGGCCAGTGTCAATCGTGCAAACGGCGACTAAATAGCCACGGTGCATTTTCATGCGAGGCGAACAGAGCGAACCTGATAGTGCGACCAGGCTGCGCTTCCAGATAGCGTAGCCTGCCCGAACTGAACGCTCCTGGATTGCCGAAAGACTTGGTACCCCTAAGATGTCGTACAACGGAGCTTCCGTTGTACGACATCTTTTAGGGAACAGGACGCAAATATGCGGGCAATGGAAACAAGAGGAAATCTGTAATCAATACAATTATTTACAAGCAAATCACTTGTTTCTATGAGGGAGTATGAGATCTCAAAGGAATAGGGATCTTTAGAGGACGACTTTAGAATTTTCGGGAAGATTGGAGCTCCTGCTCCGGGCCATTGGAACTCAATGGCGACCACCGGGAGCCCCACAAAAGCGGAAGGCGCGCAAAGCGCGCAGTTGCCTGGACGGCAAGTCCTGGTGGGTGGTCAGGGACTCGAACCCTATAAGCTGATTTACATAAGCCCTGTATTTAATTAACGTGTTCCTTCGATTTTGCGATGGCTTCTATGCAGAGTGACCTGCGGCATGAACTGGTGCAGGTCCGGTCGATTCACGAACCACGAGCTCGGTTGGTACTGTGAACTGACGTCCCGGTTTTGTCAGGTCCCTGTCCGCTGTACTCAACGCTTCCAGTAGCATATCGGCGAACTGTTTTCGGGAAATGCGCAGAGTTGTCAATGGCGGGTAAACGACGCCGCTCATTTCAATGTCATCGAAGCCGGCAATCGAAATATCGTCCGGAATTCGCAGTCTATGCTCACGCGCGGCACGCAGCGCGCCGATGGCAGTGAGATCGTTTGCAGTGACAACCGCTGTCGGAATTTGTGTTTGTGAAAGAATCGCATTCATCGCCTCGGAACCACCGCCGATCCGGTAGTTTCCGTCCACAATCCAGCCCTCCGCTGAAGACAGCCCCTGATTCACCAGCGCATGAAGAAAGGACTCCTTGCGGATCCTGGAAGTGACGAGTCCCGGAGATCCTCCGATGAACCCGATCTGACGATGGCCCAGTTGCTTCAGGTGTGCAACAATCTGCGCCATTCCTCCGGCAAAATCCACCGCGACGTCGCTCATGCCGTTTGCTGTGTGGTTGCGGTCCGCCGTAACCACCGGAATCCTGTTTCGGACCAACGATTCCAATGGCGCAGCTTCAAATTCCGAAGCCAGCATTGCTACTCCGTCCACACGCCGCAGCAACATGCGGTGAATCGAGTGCTGCATTCTGGTTGGATGAAAGTCGGTATTAGAAACCAGAAGCTCCCGGCCATTCTCGACCAGCACCTCCTCAAAGATTTTGACCAGTTCAGTGAAGAATGGGTTTGTCAGGTCGGGAATGATGATTCCGTAGATATTGCTGGTGCCGTTTTTGAGGTGAATTGCACTGTTATTTGGAACAAAATGCAGATCGTCGATGATCTTTTGAATACGCCGGGCTGTTTCTTCCGTGACCAGGTTTGATCCATTGAGGACGCGCGAAACGGTTGCACTGGAGACGCCAGCTAACTTAGCAATTTCGTGCACGCTTCGGATCGACACAGCTACCTCTGAAAGAAGAATCCTCTTAATAGTATCGGCAACTTCAACCGGATGCGGTCAAGAAACCTGTTGAGAGCGGTGATCAAGGGGGAGTTCACTTCCTGATCTGTTCCTCATCTTGTGTTATCGCAGGCACCGAAGCCGTTGCGGCGGCTGATTTCAAAAGCTCCCATTCCCGGATATTTCTGAAATGTCAGAGGTGTCAAAATCTCTCCAGACGGACGCGCACGACCTCTGGAGCCTGGTGGAAGCATAAACCGCGATCCGTTTCATCGCCGTTCCAAAGCCGGAGCGGCTTCCACACGCCGTTTTCATAGGTGCCCTGTTCTGCCGAGACAATCTCGCTGTGGATCCAGGGCAGCTTCCCCGGCAAATGAAAGCTTATGCTCACATCGATGCCGGTGATCAGAAACTCGTCTGGACCAAGCTGCGCGATCAAGGCCGCTCCGTGAGCGTCCTTGGTGCCGGGAGCCCTTCGTCCATCGGGCTGAGGGAACCCGAAGGCAACATCGGCTTGCCAGTCTCCAAAATCCAGTTGCTGTTGGGCGTGTCCGAACTCCTCCACGCTGGTCTTCAGCTTGCCGTCATACTCCAACTGCGCTATTTCGCGACTCATGGGCTCAATGAGCGCGAAGTTATTCGCATGCGCCTTCCATGGCTCATCGCCAAGGATGTTCCATCCCGTCTGGTCCACGCCGAACGGCGAAAAACCAATCGCGTCCTCTCCGAGCGCATAAAAGAAGAGCTTTGCAAAACCGTCGCTACGGCTGATTTCTGGAATCCACAACGGATTGTCAGGCCGGTGATAGGCACGAATCAGACTCTGAACGAAGTTGGAATCGTCACTGTAGATATCCGGCCCAATCATGTCAATGGAAGGCGCAAGTGCCCGCCACAACCCGACGAATTTCTGAACGGCTCCTCCGCTTGGATATTGAATTCCCGGAACAGGCACCTGCCGCTGTGGCAGCTCTGCAACTGGATAGCTCACCCAGACGTTGATGTAGAGGGGAATGGCAAATTCCTTCTTGCCCGCTGCTGCAATTTCATTGATGTATTTTGCCTGGTAATAGAGCTGGAAGACTTCATCTGCATCCGAGCCGAAGACCTGGCTCCAGGTTCCGGGCTGCTTGTGCGCCGCGGAGAGAAGGTCGGCGGGAACAGGGCCTGCGAATGCGCGGTTTGCTTCTTCAGAAAAGTCGCGTACGCTGCCGATGTTTCCTGACTCATTTTCTACCTGCACCATCAGAACGGTGTGTTGTTCGCCGTCGATTTCCTTGAGGTGGCGCATCAGCACGGTGAACGCTGCCTTGTCGGCATCGAGCGTGTTGCGCGAGAGCGGCGACAGGACATCGATTGGTTCGCCATCCTGCCGGATGGTTCGCGGGAAGCGCCTGGTGTCGCTCTTTACCCACGTGGGCGCGTAATGCATGTTGCCATTCTTCCAGGTGCCGAACCATAGAAAGATTACATGTAGTTTGTGCGCGCGTGCGCCGGCAACGATCTGATCGATATTGCTGAAGTCGAAATGGCCCGGCTGGCTCTCGAACTGCTCCCAGTAGACGGGAGCCGCCACGGTGTTGGCATGCAGTGCGGCAATCGATTGCCAGACCTGCGGCAGCTCGCTCGGCCAGGCGCTTGAATTGTGAACCTGGCCCGCGAGAATCAGAAACGGATGGCCGTCCACTAGGAAAGCGTAGCGGCCATTTTGTTCCACAAGCTTTGGAGCCTCTGCGGCAAAAATCCGTGGAAGAACAGTCAAAACAAGAAGGGCAACAGCAAGACTGCGCAGACTCATACAATCAGCTCCTGCCAAGAATGTAATCGTGTACATTAACTTGCGCAAGCCTTATTAAAAACTGTTGAATGGCCATATTGTCCGATTGAAAAATGCAGATGTTTTCTACGTAAGTATATAAAAATAAACAAATTAATGTAATTTACAAGATGGTATTTTCGGCATAACCAGACAAAAAATCTTTTCTGCTTGACAGTCGCTGATGTACAGGATTACAAATCTCTGGGTTCTAAATGTAAGCGATTACATTTAATCCAGAGTGTCGCATGGGGTGGGTTCGTTCCACCAGTTGCGGGTCCTGATTTACGGAGCCTGATGTATGGAGATTGCCGGTGCCGGCGGAAAACTTCGATGGATACCCAAACAACGGCGGCGCTTGCAGGGTGGTTGATGAAAGCTGAACCGATAGCAAACAGGTAATACGGCTGATTCGGGCAAGGAGTTGATTCTCTCAGATGGATTGAATGCCCGAGTATGGCTTGAGTACTTTTGCCGCAGACGAGAACGATCAGTCGCAACACCAGTTGAAAAAGAGGGGAGATTATGAGGCCAAATGCAAAACAGCTTTTATTCCTGGGTTTAATGTGCATCTTGTTTTCGACCGCTGCACTAGCTCAGGTGACTACCGCAACATTGAATGGTGTTGTGAGTGATTCGTCAGGAGCAGCGATTCCTGGAGCACAGGTGCAAGTCCAGAATGTGGGCACCAATTACAAGGAAACAGTCGAATCAAACGATTCGGGGCTGTATTCCGTATCGCAATTGCTTCCGGGACAATACAAGGTAACGGTCGTGAAAGCAGGATTCCGCAAGAGTGTGCAGACCGGCCTGACGCTGACAGTAGGCCAGGTTGGGACTCTGAACATCACCCTCCAAGTGGGAGATGCGATGGAGACCGTAACAGTAACGGCGAATGCCGAGCTGATCAATGTCACGACGGCTGACTTGAGCTCCGTAGTCAATCAGGCGTCTGTTGAAGAATTGCCACTGAACGGACGCGATCCATCCAGCCTGGTGCTGCTGACGACAGGCACCACGAATGTGCTGAATACCAGCGGCGGATGGCTGCAAACGTCCAACTCCTTTCCAAACGAGACCGGCGCTTCATCCGGAGGCGGCCGGCAAGGCAGCACCTACTATCTGCTGGACGGCGCCTCGAACATGGACCCCTATCAGCTATTGGCTGCGCCATTCCCCAATGCGGACGCAACCCAGGAGTTCCGGGTCATCAGCACAAATTTCGATGCGCAGTATGGCTTTTCTCCGAACGCCGTGGTCAGCATTCAGACCAGGTCAGGCAGCAACGCCCTGCATGGCGGAGTTTTCGAGTTTCTCCGCAACAACGATCTGAACGCGGCCAACTTCTTTTCTCACGCAGTAGACCCATTGAAGAGAAATCAGTTCGGCGGCTATGTCGGCGGGCCTATTCTCAAAAACAAGCTTTTCTTCTTCGCGAACTACCAGGCAACGCGCGCGTCCTCTGCGGCGTCGGCCAATAACACCTATACCCCCACGCAGGCTATGTTGAATGGAGACTTCAGCGCTGTTCCCACTGCGCTGGGCGCGCCCTTTGCCACCGTAGACGGAAAACCTAATCAGGTTGATCCGTCGCTCTTCAGCAAAGCAGCTTATACCATTGCGACCACAGCCCTTCCTCTCGGGCAGGACCCGGCGACCGGGCAAGTGAACTACCTCGGACCATCGATCAAGACACACTACGACGAAGGAACGGCGCGACTCGACTACAACATCAACGACAAACAGCGTTTGTTCCTGCGCAGCTTCATCCAGTACTACCAGCAGATTGGCGGCTCGATCAAAGGCAACCTGATGGCTATTCAGGATGACCAGCCCGGCGAGTATTACAACGAAGTGTTAAATCACAACTGGGCGATCAACAACACAACCGTCAACAACATTTCCGTCTACTACAGCCAGATGAGCATCAGCGACTCCGCGGAGTCGCTGGACGTAAACGGGGACCCGGTTTGCTGGTCCCGCTACATCAACGTCCAGGAAATTCCCGGCCACTGCTACCTGGAAGGCATCGGAGTGAGCAACGGGTTCAGCTCGCAGTGGGATGAGCCGGTGGCCGAGCGCCGCTATACATGGGGCCTCTCGGACCAGTTCACCAAAACAGTCGGGAAGCATACCATTTCGGCCGGCGTCGATGTGCACAAGCAGTTTGCGCAGGAGAACACCGACTACCCCACAACTCCGATCATCAGCTTTAACGGCCAGTACACCGGATTCGGATTGGCCGATTACCTTCTCGGCTATGTCAGCACCTACGAGCAGGGCGCGGGAGAGATCGCCAGCGTAAAGGGCTGGCAGCTTGGCCTCTATGGGCAGGACCAATACCACGTCAAGCCGAATCTTACGCTGACCTTGGGTCTGCGCTGGGATCCGAACCTGCCTCCAGCCTCGACCGGAGGCCGCGGCGCGGCTTTTCATCCCGGACAGCAAAGCACGCTCTATCCGAACGCGCCTCTGGGCGTAGTCTTCCCCGGTGACAAGGGCGTCGATTCGGCCCTCATGCCCACATCGTATGGATATTGGGAGCCGCGTATTGGGTTTAGTTGGCAACCCCGCTTCCTTTCCCACACCGCCATTCGCGGAGGCTTTGGCCTGTTCACCGGTCCACTGCAGTATGCGTCCTATAACCACATGGCGGACCTTGCACCATTCAGCCCCACATTCATCGTCAATGGAAATACGCCCAACGTCATCAACGGAGTTGCAACCAACGCAGTAAATCTGCAGGACCCGTGGGCATCTACCCCGAGCGGAGTAAGCCCGTTTCCACCCTTTGCATCGCTCGGCTATAAACCGCCGACAAATACGCAATTTCAGACTCCCATGGACCTTCTGGCAACATTCTCGAACGATTTCCGGCTAGGCATGACGCAAAGCTGGAGCTTGTCGGTCGAGCAGCAGTTCGTGGACAATCTTGCCCTGCATATTGCCTATATCGGAAGCGAGTCCTACCATCAGGCCATCATTGTCGACCGGAATCCAGGCGTGAACAATGTGCGTGTGGAGTACGGCCCTGTGGGAGTAGGTCAGCTTCTAACCGACATCAGCGCGGCAACATCGCAATATCATTCGCTGCAAGTTGGTTTCGACAAACGCATGTCGCACGGCTTCCAGATTCAATCCAACTTCACCTGGTCCAAGGTACTTGACCTTGCGTCCAACGCCGATATTTCACTCGGCGGCACCTATCCGGGCGTAACCAATCCGTTCGACCTCCGCTACAACCGCGGCATCTCGGACCTGAATGTGCCGCTTATCTCCACCACCAACTTCATTTACACCTCGCCGTCTCTCGAAGGTTGGAACCCTATCCTCAGGCACATACTGGGAACCTGGGAGATAAGCTCCATCTACACTCTTCAGTCGGGTCAGCCATTCGGCATCTCTGGCGGAGAGGGCAGCAACAACTCTGGTGCATTGCAATACCATGATCGCGCAGACTTCGTGACAGGCCAATCGCCGAATGTGCACCAGGGCGGCCGGTCCAACTGGCTGAATCACTATGTGAACAGGGCTGCCTTCCAGCCGAATGCTCCCGGCACGTTTGGCAATACCGGACGCAACATGTACATCAGTCCGCACATCAACTCTGCCGACTCCGCCCTCATCAAGAACTGGAAGTTTCATGAAAGGTATGGACTCCAGTTCCGCTGGGAAATGTTCAACACGTTCAATCACACCAGCTTCAGCACACCCAATACGGATGCCACTCCCAGTAACGGCAGCTTTGGGCAGATCACATCCATCGGTCCCATCGCGCCGCGCGTAATGCAGGGAGGGTTGAAGTTGAGTTTCTAAAAACTGGCTATGTGAAGTTAAATCCCATGCGGCCTGTCCATTGAGATGGATGGGCCGCACCGTACATGGCGTTGACTCTATGCCGGTCGTTGTTGTGGTGAGCAACTCAAGCCCCGGCTCACAGCAAAAAATACAGTGGAGAGAGGAACCAACATTTTGGACAGGCGCAAGTTTATCAAGACGACTGGTACGACAATATTGGCTGGTGTTGTCCTGCCTGGCGCTTCAGGATTTGCAGAGGAGCGGATTGCGCCGGGCAGGTCCATATTGCCCATGAATCGCGGTTGGCGCTATCGCCCCGCGAAAGTCGATGGTGCTGAGTCTCCACAATTCAACGATTCAGACTTCGAGCGCGTTGTTATCCCCCACGCCAACATCCAGCTGCCCTGGCATGACTTCGACGACAAAGAATACGAGTTTGTCTCCACTTATAGGCGGCGCTTCCGAGTGCCCAAGAGTGCACAGGGAAAGCGCGTATTTGTGGACTTTGAAGGAGCCATGACCGCGTCTACGGTCTGGATTAACGGCGTTCCTTTAGGAGAGTACAAAGGTGGATTCACACCATTTTCCTTTGAGCTCACGCCGCATCTTCGCTACGAAGCGGAGAATGTGCTCGTTGTGCAACTGGACTCGACGGAACGTTCGGATATACCTCCGTTCGGCTACGAAATCGATTACATGACATTTGGCGGGATCTATCGCGAGGTCGCGCTGCGCATTGTTCCTGTCACTTACATCGATAACATCTTCGCCCATGCCAAGGATGTGCTGAGCGGCGACCCGTCTCTGGATGTCGATGTATTTGTAGCAGGAAAAACCGCCGGCCACGGAGCGCTCGCGCTGGAGGTGGAGCTTCGCGACGGCGATAAGGTTGTAAGCAAAGCAACACATCAGATTGCGCAGCAGGCAGCCAAGCCGGGAGATTCATCCGCTCAGATCGATCCCGAAACGAGCGCGCCTGTTTATGCCAGCGTGGAAACCGCAAACGATCCGGCGCGCCAGGTAGTTTCGCTCACGCATCTCGCTGGTATTCAACTCTGGAGCCTCGAACATCCCCATCTCTACACGGTTCATGTACGGCTGCTTCTCTCCGGCCGTGTGATTGATGAAGACACCCGTCGCATTGGCTTCCGCGAAGCTGTCTTCACCGATCACGGCTTCTCACTCAACGGAAATATCATCAAGCTGCGCGGATTGGATCGGCATCAGACCTTCCCGTTTGCCGGACAGGCAATGCCTGCGCGCGCACAGCGCCAGGACGCCAAAATCCTCCGTCATAAGCTCCATTGCAATATTGTGCGCACATCGCATTACCCGCAATCGCGCCACTTTCTTGATTGCTGCGATGAGATCGGACTACTCGTGCTGGAAGAGATTCCCGGCTGGCAGCATATTGGTGACGAGGCATGGAAGCTGATAGCTATCGACAATGTCGGTCGAATGATCCGGCGCGACTGGAATCACCCATCGATTATTTTGTGGGGAGTGCGTATTAACGAATCAAAAGACGACCATGGCTTCTATATGCGAACCAATGCCTTGGCGCACGCATTAGACGGCACCCGGCCTACAGGTGGAATTCGAAATTTTCAGGAATCTGAATTTCTTGAGGACGTCTTTACTGTGAATGATTTTGGATTTCCTTTGAAGAAGCCGAATCATCCACGTTATTTGAATACGGAATTTGTGGGCCACACATTTCCCACCAAGACAACCGATGATAACGAGCGCCAACGCGAGCACACGCTGCGCCATGCCCGAATTCACAACCAATTGGCATCGGACCCGCAATATGCCGGTGGCATTGGCTGGTGCGCCTTCGATTACAACACGCATGCCAATTTCGGATCGGGCGACCGCATCTGCTATCACGGTGTGACCGACATCTTTCGGGAACCAAAGCCTGCGGCGGGATTCTACAAATCGCAGTGCGATCCCGACGAGGAGATCGTGCTTGAGCCAGCCTTTCATTGGGCGCGCGGCGACGAGTCTGTCGGATTTACCAAGGCCGTGATCTGTTCGAACTGCGACCATCTCAAAATCTTCACGCGTGCTGACAGCGTTGAGGGGAATCCATGGTTACTCCTGGCAGAACTTGATCCGGATCGCGTCGAGTTTGAGCACCTGAAATATCCGCCGTTCCTTCTCGATGTGAGCAAATACCGTGATGGGTGGGGCGATCTGCGCATCGACGGCTATCTGAACGGAAAGACGGTCATTTCAAAGTCACTATCGGGCCGAGGAGTCGATAGCAAGTTCCTGTTGCTGCCCGATGATCTTGAGCTTGCCGCAGATGGGGCAGATGTGACGCGAATTGTCCTGCGTGTTACGGATGAATTTGGCGCCGTGCGCACCTACGCGGATGATCCCATAACCTTCGCCCTGGAAGGTCCTGCAAAACTGATTGGGGATAATCCGTTCGCACTTGTGGGCGGCACTGGAGCAGTCTGGATTCGGGCTGGTGAACAAGCAGGTAAAGTACGGCTTACCGCGAAGCACCCGCGTTTGGGAGAGCAGAGCATAACCCTTACGTTGACGCCGACCGCTGAGGAAGCTGTTTAGGCTCTGCAGGCATTTTTGGTGCAGCGGTTGAAGGAGACTTTGTCGAGTTCTTAAGGCATTTTCGGAAATAATGTGAATTTTTAAGATCCGCTGAGTGGATTTTGCTTAAGAAAAATCCACTCAGCGATGGAGGCTTCGGTCTACCCCCTTTCCGAAAATGCTTTAGGAGCGAAGAGTGAAAATGCAATGCTTTGGTTCGATGCGGGGTGGAGAGACGAAGAGTGGGCTGCCTTTCTTCGAACTGTGAGGCGCGGTTGATGAACACACCTACCCACGTTTCGGACAGAGCGTGATGTCAAGCACGATAAAAGATGTCGGCAGGTTAGCAGGCGTCTCAATCGCAACGGTGTCGCGTGTTGTGAACGGCGCGGGCGGCGTTTCCGACGAAAACAGAACAAAAGTTTTAAATGCTATTTCAAAATTGCAGTATCGCTCCAACACGCACGCCGCAGAATTGGGACGAGCAAAAGGCGGTGGCTCTCTTCAGAGTCGTGCACACATGGGCGCTTCTGCCGCCAAGGGAGTAAAGCCGCATTCTTTTCCAGAATCCGTTCCCCCAAAAGCACACCGGCATAGAGGAGGATCGCGTTTTCTAGAGGATGAACACACACGAATGAGCCACGTGGTTGCCAATCTGAGCGAGGATTTGGAGAAATTGAGTAAGGACCTGAAGAAGTTGAGTGAAGATCTGGAGAATTTGAGAGACGTTATCGGGTAGTTTCAACAACCTCCAGCCGCATCGCCATCCTGGCAAAGCCCATCGTGAGCGATTCACAGACGTTCATACTGGGCCATTTGCGCGATTGTCTTGATAGAATCCGCGACGCAGGCTCTCTCCATGGGAAGGCAGCCAGATGATTGGCAAATTGAGCGGTAAATTCGCAGGCGTGGGCAACAGCCGGTTTATAAAGCGACGATTGGCCGCCTCGGCGTGGTTGTATGCGCTTCTGTCCCTCGCAATCGCGCAGGCCGTGTGCGCCGAAGACGATTTAGCTTCTCAATTAAAAAGGGCGACTGAATACCACGATCAGTCTGATTATGCGCATTCGATTCCGATTTTGCGGAAGATCGTACAAGAGTCTCCCCGCAACTATCAGGCCAACCTTTTGCTGGGCGAGGACCTGTTTCACAGCGGTGCGGCTCAGGATGCGATTGCTCCGCTCGAAATGGCGTGCCGCTTGCAGCCCCATGATGCGGTCGCGGAGTTGTATCTTGCCGACGCAGCCGCCTCATCCAATAACTTCCCGGTGGCAGCGGAGGCATTACAAGCAGGGATTGCGCGATCAGGGGGATCGGAGCGTTTTCTGGAAGCATGGGCCAGCTACTGCCTGGAACGCTACAGGCTTCTGGGCTTGACGCTGCGAACGACAAAGCGCGGCAAGGCTGTGGCTGGGCGCGTCGAGGCTGCGAGCCATGCTGAGGGCAGCGCAGTCAGGGAGTCACTGTTGGAGCAATCTGCCGCTGTCGATCCAGAGCAGCCTGGAATCTGGGGCGAGCTGGGAATTGCCCAACTGGAGCTTCGCAAGCACGCGGAAGCGTTGGAGAGCCTGAAGACAGCACAGCGCCATATGCAACAGGACGGCGCCGCGCAGGACCACGTTTCGCCCGATACCGACACGTTGCAGCTTGAAGCACTTCTAGCAGCCGTGGACCGGAACTGGCCGAAAGCCGAACAGCGATTGCGAACGCTCGCGGCGCGATCCCCGACGGAACTCCGAAATGCTCTTCTGTTGTGGCGGCACGTGCTCTCACCTGCGTCCACTAGAGGAGCCACTCAGCCAAGTGAAGCCCTTCAGAATTGTCTGCGTGCCGTCGAAACCTGCCCGCTCGCTTCCACTCCCTCAGCAGAAGGAAAAGGTTTTACGGCGAAGGATCTGTATGCGGAAGGCAGATGGGAAAAGTTGATCGCACTGCCGCGTCCAGGATTGGACGACGACACCGCCTGGCTCTGGCAGGGCGTGGCTTTTGCCAGGACCGGCGATTGCGCCCGCGCGATTCCGTCCTTGGAACGTGGATTGAAGATCGACGAGTTTGCCGCCGGGTTTTGGCTCGAAGTTTGTTATTCCAATGAAGCCGAACATGCCGCATCCCGGTTGAAGGCCGGAAAGGATGAGGCCGCTTTCCATCAGTTGCGCGGTGATGTGTTGTTACGCATGCAAGGAGACGCGGCCGCAGCTCGCGTGCAGTATGAAGAAGCGTTGAAGTCGCGGCCCGAAGATCCGTCGCTTCTGGATAGACTGGCCGAAGCATATATGCGGCTTGGCGACGCCGAAAATGCCCGACGCGCCGCGCAAAAGGCTCTGGCGATTGATCCTCATCGAGTTGAAGCACTGCGCACGCTGGCATCGCTGTCCATGAGCGGCCGCGATTACGATCAGGCGCTCCGATGGCTGCGGCAGCTCATTGCAGATGCACCATCTGACGCGGCGGCTCGTGTGCAGTTGGGCAGCGCACTGGCACACACCGGCAATGCCGCTGAGGCGCTCAGTTATCTGGCTCCGGCGCTCGATGCGGGCTATCCCGACGAACGCGGCGCGCTGCACGCGATAGAGGCCCGTGTGCTACGCGAGCTGGGCCGCAACACGGAGGCGGAGAAAGCGGCAGCCGAAGCACAGCGCCTGGCGTCAGCTTCCCAGTTCCGCAGCCAGGCCCACGACACAGACCCCACATACGGAAAGCCCGATGAGCACTAAAGAATCCCGGCGGCAAAGGTGAGATATGCAAGAACGCAGATTAGGCAGTGGGCCGCTCACGGTTTCTGAATTGAGCTTTGGCACATGGTTGACGGTGGCCGGTGGAATCGAACACCACCAGGCGATCCGGTGTATCCATGCCGCATTGGACCACGGGATCACGCTCTTTGATACCGCTAACCAATATGGCGCAGGCAGCGCCGAACGGGTTCTGGGCGAAGCGCTCAAAGCCTTTCCACGAGACCGTTACCTCATCGCCACGAAACTCTTTTTCCCCGTAGGAGATGAGCCCGATCGCGGTCTTTCCGCTGTGCAGATCGAGAAACAGTTAAACAATTCGCTTAAACGGCTGGGCGTCGATACCGTTGATCTTTATCAGTGCCATCGCTACGATTCGGACACGCCTCTCGAAGAGACATTACACGCACTGGATAAAGCAGTGCGTTCGGGCAAGGTGCGGGCTATCGGCTTCAGCGAGTGGACCGCCGAGCAGATTGATCGAGCCGCGGAGATTGCCGTAGGGGGCGGATTCACGGCATTCACATCCAGCCAGCCACAGTATTCCATGCTGTGGCGCAAGCCTGAGGCAACTGTCTTCCCGGCATGTATACGCCACGGAATTGGTACCCTTGCGTTTTCTCCGCTCGCACACGGCGTGCTTAGCGGAAAGTACACTCCGGGCCAACCGCCGCCACCCGATAGTCGTGCAACCAGCGAACAGATGAATCTGTTTATGGAAACTGCAGGCCGCCATTACAGGTCCGATTATTTGCTGGAAGCTGTGGCGCAACTGAAGCCGATTGCCGCAGATCTGAAGCTCACCATGGCGCAGATGGCGCTAGCCTGGGTGCTGCGTCGCCCCGAGGTAACATCGGCAATCATTGGCGCCTCCCGCCCGGAGCAGATCGCGGACAATGTTCGCGCTATCGGCGTATCGCTGCCTTCCGAGGCGCTCATGCACATGGATGCAGCGCTCAACAGCGTGATGGTGGAGGCATAGCGAGTTGCATCCTCGGCCGCCTAATGGTTTAGCGCTGCTGATGTCATTCCCAGGCGGATGCGATAATCGCTTCGATATCCGG